>NZ_JBFTZV010000037.1:0-31138 GCF_056406615.1 Arthrobacter sp. P1_B3 | reverse complement strand
CCGCCGTCGCACCCGGTGCCGTTTCCAAGGCAGCGGCGGCAGCCGCGGGCGCGGGGGGCGCGGCGGCCGCTGGCCCGGCGGTGACCGGTCCCGCCCCTGAATCAGACGCCGGCGCGGCGGCCGTTCCTGCCGTGACAATGCGGGCGGGCGCCTCGCCTGCTGGAGGCCAGGGGTCACCGCCTTCGACGCGCGGCAGGCCACGCCGGATGGACCGAGACTGAGTTGCCATCTTTACTTCTTCCGAGCCTCAAGGGCGCTAATCAGCTGGGGCACAACCTTGAAGAGGTCGCCGACCACACCATAGTCGGCGATCTCGAAGATCGGCGCGTCTGAATCCTTGTTGATGGCGACGATCGTCTTCGCGGTCTGCATGCCGGCCCGGTGCTGAATCGCGCCGGAAATGCCCAGCGCGATATACAGCTGTGACGACACGGAAACCCCGGTCTGGCCGACCTGATGCGACTGCGGGATGTAGCCCGCATCCACCGCGGCGCGCGAGGCACCAACGGCTGCACCGAGGGTATCGGCGAGCTGTCCGACGAGGGCGAACTGTTCCTCCGACCCGAGGCCGCGGCCACCCGCGACAACCTTGGCGGCACCACGCAGCTCCGGCCGCGAGGTGGCGGCAACTGCCTCCTCGAACGAGTCGATCCGGGCGGCCGGCTTCCCGGAGGGCGTCACGGCCAAGGTCTCCGACGCCTGCGGCTGAGCCGTGGCACGTGCATCGACGGAGCCTTGGCGGACCGTAATGACGGGCGCCCCGAACGTGGACGTTGACGTCACGTTGTAGGCACCGCCGTAGACGGAGTGGTGTGCCACGACGCCCTCGTCATCACGTGATACGCCGATTGCATCGGCAGAGATCGCCGCACGCGAACGTGCAGCGTAACGGCCGGCAAGGTCGCGCCCATTCAGGGAATGCGAAATCAGGATCGCGTCCGGCTGCACCTGCTCCACGGCGGCGGCAAGCGCGTCAACGCTCGGCACTCCGAGCGCTGACGGATCCGGCGTCTCGGCGATCAGTACGTGCGCGGCACCGAGGGCCGCGGCCTCTGCGGCGGCGGCGCTCCCGGCACCGGGTGCGGCAAGTACCAAGGCAACTGGCGTGCCAACGGCAGCGGCAGCGCCGAAGAGTCCGGGTGCTGCCTTCTCGAGTTCACCCGAAGCCTGGGCTTCTACGACGACGAGGATTGCGTCACGAGGAAAATCAGTCATGTCGTTAGTCCTTAGGCCAGTCGGTTTTCGATGAGGAAGTCGGCGAGCTTCTCGCCGGCATCACCCTCGTCAATGATCTTGACGCCCGCCGCGTGCGGGGGCTTTTCTGCAACGGTCAGCATGATCGAACGCGCCGCGTCCGGGTTGTCGGCCGTGACCCCGAGATCTGCGAGGGTCAGCACCTCAACGGGCTTCTTCTTCGCGGCCATAATTCCTTTGAAGTTCGGGAAGCGCGGCCCGGGAAGCGCCTCGGTAATGGAAATCACCGCCGGCAGGGTCGCCGATACCTGCTGCACGCCGGATTCAACGGGCCTGGAGCCGGACACCGCGCCGTCGCTGATCTGTACGGAGCTGAGGCCGGTAGCAAGCGGCACGTCAAGCAATTCTGCGAGCATCGCGGGAATCATGCCGCCGGATCCATCGGTGGAGACGTTGCCGGTGATCACAAGGTCAAACTCAACGCGACGGATCGCTGCCGCGAGGGTTTCGGCGGTAAGTCCAAGATCCGCACCCCGGAGCGCCTCGTCGGAGATGTGGGTGGCGCTGCCCGCTCCCATCGCCAGCCCCTTGCGTATCGTTGCCGTCGCTCCCTCGGGGGCGAGGGAGAGGACTGCGACCTCAGTGCCCTCGTTCGCGTCGGCGTACGTCAATGCCAGCTCCAAGGCCCGCTCACCGATCTCATCAATGACTGTCTCGCTGGCTTCTCGATCGGCGAGGCCTGTTTCAAGGTTCAGTTTTCGGTCCCCGTACGTGTCGGGGACCTCCTTTACTAGGACGATAATCTTCATCGATGGTTCTTCCTGTGGCGGGCTTGTCTCTATAGAGGAGACGTGTCGGATCTCCATTGAGTCTACGAAAGTGGCGCCCTTCCTGTCGGACAGAGCCCGTGTCGCGAGTTGCGGTGTCTGCTCTTCGTCCTAGGCGGTGCTCATGCCGGAGGTGATCAGAGCCATGACGTTCGAGTCGGCGACGGCCATGGCATCAAGGACTTCGCGGTTCTCCGCCGCCGACGACATCCTCGCGTTTTTCCCGCACACGCAGGGAGAGGCGCCGAAGGAAGAAAAAAGAAACTCCGATTGGTGCGTAACCTTTCGGGGTTCCCCAGCGATTACGGCTTTGTAAGCGCCGCCGGAGCTTGGACCCCCACCAGGCATCCGGCCGGCCTTCCGCTGTAAGTGCTGGTCGGCGCCTGCCCCCAAGATGCGCCGGCCAGCCTTTACGCAACCAAAGGATGGAGGTTTCTTGTGAAGAGTGTTAGCAAGACCGCCGCGTGCTGACCATGCAGGGAAACCAGCTCCGTGCCAGGCTCCGCATGGACGCCCCGTTCGGCACCGACCCGCTGGCCTACGCCCGGACGCCGGTCGGCTACGCCGACGAAAACAGCTCAAATATCCCGCGCTCCTACTCCGATCACGTCGCCGCACTGCGCACCGAACGGGCCACCGCAGGGATTCCGTTGCGGGACGCGTGGATGGTGACCTCCGAAGTCTGGATGAACTACCTCTGCACCAACCCGCTGTGCTGTTCTGAGCAGCCCCTGGACGCGATCACCGCCAGCACCGGAAACGCCGCCGTGATCTACGCCGGAAGCAACGTCAGCGGATTCACGGAACCGGCACCGTTCACCGGGGACGCGGGAACCCGCGAAGCCATCGCGGCCTACCGCCCCGATGGATGGCCTGAAGGGCTGGAGAACAGTCGCGACGCGTGGGCCCAGGTGCTGGGGAACCCCGCCACCCTGACCGCCCGGATCGCGCAGGAACTGGCAGGAGCATTCCAGCACCCCACCGCTCGAGACTGCCTGATGACTGACGTCATCACCAGTGCACCGGATCAGTTCACGGCCGTCATGCTTGGAGTGTTCCCTGCCCGCCCGGACTGGGCACGCGTGGATACCGCCCAGGAAGTCGCGTTCGAACTCATGAAGGCAACCCCCGAAGGACAGCGTGCCCCGATGCTGTGCCTGATCGGCTGGCTGGAATGGCTCAAAGGCAAGTCCAGCTTCGCCGCCCGGTACTTCAAGCTGGCACTGGACGACGCCACCGACTACCGCCTCGCCTTGCTGCTGGCCGAACTCGTGAACCGCGGACTCGTCGCTGACTGCGCGCGGAACCCGGAAAAGTCCTACGCCCGCCCAAGAACCGCTAACCGGAGGAACTGAGGCCGGGTCCACACATCAGGGTCCGGCCTTACTCGTCGGAATCCTCCCCAGGTGCGCGGCGGCCTCCGCCACGCCGCCACGCCGCTGCGCCGGCCGCCGGTAACGCTGACGCAGCCCCAACACCGGCGAATGCGCAGGAACTCCCGCTAGGGTTAAGGACCCCGCCGTCCGACACCCAGGCAAGGAAACCCAGCTGTGGCCGATGAGATCCGCATGACCGAGGAAGACACCGTCGCCCCTGGCGCCAGCCAGCTCGAGGACGTGCTGGAGCTGAGCCTGCTGACAGCAGGCCCGTCCGCCGGCCCGGCGGACTTTCGCGTAGAAGACCACCGGCTCGAGGAGCCGTAACCCCTGCAGCATCGACGCGGCACCCCAGATTTCCCCCCCAGGGTGAAGCGTGGCCGGCGTCCCCGCCCTGCTACCCGTCGCGCACGCCGGGTCAGTCGGCCGGGGCGCCGGACTTCGCAGGAACCAGGTTGATGGGGAGCATGAACGCTGCCACGAGCCCAACGAGTCCCAACACGGCGAGGGTGATCATCGCGAGACCGTACGACCACGTGATGAGGATCGTCCCCGCCACGGCAGTGCCGAGCGATGAGCCCAGGTTCGACACGCTGCGCGACAGGCCGGAGATCTCGCCCTGCAGCTCATCGGGGAAGCTCGACTGGACCAGGTTGACGGACGGGGTTAGCATCGCGCCCACTCCCAGCCCGATCAGCAGAAGCCCGGGGGCGAAGGCCCACGCGGTCGGATTCCCGTTCACCATGGCGACGAGCAAGGCGATCCCGCACAGCGTGACGATGAAGCCGACGATGACCAGGGTGCGTTGCTTGTGCCTCCTCGCGAGCCGCTCGGCAGCGATTGACGAGACCAGGATGCCGGCGGTGGCCGCCGTGAAGATCACCCCGGTCTCGATCGCGTTGTACCCTCGCACGACTTGGAGGTACGCCGACACGACGAATGAGGTCCCCAGCAGGAGGAGCCATTGCACGTTCTGCGTGATGAGACCGAGATTCGATGTTCGATTCCGGAAGAGCCCGGTGGACAGCAGCGGCTCCTCACCCTTGCGCTCCTTGGCGCGCACGTGGATGAAGAACCAGAGCAGCAGCAGCGCGCCGGCAGCCATGAAGACCGCCATCAGCAGCAGGTCGTTGTCCGCCAGCATGATGCCGGTGACGAGGACCACCAGCCCCGCGGCGGAGAGCACAGCCCCCATGGAGTCGAACGGCTTGCTCGGATCCGCGGGCACCGGGTCCTGAACCGCGCGGCGGCTGAGCAAGATGATGATCACGATGATCAGCGCCTGGAAGATGAAAGCCGCCCGCCAGCTGATCGCGGTGCTGATGAGCCCGCCGATCAGCGGCCCCGCGGCCGCCCCGATTCCGCCCATGCCGCTGATCACTCCGAATGCCTTAGCCCGGGAGGTCACGTCCGTGAACAGCATGGTCGTCAGAATGTAGACGGGTGGGATCAGCAGTGCCGTCCCGACACCTTCCAGGATCGAGTTGCCGATGATCAGCACGAACAAGTTCGGCGCCACCGCACTTGTCACCGCCCCGACCCCGTACAGCGAGAGTCCGATGATAAATAGTCTCTTGCGACCCCAGAGATCGGTCAGCTTGCCGCCCGGAATCATCAGCGCGGCCATGACCAGCAAGAAGATCGTGATGGCCGTCTGGATTCCCTCGACGGTTGTGTTCAGATCCTCGCTCATGTCATTGATCATCACGTTCATGTTCGAGCCCGCGAAGCTGCAGATGAACTGCGCCAGGGCGAGCGGCACCAGCACCCTGCCCAGCTCCTGTTTCGTCCGGCCTGTGACGACGTTTCCGGCCATTTCGAGCTCCTTTCGAGGTGGCGCGATGCCCTCCGACGGCGGATCGCTGGAGTGCGGGGGTGACCGTCGTTCGTCTCGCCGGACGGCACACGGCGGTCGCCCGGGGCCCCGTCAGTCGTGGTCAGCGTGTTCTGGCGATGGGTCGAGGCGGAGCAAATGCCATTGCCATGCGTCAAGTCCGACGAACAGCCCGTCGACGAGATCGTCGCCGGCGCGGTCGAAACTCATGTCTTGGGTCGGGTCGGTGAGCTGCCACCGGTTACCACGCAGGTCCGGCCACGGTACTCTCACGTGACCTGTTGCTGGCGCATCGCTCAGATTCACGACGATCAGCCACCGGGTGGCACCGTCCCAGCTCCAGGCGACCAGGTGTTCGAAGCTGTTCTCGCCTGGCCACCCCGACCGTTCACACGGTTGCCAGTGCCCGTGCCGAAAGGTCGGGTCGGAGGCAGCCGCTAAGAGCCGGCGGTAGAAGGCTGCGAGCTGGTCATCGGCCGGTTCGGTGGGGAAACGGCCGAGGAACACCGGAAGGCGTACCCTCCACCCCGACAGCTGGCCGTGGTGGATGAGCCGGGCCCCAGTCTGGGTCAGTGCCGTCACCGCCGCCGCCCGTGCGCGGCCGGCCCCGAACGCCGTCGCGGCCCGTGGCTCGTCGTGATTCTCCACAAACCGGACAAGGGCGTCCTGATACGTGCGCTCGGCCTGCAGGTGGAGCCGCACCTCGTCGGGATTATCGCCGAGAAGGCGGTCATACAAACGCTTGTCGTAGCAGTAGTCGAAGCCCTGCTGCATCAGGGACCACTCAAGATTCCAATAGGCCTCGGCGAGGAACACGAAACCGGGATTGGTTTCACGGACGGCGGCGATCAGCGTTGGCCAGTACTCTGTGCTCGGCGCAGGACCGACCCGGGCACCCCAGGTGCGGGCGAAAACGTCGTTCATGACCAGCATTGCCATGTCGCACCGCACCCCGTCGCACTGATCGGCGATCGATTTCACCGTCTCCACCGCCGCCGACCGCAGGGCCGGGTCGAAGGCGTTGAGCTGAACGACATCCGGCCACGCCGGGAAGTAGGGGTCCCGCCCGTTGGCGAGCACCCGGCCGCCGACCTCGACGAAGGATGACGGATCCAGGTCCCGGTCCGCGGCAGTTCCCGGTACGAAGAGCTCGGGCGCCCCCGTGGTCCACGGATGATCCGGTGCGACATGGTTGGGCACGAAGTCCAGGATCAGCCGGAGGCCCCGCGCCGCCAGCGCCTCCCGGGCGGTGGAAAGCCCGGCAGGGCCACCCAGGCGGTCATCGACCACATAGTCCCTGACGCAGTACGGCGACCCGACGACGTCCTCGGCACGCCAATCGGGCAGAGCGGCCTGGAAATCGGACCGCAGGGCTGGATTTGCCAGTGCGATCCCGATGCCGGCGGGGCTGCGACGCCAGACCCCCATCAACCAGACCGCATCGAAGCCCAGTCCGGCAATCGCGTCCCAGTGCAGGTTCGGGACGGAGCCCAGATCGATTGGTTTGTCTTCTTCCACGCTGATGGATTCGAGCCATGCCCATGTGTTGATCTCGTAGATAAAGGGGTGGGCTACCGGTGGCGAGAGCCCCGGTGGTCGGGCCGCCGCCGTCTCGTCCATTACAGCGCCCTCGCCGAACATGGCTCTCCGGACACGGGCCGGGTCCTTAGTCTCGCTGGACATGGGTTCCCGGTTCCGTTTCCGGCGGTCCTGCCGCGGTGGTTGGGTCCGCGTTGTCCTGGAACACCATCCGGTCGCTATGGCGGGGTGGGTCGAGAAGAAGATCCGCGACCAGAGCCGTCCACCCGGTCTGGTGCATGGCGCCGAGTCCGGCCCCGTTGTCGCCGTGGAAGTACTCGTAGAACAGCAGGTTGTCCTTCCACGCGGGATCGCTCTGCAACAGATCGACGCCACCATAGACCGGCCTGCGTCCGTCCGGCCCGGGGAGCCAGATGCCCACCAGCCGATCGGCGAGGTCACCGGCAATCTCTCGTAGGGTCAGGTGGTGACCGGAGCGGGTGGGATATTCGACGGTGAAGTCGGGACCGAAGAACTGGTCGTACTGCAGCAAGGTACGGATGATGAGGTAGTTGACCGGCAACCACACCGGTCCTCGCCAGTTGGAATTGCCGCCGTACATCGCGGTCCGCGATTCGGCCGGTTCGTACTGGATTGCAGCGGTGGGCAGCCCTGGAACCGTGTATGGAGTGTTGTGCCGCTTGGAGATCGATCGCAGGCCGTGGGGAGAGAGGAAGGCCTCCTCGTCGAACAAGGTGCCGAACAGCCGGGCGAGTTTGTCCCTCGGGACGACCGACAGCAGCGTTCGCCGGGAGTTTCCGGTGCCACGGACCTGCCAGTCGAGGATCTCGTGCCGATCGGTCTGTTCCAACCGGAGGGCGAACCGCTTCCGGAGCCGGCGGTTCCGGTCCGTGTCCTGGGTGGGGAGCGCGACCGCGGGCAGCGCCGGGATCAACCCGACGAGGGTCTGTACCTTGATCGGGATGCTGACCCCGGAGGGGTCGGTGAGCCGGTCGTAGAAGAAACCGTCCTCGGTGTCATAGCAGCCTGAATCCTCCAGTGCGTCCATGATCAGCACGGTCTGTTCAAGGAATTTCACGACCATGTCCTCATAGGCGGCGTCGTGTTCGGCGAGTTTGGTGGCAAGGGTGAGCATAGCCACGGAGTAGTACGCCATCCACGCGGTGCCGTCGGCCTGGTCCAGCTTGAAGCCGGGCGGGAGGTGCGAGCGGTCGATCGGGCTGATGTTGTCCAAACCCAAAAAGCCGCCACCAAACAGGTTGTTTCCGTCCGGGTCCTGCCGGTTGAGCCACCAAGTGAAATTCAGCAGCAGCTTGTGGAACACCCGTTTCAGGAAGTCCAAGTCAGTGCCGCCGTCGATGACGAACACCCGGAGGGCGGCCAGCGCATGGACGGGTGGATTGACGTCGTCGAAGCTCCACTCATATGCCGGGAGCGCCCCGTTCGGATGCTGGAACCACTCCCGAAGGAGCACCAGCAGCTGGTATTTGGCGAACGCGGGATCCAGGTGGGCCCAGGTGACGGCGTGAAACGCCAGGTCCCAGGCCGCGAACCACGGGTACTCCCATGGGTCGGGCATGGCAAGCACGTCGAACGAGTCCAGGTGCCGCCACCCCGTGTTCCGGCCGTTACGATGCCCGGCCGGCGGGACCGGTTGGGCGGCGTCGCCGTCCAACCACCGGTTGACCCGATACGGGTACATTTGCTTGCTCCAGACGAGCCCCGCGCAGGACTGGCGCATCACCCGCATCGGCTCGGCGCCGATCTCAGCGGGGGCGATCGCCGCATAGAACTCGTCCGCTTCCCGCTCCCGGTCTGTCATGACGTCATCGAAGTAAGAGTCGAACCACCGGGTAGGGGGCGCGGTTTGGTCCGGGACCGGCCGGTGCAGCCGCAGTCGCAGCTCGACCCGCCCCCCGCCCGGCACAGTCACCTGATACCACCAGGCTGCCTTCGTACCCTGATGGTGCGGATTCACGGTGTCCGCGCCGGAGACCACGTGGTCGTTGATGCCGTCCTTCGGATAGGCGGTGACCGGAGGCGCCCCGAACAGTCGGGCCGTATTCGTCTCGTTGTCGCAGAACAACGCCGTCGGCCGCACTCCCTCCTTGGTGGGAGCGGCATCGAGCCGGTAGCCGGACAGCCGTGGGTGCTCGACCGCGACCCCGTCCCCGTCCAGGAACAACGACGGCGCCTCACCGCCCGAGACCCGCCACGTGTTGCGGAACCACATGGTAGGCAACACCGAAAGCGCTGCTTCCTCGGGAGAGTGGTTCTCGATGGTGATCCGGGCAAGTACCTCGGTCGGTGAGGCCTTCGCATACGCGACATCCACGGACCAGTACCGGCCGCCTTCGAAGACACCGGTATCCAGCAACTCGAACTCGGGTTCGTCCCGGGAACGACGGGCGTTCTCCTCGATAAGCTGCTGATAGGGAAACGCTGCCTGCGGGTAGTGATACCGCCACCGCAGCCATGCATGGCTGGGCAAAGCATCCGGGTACCACCAGTATTCCTTGACGTCCTCCCCGTGGTTGCCCTGCGGACCAGTCAGCCCGAACATCCGCTCCTTCAGGATCGGATCCGCCCCGTTCCACAGCGCCAACCCCAAGCACAGGTCATGGTGAACATCGGACAGCCCTGCCATGCCGTCCTCGTTCCAACGGAACGCACGGGACCGGGCATGATCATGCGGAAAATACTCCCACGCGTCACCACTGTCGCTGTAGTCCTCCCGAACCGTGCCCCAGGCCCGCTCCGACAGGTACGGCCCCCACTCGTACCAGGGATTTGCCGTGATCAGGTCATCCTCCGCCGCACCCGTGGCCTCGGCCAGCCGGGCATGTTCCGCGGTCACACCCCGAGGTTCCGCGGTCGGCGTCGTCGTGTCGTCGGTCATGGGGTCCTCCCAAGGAAGCGGTGCCGGCCGAACCTCTCAAGACATGCCCGGATGGCGGCCCACGACGTGGTCCACCGACCCTCTGCGACGTCATGCGCCGCGCCGGGTGTGCCCTCTGGCATGACGATAGCAGGCGGCGCACCGCCCTCGTTGCCCCGGAGCAACAATTCACCTGCCGTTCACGTCGTCCCGTCTGGTCCGCCGGGAGGGGACTGTTTCGATGGCGCCGGCCGCCGTAGGCTATGGGCATCCATCACACCGAGGAGGCACTCATGCGCACGGCACATCCCACAGTGCAGGCCGATCAGGTACGGCATCTTTCAGAGAACCTCATTTCTCAGCTCACGAAGGGGAGAGAATGGGCCACTCCCGGGGTCG
Source organism: Arthrobacter sp. P1_B3 (assembly GCF_056406615.1). Lineage (NCBI taxonomy): Bacteria > Bacillati > Actinomycetota > Actinomycetes > Micrococcales > Micrococcaceae > Arthrobacter > Arthrobacter sp. P1_B3. Next base: position 21,091 of record NZ_JBFTZV010000037.1, on the reverse strand, counting down.
AGGCGGCATTGCAAAAGGCGATCGCGGGGCTCGATACCGGGATTGAATCCGCGTCCCCGAGGATCCAGGCCGGTCTGCGGCGGCTCGCTGACGAGCTCGCCGGCGGAGTGGAAACTCTGGCTCCCCGTGTCCACGAGGGTCTGAAGCGGGTCGCACCTAATGTTGCCCCGGCACCCGCCCAGGCTAAATCGCGGCGGACAGCGTCCGGGAAAGCCTGGTTGATCGCCGGGGCGGTGGCTGTCGCGGTGACCGCGGGACTCGCGGCCTGGCACTTTTTTGGGCCGGCCGATGAGGAGCCGGTGCCATCCGTGAATGCGCAGCGTACCAGCGGCGCGAACCCCGACGCGGATGCCGGTCCCGCAGAGACCCGGACCTGAAGCAATCAGGACTCCGGGCGGGCCACGGCTGGCAAGGGGGCCGACGCTCAGTCCAGGGGCAGCGTTATCGTCACACAGGTTCCTGCGGCGGCGGATGAATCGATGATCACCTCTCCGCCAGCAAGGCCCACGGCCACGCGCATGAGGCGCAGTCCCATGCCCGTGTGCCGGCCAATCATGGCTGCCGGCACGTCGAAACCACCGCCGTCGTCGGTCACTTTCAGCTGAACGCCGTGGCTCATGCCGTGGGTGACGCAACCGAGCCGGACCGTCACCGTTGATGCTTGCGCGAATTTATAGACATTGCTGAGGAGCTCCTGCGCCGCCCGGTACAGAAGAGTTGCGGACTGTCGGTCTACTTCCATCCGGTGGCGCGGAGTCTCCAGATGCACCACGATGCCGCGTTTGCGGAGGGGAAGGGTCAGGCGGTCAATTGCGCCGGTTAGCCCAAGAGCATGGAAATCGACCGGGTGTGTATCAGTAAGGACGCCACGTACAGCGACGACGTCATCGCTTAGTAGTGATTTCATGTTCTTACTGTGCGCCCGCGTCGTTGGCATTTTCCGGAGCCGCGCCGAGGGCAGCGTGAGGTCCCGCAGTCGTCAGCTTTGTGTGCGGTGATTCATCCGGGTGACTGACGATTTGATGGAAGCTGAAATCCGATCCTCCATTGCGCGAACGCCGCCTACCGCCGCCGGACCCATCTGTTGCCTGGCCCGGTTCACCGCGTCGCGGACTTCGCGACGCACTACCCGTTCATTCTGGCTCGACGACTTTTCTCTCGTTTCCCTTGCTAGATCGAGCAGAGCGTGCGGAGCGTAGTGATTGACGCTCATGTCCGTGAGGAGGGGTAACTGCACTCGCAGATCCTGCTCGATGGCAGTGCGAAGGGGACCCAGTCGAAGCAATTGAGTGAGGAAATCCGGACTCAATACCGGCGACGGCGGCGCCTGGGGGCCAAGGCGTTCCCGTAGGTGGTCCTTCATTTTCATTGCTGTTCCATCGAACGTCAGCCACCATGCAAGGTAGCCCATGGGTGATGGTCCAATCGTCCGTCGATACTCGATGACGCCGACTGAGTTTTCAACGTCGTGGGCAACCAGGCGGGACCGCGTCCCTCGGTCGGCTCCGTAGTCACCTCGTTGACGCCTTCTCTCGTGAGTCTCATTCCATAGTTCCTGGACTACGCCCCTAAGTTCCATCGATGCGGCATCAGAGTACTCCAGGAGATTTTTGGTCTCGATAGAGAATTCGTCGGCAAGGTAGTCGCTGACGTCCTGCAACGGCTGTTCGCGTCCACAGATGTCCCTTTGCCAGTCCAAGAATTCATTCTCTGGCCGGCCCGAGAGCACGAAGGCCGAGTAGAGGAAGGGGACTCTTCCGGTCCAAGTCGTCGTTCTGTTGTGGCCATACGCAACGGCCAGGTTGAGGTGTCTTTCAACTTCTTCCACGACTCCTTCCGTTACGAATAGGAGCAACCCGGCGTCTACCGCTGCTCGCATCAGAACCGTAAAGTGGCGCTCCTCCGGATCGTCTACCAGGCTCTCTCCGATAAGCGGCAGGATCGCGGTGGTGTCCATCCATATGTCGCCTTCACTGAAGACGTTAAGCATGACTTTCTGGACGTCCGGGGTCTGTTTCAGGAACGCGAAAAGAGTGTATGCATCAGCCAGCCGCCGAAGATGGGACTGCGTTTGAGGCGAAGGTTGCTCCAATACATGCATAATGGCCGCGGCCGCGGCATCAGAACTGAGCCCGCTGATGCCGCCATTTGCTGTAATTCTGTCTGCTATGGCGACAGGGCTGAGTTGGAACGGTTCTCCTGTTTCCACGGCTTCGGCAAAAGACTCACCTCGTTCCAAAAGTGTTTCTTCCAACACCGTTCGTAGTTGCCGGGAAATCTCCGTCAACTGTGTTTCGTTCAGTGCCTTCGGTGCTTCGAGGGCTCGAACCGCCACAGTGAGTTTCGCATCCAGAACAGCTTCATCAAGAAGGAACGTGGCTGTCTGATCATTTATCCTCTTGGCCTCCTCAAAACTGAGATGGTAAGTGTCCTCAGATCCGGAAGCTGATTTGTGCTGTTTGACGGGCCCCTTCCGGGACAGGCGGTTCAATGCGCTCAGGGTCAGGGCATCGACCTGCCCTCGCTTCCCCACGGGCATGCGCAGGGCGACGCCGTCCTGGATTTCGCTCAGGCTGAGCCTGCTATCTGTGCTCGAATCGTGAAGCGCCGCCAAGACCAATGAATCGAAGCAGCTCTTGGTAAGACTCTGATCGGTTGCCTGATCCACGCCGTCGAGTGCCAAGTGCAGCACCGCGACCTTGCTCTCATCCGCGGTCAAGGTCGATATTCTGTCGATGACCCCTCGTTTGGACAGAAGCGGATCGACAAATCTCTTGGCCAGCTCTTCACTTGCCACTCGTCGTTGAGGATAGGACTCCTCACGCTCCACAAACCACGACCGGTCCCGGATATCTACGGTTATGTTCCGGTCACGGCGAGACTCTTCCCTGAGTTCATCAGCAGCCGGACCAATCACCTGGTTGGTCACGTAGATCATGGTACTGACCGAAGGGAGATTCCTCTTGAGCGTGTCCAACGTGCTCGCAATTTTCGTCTTCCAACTCGCAGTGACAGAGTACTGAAATGCGACTTTTGGCACACCGTCAACCGTGAATATTTCGGCGTCTCTGCCCTTGTCTCCGTTCGGTGCTGCCATCGTCCGCAGGGCGGGATATTCGACGGCTAAGAACTCCGACGCGAACTGTTCAAATACCTCCCAATCTCCAGGGCCAATACGTTCCAGGGCGAGGGACAATCGCGGGTTCGGCATGATCGAATCATAACCACCACAATCATTCCTTGAGCAGAGCGGCTGGGTTCGAAGACGACAACTCTTCCGCTCCGCGCTCCGCAATGAGCCGAGTCAGAATCCCCGTGGCGGTTTTGCGCTGCTTCCGCGGCGCCGTCGTGTCCTCGATGACTATTGCCTCTAACGCCGCCAGGCGCGTGGTGCTACCCGCTGGTTCGGCTACAGGAAGCCGCCGAAATAGATAATCCCTGCTTACGTAAACGCGCACCCCCGGTTGGCTGTTTTGGTCAAAACTTCCCCTCGGAATCACCTGTCACAGGCGTCGTTGACTTTCATGTCTCCTGCGAGGACGATGTCGAGTGTAAGTCGATGATGGGGGGAATAACTCCGAGTCTGACCTGCCGAGAATACGCATGTTTGTCGATTATTCCCGCGCTAGATTTTGACTCTGCAGTGGAATATCGCTATTCGCGAAGCTCATGCTTCTGCATCTGTTTAATCAACTCCGAATCTGGGGATCAACGGAGAGAAAAATGTCTAAAATTACTTTTAAGCCGGTTGCAGACGCACCCGGGGTTTTTATATCTGAACCTACAGAATCCTGCCAGGGATATCGATTTCGTGCAATGGTGCACGGTCAAACAGCACTATTAACAGCAGACGGAAAGACGCCGGATCTCGTGGTCTCAAGGACGAAGAACCCTGGGTTTGACGTACTTGCGTTCAGTCTGTCAGGCATATGGGACGCGGCCGAGGACCTGGCCAGCCGCGCTTGGGACAAAATTAGCGATGTTCTGACTGATGACGGCGGCGGCGGTGCTCGCATACCAGTGAGCTCGGACGAAGCCGAAATCGTCACGACGACCCGGGCACCGGCACCGTTTAGTCCGCAAATCTAGACGCTCCGATTCAGTCACGTTTGGACCTGAGAAAAAGGACCGGGTGCAGGCCGCTAGCCGTGGCCTGCACTTGGCCAAACTGGGACCTGGAAAATCACCCAGGCGCGGGCATCGCTGGCAAAGTACACGCAGAACCGCACGGTCCATCGCTTCGAAACCCAGCCGCCTCACCGAACCAATGACACCACGATGCCTTGACGTGACACCACTATGGTGTCACTATGGTGGCATGGAACTTGGACAGTACGTCAGCGACCTGCAGCGCCAGCTAGTGGATACCGCGGAGAACGGCACGGAGGACACTCGCGCCGTCGCGGAGCGGCTCGCCGCCGGACTGGATGCCGCGGTGCGGCTCGTGCTACTCGACGTCCTGTCGGCCGCGGCCGGCGAGATCACCCGCGACCTCGCACCCGGATCGGTTGACATGCGGCTGCGCGGACGCGACATCGAGTTCGTAGTTACCCCGCCGAACGCCGAGCCCGACAGTGACGAGCGGCCCGCCGCAACCGTCGACCTCGAGGACGCGAGCACCTCGCGCACCACGCTCCGCCTGCCGGATGCCCTCAAGGCGCGGGTGGACGAGGCGGCGGCGGCTGACGGCATGTCCGTCAACACCTGGCTGGTCCGTGCGATTGCGGCCGCTATCCAACCGAAGCAACGACGATCCACGCAGCGCACGCTGCGCACCGGCGACAACTTTGCGGGCTGGGCGCGCTAACCCGCTCAACCACCCACCTTCACCATTTCCCGGCCACGCGGACCCGCGGGGCCATATCAACACGCGTAGAGAAAGGGAGGCGTCAGTATGCCCACCTACAACACCCCCGGCCCAATCGACCTCGCCATCAACCTGCAGGTCGGCGCAATCGATGTCTTCGCCAGCGACCGCGCCGACACGGTGGTGACCGTGTTGCCGACGAACCCCGAGAAGGCGGTCGACCGCCGAGGCGCGGAGGAGACCAGGGTCGACGTCGATGGCCAGCGGCTCACCATCACGGGCCCGCGGCCCCGCCTCAGCTGGATCGGCCCATCCGAGTCGGTCGATGTGAAAGTCGAGCTGCCGACGGGGTCGCGGCTCGCCGCCGAGATCGCGGTCGGCGGCCTGCGTACCGTCGGCCGCCTCGGCGCCACCCGGATCAAGAGCTCGCTTGGCCCCGTGGATGTCGACACCACCGGCGACCTGTGGCTGCGCGCCTCGCACGGCAACGCGACCGTGGGCACCGCAGAAGGCGGGGTCGAGATCACGGCCGACCACGGTCAGATCCGGATCGGCACGGTCACCGGCGACGCGATCCTCAAGGCCTCGCATGGCACCATCCAGGTCGGGGATTCCGGCGGCGACCTCGACGCGAAGCTCTCCTACGGCGACCTCGAGATCCCAAGGGCACGCGGCTCCGTTACGGCGAAGACCGCTTACGGCAGCATCCAGCTGGGAGAGGTCTCAAGCGGTTCCATCCAAGTCGAAAGCGGCTTCGGCCAGGTCACCATCGGCGTGCGGCCCGGCGTTCCCGCCTGGCTCGACCTGTCCTCGAAGGCAGGGCACGTGCGCAACGAGCTCGACGGCGACGGCGCCCCCGACGCGTCGGAACAGACGGTCGAAATACGTGCACGCACGCAGCACGGCAACATCAGCATCCATCGCGCGCGGTGAATCCGGGCACCCAACAGAAGGGAACGACACTCATGAACACGCCAGCGATCGCAGTCCACGGGCTGCGGAAGTCCTACGGCGGAAAGGTGGTGCTCGACAACGTCGACCTCACCGTCAACGCCGGCACCGTCACCGCGCTGCTCGGCCCGAACGGCGCCGGGAAGACGACCACTGTGCACATCCTGTCCACGCTCGTGCGGCCCGACGGCGGCACAGCGTTCGTCAACGGATGCGACGTCGTGCGCGACCACGACGGCGTGCGCGCCGCGATCGGCCTCACCGGCCAGTTCTCCGCGGTGGACAAACTGCTCACCGGCGAGGAGAACCTCCTGCTGATGGCGCGGCTGCGCCACCTTGGGGCGAAGCGCTCGAAGACCCGGGTGGTCGAGCTGCTCGAGCAGTTCGACCTCGTCGACGCCGCCCGCAAGCCGCTCGCCACCTACTCCGGCGGGATGCAGCGCCGCCTCGACCTCGCGATGACCCTCGTCGCGACACCGAGCGTGATCTTCCTCGACGAGCCCACCACCGGCCTGGACCCGCGCAGCCGCCACACCATGTGGGACATCGTGCGCAGCCTCGTCGCGGACGGCACCACCGTCCTACTCACCACCCAGTACCTCGACGAAGCGGACGAACTCGCGGACCGCATTGCGGTGCTCGACGGCGGCCGCATCGTCGCCGAGGGGACGCCGGACGAGCTCAAGCGCCTGGTGCCCGGCGGGCACATCCGGCTCCGGTTCGCGGATGCCGCGGCGCTCGACACCGCCTCCCGCCTGCTTGACGAGTCCGATCGCGACGACGCCGGGCTCGCGCTCACCGTGCCGAGCGACGGCGGGGTCGGCGCGCTGCGCACCGTGCTGGACCGCCTCGATGCGGCCGACGTCGAGGTCGACGACCTCAGCATCCACACCCCGGACCTCGATGACGTGTTCTTCGCGCTCACCGGCCGGGCCGACCTGAAGGGAACAGCATCATGACCACCATCACCGCCCAGCGCAAGACGGCCCCGGGCACCAGCCGACAATCGCACGTCGTCGCCGACTCGATCACGATGCTGCACCGCAACCTGCTGCACATGGTGCGCTACCCGGGCCTGTCGGTGTTCACCATCGTGGGGCCGGTCGTGATCCTGCTGTTCTTCGTGTTCGTGTTCGGCGGCACACTCGGTGCCGGCCTGCCCGGGGCGGATCCGGCCGGCGGGCGGGAAGCGTACGTCGCGTACATCATGCCGGGCATCCTGCTGCTGACCATCGCGGGCAGCGCCGGCGGCACCGCGACGACGGTCGCGATGGACATGACCGAGGGCATCACGGCGCGGTTCCGCACGATGGCGATCTCGCGGGCTGCGGTGCTCGCCGGGCACGTGCTCGGCAACACCATCCAGGCGATCATCGCCGTCGCGCTCGTGCTCGGCGTCGGACTGCTGATCGGCTTCCGCCCGACGGCCGGAGCGGTCGAGTGGTTCGCCGCCGCCGGTCTGCTGGTGCTGATCGCGTACGCGATCAGCTGGCTCGGCGTCGCCATGGGCATGCAGGCGAAGTCGGTCGAGACAGCCAGCAATTGGCCCCTCGTGCTGACCTTCCTGCCGTTCCTCAGCAGCGGTTTCGTGCCGACCGAGTCGATGCCGGAGTGGCTGCAGTGGTTCGCGCAGTACCAGCCGTTCACGCCGTTCATCGAGGCCATCCGCGGGCTGCTGCTCGGCACCCCGCTCGGTTGGAGCCCGGCGCTCGCGGTCGGATGGTGCGTGGTGATCGTGGTCGCCGGGTACGCCTGGTCGATGGCGATCTACGAGCGGAAGTCGGTGCGCTGAGCCCAGGTCCCACCGGATTACAGCCGGCGGCCGCGAGTCCATCGCGGCCGCCGGTTCTGTTCACACGTGGAGGCCGGCAGCTTGTTGCGGCGTCAAGGGAGCTGATGGAAGCTATGCCTTTGTGGTCTGATAATGCTTTGCCCGTTCGTCGAGAACGGCGGTTGCCATGACTAGGCGCCCGGGTAGCGGAACCAATGCCTCACGGAGCCAGAGCGCGTCCATGTAGGCATGGAACCGGTCTGGATTGACATGTAGTTCCTCGGCTACGGCCAACACCTGATTGTGAGCCGTAAGGTAACGTGCCGACGACATGCGGTTCCGTCGCCGGTGCAGCTCCAAGCGCACGTCCATATTGGCCAGATCGAGGGCCGCCTCGGCTTGGGCTCCTTTGTCAAGATCCAGCAATCCGAGCGGGGACCGGCCGTCGACTGCGATGATCTGCTTGCCGTGCAGGTCTCCATGGGACCACACCAGCGGATCCGGGGCCGACCGAAGCAAATTCGTCGTCACATCCTCTGCCGCGGCCCGCAGGGCACTTCCTTGAGGCGACATTTCCGGCACGTTTTCGAAGTGGCGCAGCCAGCGGTTCACGGATCGCCACAGATCCGCTGCTTTCACCTCTGCTGAGCGGAGCGGCAGGCTGTTCAGAACGCTGCGTGCGGCGCTGCCGTGCGGGGCGCTCAGCTGAGCGACCCACGAGCGCGACCATTTCTCCCATGCCCACGCGAACGATTCGTCGCTGGCCGTGGAGTCGTTCTCGCCCAACTCGTTCAGGGTCGGTCCCGGGACGGTGCTGAAAACGATGACATCATCGGAGCTGCGAAGGATCCTGGGGGTCGTGAAGGTACCGGCGGCGTCCAGGAGAATGTCCACGTGTGCGCAGCGTTCGGCGGATGCGATGGCCTGCCCTGGCCGGAAGATCTTGATGTAACGGCCCTCCGCCCGGACCACCGCCCGTCTGTGGGGCCGATACGCGATGAGTTCGCCTTGCTGCGCTTCCGCCCGCAAAGCGGGCAGTTCAGGATCGTCCAGCGGCACGAGTTCAAAGCGCCCGTGGCGCAGATAGGCTCCACGGAGGGCGGGGGTCCGGCCCTGGCTGAGGACCTCCAGCACGTAGTCTCCTGGTCTCTTATCGAACCAGGCCCGGCAGACGCACCAGGTTGTGCCCGTAGCTTCGTCGGCGTATTGCGGGGCGGGCAGGTACCAACTCATGGGATCAGCTCCAGCGGTGGAAGTGCCACTTGAGATTGTCAGCTTGAACTAAGACCATGAAGTCCAGATGAAGGGCGCATTAAGGAACCCTCATGTAGGGCCGCCGTCGGATCGCCCTGGCCGCGCCGCAGCCGTACCCGACCTCGCGGCCCTCGCCGCTGCGACGTTTGCGCTGGTCCGGCCTTGTGGAATCTCCTCAGAGTCGATCGCGGACCTCGCTGCGGTGCACCTCAGCAATGTCTTACGTGCGGCCGGCTGATACCGGAGGGTCACTGGGGACGAAGGCGGGAATCGTCAGCCTCCCATTCATCTCGGGTGATCGCGTACTCGACGTAGCCGTGCTCTTCTCCCGGAACGGACCCCGGCCAGTCGCCGACGAAAGCCCGCACGAGGCGCATCCCGGATTTCTCCATCACCCTTCGGGAGGCCGTGTTGGCTGCCATGGCCGAGGCTACAACCCGTTGCACCCCGAACTCGGTGAAGCCTTTAGCGATCAGCGCCCGCGATCCCTCTGTCGCGTGGCCCTTTCCCCAGGCCGCGCGGCGCAGCCGGTAGCCCAGTTCCGGCTGATCTTGTGGATCGTCGGGGCTTGGCCGGAAGTGGAACCAGCCAAGGAATTCCCCGGTCGTCTTCTCGAGCGCGGCCCAGAACCCGTAGCCGGGAAAGCGCCGGTAGTAGTCGAGGAAGGCCGGGAGGAAGTCGCCTTCTATTTCGCCCCGGGAGGTGGGGATACCGCCGGTGATGTACCGCATCACGCCCGGATCGCTGTCCAGTTCCACGAGTAGCTCCGCATCGTCGGCGGTGAACTGCCGGAGCAGAAGGCGTTCCGTCTCCAGAAAGGTGAGCATGCAGACATTCTCGCACCGGGGGAAGATCCGCCACGCCGGTCGGGGCGGTCGGGGCAGTTCTTCTCTGGGACATCACCACCGATACCGGGAACTACACCGTCTGGGATTCCCGGCAGTGCGGTCAAGAGCCATCTAGCGCCACCCGTAGGATTCCAACGTGCGAAGCAGAGGGGCACGGCTGTTCTTCAGCAGGTCGACGGGGCGGGAGCCGGCAAGGTCCCGGGACGGAGTGACCATCCAGACCGTGAAGTAGTTGTGCGGGATCTGCAGCTCCAGCGCACGCTGAAAGAGCTCAACGACCGGCGGGCGGAGCTGGCCGCCGGGGAGGAACTGGAATCCGGGGCAGAAGGTGCCGTCGTCGATGAAGACCCGGACCAGCTGCTGCATCACCGGCTCCGGGTCTTCCATGAGCTCGGAGAGGCGGCGGCGGACCTGGTCCAGGGCCGGCAGCGTGAATTCTTTTCTGATCCCCTCCCATGTTTGATCGCTGATTCGTTGACAGTTAGTTGGCACTGTTGCCTAGCTGCCGTCACTGACGTGTTCCAGGAACCACCCGGGGGAGGGCTGTTCACGGCGCAGAGTGACGGTCCGCAGCGGGGAGTTGGAGCCGAGGCGGACCTGCACGCGCCAGTATTCGACGCTGACCAGGCCGCCGCTGCCCACGGCGGCAGTGCGCCCGGTGTCCTGCCGGGAGTCGCTTTCGAACCAGTGCTGGGACTCCGTGCCGGGATCGACAACCCAGATCCGTCCGTCGTGCCGGATGGCAAGGGGTTTGCCCGCCGGGTCGGTGCGGACCTGCAGGTCGTGGGTCTGGGTGGGGGCAACGGGCGCGAGGGTCATGTGGGTGTTCTTTCGTGGTGCGGCGGTGCGGGCGTGTGTTGGGTTCAGGCGGCTTTGACGAGGGGGAGTTCGTCCCAGTGGGTGGTGTAGCGGGGGGAGAGCAGGTCCCGTTTCATGGTCCAGTCCGGCCCGCCCCGGATTCCGGCGTGGCCGAGGCCGATGGAGCCGCGGCCGTACCGGCGGGTCACATCTTCCAGGAGGGTTCCGACGCGGCGTTCCTCGTGCGGGTTTTCGAACAGGGCCAGGGGTGCCTGGTCGCCGGTGGGCCGCAGGTCGGTGACCATGATGCCGGCCCTGGCGTACCTGATCCCCTCGTGGATGTGGGGGAGGAGCGCGTGGGCAGCCCCTGTCAGCAGGACCGGGTCCGCGGTGGGCATCGGCAGCGGCACGCAGACCGAGGGGTAGGAGGTGTCTCTCGGGTTGAAGTGTGAGGTGCCGGCGAACGCGGTGAGGACTTTGGCCTGCAGTCCGTGTTTGGCCAGCCGCGCCGAGGCCTGTTGGCCGTAGACGGAGAGGACCTGCCGCAGCCCTGCCGCGGTGGTGATGGGGGTGGCGAAGGAACGGGAGAAGATGAGCTGGTCCCGCCCGATCCGTTCTTCCTCCATCGGGATGCACGCGGTGCCCTGCAGTTCCAGGACGGTGCGCATCATGACCACGGAGAACCGGTCCCTGACCATGACCGGGTCGGCCCGGGACAGATCCAGGATGGACTGGATGCCCAGGGCGTTGAGCCGTTTGGTCAGCCGCGTGGCGACACCCCAGATCTCAATCACGGACAGGCGGCGCATCAGTGATTCCCTGTCTGCGGCGGCCACGGAGTCCCAGTGGCAGACGCCGGCGAAGGCCGGGTTGTTCTTGGCCCATTTGTTGGCCAGTTTCGCCAGGGTCTTGGTCCCGGCGATCCCGACGCAGACCGGTACCCCGACGTTGCGGCGCACGGCGGTCTTCATGGTCCGGCCGAGAGCCAGGAGTTCCTCCGGGGTGCCTTTGACGCCGAGGAAGGCCTCGTCGATGCTGTAGACCTCCAGCCAGGCGGAGTACCGGCCGAGCAGTTCCATGACCCGGGCGCTGATGTCCCCGTAGAGCTCATAGTTGCTGGAGAGGGCAACGAGTCCCCACTCTCTGGCCCGCGGGGCGAGTTTGAACCATGGCTCGCCCAGCGCGATGCCGAGGGCCTTGGCTTCCGCGGACCGGGTGACGGCGCAACCGTCGTTGTTGGAGAGGACGACGACGGGACGGCCCTCCAGGGACGGGTCGAACGCCCGCTCGGCCGACGCATAGAAGCAGTTCACATCCACGTGCGCGATCTGCGGCATCCGCCGCATCGTGGCCGGTTTAGACATGGCTGGCCTCAGACATGGTGCAGGCACCGGGTCGCGACGCCCCAGATGACCAGATCCGAGACCGACGGGACCCGGATATCCGGGTACGCCGGGTTCTCCGCCTGCAGCACGACGCCGGTGGCCGCGATCCGCAGCCGCTTGATGGTCAGCTCCCCGTCCAGGACAGCGATGACCACGGACCCGTCTTTGGGTTCCAGGGCCCGGTTCACGATCAGTTCATCGCCGTCGCTGATGCCGGCGCCCTCCATCGAGTCCCCGGACACCCGCACGACGTACGTGCTGGTGATGTCCTTGATCAGGTGCTCGTTCAGGTCAATCCGGCCATCAAAGTAGTCCTGCGCCGGCGACGGATACCCGGCCGCAACAGGGACCGGAGAGATCAGCACCGACAACAACGACATGCCCGCATCTATCACACGGGGACCGACAACAACGCCCACAACACACCTTTATTCGAATATATGTTCGATACATTCAGTGTAGCCGGACGGGCCGACAAAAGACCGATCGACTGTTCTGGCCGGCTTATTGAGGTGCCGAATCGAAGAGGCATTTCTACTATCGTTGGTCCCAGCACATCTGACCTGGAGGGCGCATGCCGTACATCGCTGACTTCGAGAGCGTTTCTACTGTCGGCTTGGAATGCTCTCCGGTCGCCGAGGCGCTGGCCGGGTTGCGCGCCAACGGGCGCTATCCGCGGCTCCTACTTCGTGATTAAGGGTGAGTACTGACCAGTTGACGTTCCGTGCCGGCGTCGGGCTCAGGCCGGCATCGCCGTGCTTGTCGGCTTGGAGAGGTGGGGATTGTGATGGTGGATGTGATCGTTGCCGGAGGCGGTCCGACTGGGATGATGCTGGCCGGTGAGCTGACGCTGGCGGGGGTGGATGCGGCGATTGTGGAGCGCCGCTCGACGCCGGAGCTGGTGGGCTCGCGTGCGGGCGGGTTCCACTCGCGGACGATCGAAATCCTCGATCAGCGCGGGATTGCCGACCGGTTCCTCGCCGAGGGCAAGCCCGTCCAGGCGGCGTTCTTCGGGAAAACAACCCTGGACGTGAGCGACTTTCCTACACGGCACCCTTACACGCTCGGCCTGTGGCAGAACCATATTGAGCGGATCCTGGCTGGCTGGATCGAGGAGCTGGGTGTGCCGGTCCATCGGGGGCTCGAGGTCGCCGGCTTTACCCAGGACGACAGCGGGGTCGACGTGCATCTCGCCGGCGGCGGGCCGATGCGCGCGCTGTACCTGGTTGGTGCCGACGGCGGGCGAAGTGCTGTCCGCAAGGCAGCCGGCATCGAGTTCCCCGGCTGGGATGCGACGAGGAGCAGCCTGATCGCCGAAGTGGAGGTGACAGAGGAGACGCCGGCAGGCATCCGCATCGACGAGGTGGGGATCCACGGGCTGCACCTTATGGAGGACGGACGAACCACGCGGGTGGTGGTGACCGAGAAGCAGCTTGGACCGGCTGCCGAGCCCACCCTGGCTGACCTCCGCAAGGCGCTGACCGAGGTCTATGACACGGATTTCGGGGTGCACACTCCGACGTGGATCTCGCGGTTCACCGACGCCACGCGGCAGGCCGCGGCCTACCGCAGCGGCCGCGTGCTGCTGGCCGGGGATGCCGCGCACATCCATGCTCCTTCGGGCGGGCAGGGGATCGGGCTCGGCATCCAGGACGCCGTGAACCTCGGCTGGAAACTCGCCCAGGTGGTCAAGGGTATTGCGCCGGACCGCCTGCTGGACACCTATCACGCCGAGCGGCACCCCGCCGGGGCCCGTGCGCTGAAGCACACGATGGCGCAGTCAATCATGCAGAGGGCCGACCCGCGCATCGGTGCGTTGGCCGACACGGTGGCCGGCCTGCTGACGATCGATGAGGCCCGGAAGCGGCTGGGCGGCCTCATCTCCGGCCTGGACGTCCGCTACGACCTCGGTGAGGGGCACCCGCTGCTCGGGCGCCGCATGCCCGATCTCGACGTCGTCACCGCCAACGGCCCGCGGCGCGTGTTCACCTTCCTGCACGATGCCCGTGCGGTGCTGCTCAACCTCGGCGCGCCGGGCAGCATCGACCCGGGGCCGTGGATGGATCGGGTGCAGTTGGTGGACGCCACGTACGACGGCGGGTGGGAGCTTCCGGTGATCGGTTCAGTCAATGCTCCTGCGGCCGTGTTGATCCGGCCGGACGGGCATGTGGCGTGGACGGGAGACGGGACTCGGCGGGGGCTGGAGGATGCGCTGGCCAGCTGGTTCGGGCCTGCGCGGCATTAACGTCCCAACGGTGGCCGTGACCGACGCGTATTTCCGTGCCGGTCCCCTTAGCAGGAGAGGTAGCCCGGCCTCTGCGGGTCTACAGTGCGTTTTCTCGTAGCGCCCTGCTGTAGTGCTCAGGGGTATTCCTGGTTGCGGCCGACACAACGAGGTGCCGCCGGCTCAGCCGGTGTGCGAAGTACCCCTCGTACGGCAGCACGATGACGGTGTCGATTCCGCTTTCCCATGCCGGGATGAGTTCTTGGAGACTTCGGGGTTCGGCATCGTGGGGAAATTTCGGGATCAGGCTTCGGTCCCAGGCTTGATAAGCCTCGCGGTCCAGACCTTCCCATTCATACCGTTGAGTCCAAAAGGGTGGGATCAAAGGATTCAACCCCTGACTGGCGTCCCCGGACTCGCGCAATTCCGCGGGCGTGGGATGGTGCGTTGGATCATCGATCGGGTACCAGCTCCAGGCCTGGTCCCATGACGTTTTCCAGCGCTTCTCCCACGTGGAGGCATCAGCCGATTCCGGCATCCGGGAATGACCACAGTCTGGTACGGGGCTTAGGGGCGGGATGTTGAGGTCGCCGGCCAGGGACCATGCCTGCCGGACAAACAGAAGGAGAGTCAGGTGGTGTGGATCGTCATTGACGCTGATCACCATGTCATGCGGCCACGGACTTTCCGGTTGCGGCGTGCCCCATTGCATTTTCGTTACCCCCAGTTCGAAGACAGCCCCCGGGGCCGAATTGCGTTCAGCGTCGCACCGACTTCACGCTCTGTAAACGGAGATCAGTTCGTTCGGGGCGTGCCCGGTCAGACGGTGTCGACCCAGTAGCGGCGTTTGCCGTTGCGGGTGTCCTCGTAGGCGCCGCCGTTCTTTTCGATGGTCGCCCGGGAGCCTGCATTATCCTCATCGCATGTGAGAAGAACCCGGGGGATTCCCAGTTCACGGGCAATCGGCAAGGCATCAGCCAGCGCCCTCGCTGCGTGGCCGCGACGCCTGGCGGAGGGCCTCACGCTGTAGCCGATGTGCCCGCCTTCGTTGAAGAGGAAGTCGTTCAGTTCGTGCCTGATGGCCAGTGAGCCAAGGAACGTGTCACCTTCCATGACCCACAAGTACGTGCAGGGCACATATCCTGGCTTCCGCGGGCTCTCCGGCCGAGCGTCATTGATGAGGGCGTCGACAAAGCGGCGGAACGACTGGGCATCTTTGAGTTCTTCCAGGGACCAGTCCTCCGCGCCCCCGCCGTCCCGGTGGGCGCCGTCAAATTCTGCGGATCCTTCCAGCCAGGAGGAGTGGTAGCTTGCGTCCGGAGCGATAAGGAGAGGCATCACGCGATCATATTCGAAGGGTTCGCGTTTCCCGTGGTGTCGGTCCGGGTGTGTAGGGTGCTGCCAGCGTCAGCGGACGGCAGGTCGTAGTAGCCCAACGGCCCGGGGGATGGACTTGTTCCTTGGCTGGCATTCGACGGCGGGGAGGCACCCCCGTGGTGCAGGAATCAGCGACTCAATTGAAATTAATTTTGCATCCTGCCCGGGAACCAGATAAATTGTGAGCTGTGTCACCGACCAGTGGCACGGCTTATGATCTGCGGCGGGAGAGTCCTGCCGGTACGTTCAGCAGGCGCCGTAGGAGCAAATCCTCCCCAGGAATCTCTCAGGCCCACGTACCGCCGCGGCAAGGCAACTCTGGAAAGCAGTCCGGGCAACCGGGCTCACCGACGGTGCAAGTGGCGCGCTGCAATCAGCAGGGCAAAACGGAAACTCTCAGGTCCAATACAGAGCGGGGAGGAACCCGAATCATCGTGGCGTTTTGATGCCACCTGAATTATGGAGTTCCTCTCATGACGGTTCAATCGTCCCCGTCCACCTTCGCAGATCGCCACATCGGCGCCCGCCGCCAGGCCGACATCGACACCATGCTCAAGGCCGTCGGCTACGACAGCGTTGATGGCCTCGTTGACAACGCGGTCCCCGATTCCATTCGCCAGGAAAAGCCCCTCACGCTGGACAGCGCCCTCAGCGAAGTCCAGGTGCTGGCCGAGCTGCGCAAGCTCGCCTCCAAGAACAAGACGGCCGTGCAGATGATCGGCCAGGGCTACTACGACACCGTCACCCCGCCGGTGATCCGCCGCAACATCCTCGAAGCCCCGGCCTGGTACACCGCGTACACGCCCTACCAGCCGGAGATCTCCCAGGGCCGCCTCGAGGCGCTGCTGAACTTCCAGACCATGGTCCAGGACCTCACCGCGCTCCCGGTCGCCAATGCGTCGCTCCTCGACGAGGCCACCGCCGTCGCCGAGGCCGTGCTCCTCATGCGCCGCGCCAACAAGAACAAGTCCGCGGCCGGGGCCAAGACCGTCCTCGACGCCGACTGCCTCCCGCAGACCATCGCCATTGTGCTGGGCCGCGCCGAAGCCCTGGGCTTCGAGGTGGAGGTCGCCGACCTCTCCAAGGGCCTGCCCGCCGGCGAGATCAACGGCGTCGTCCTGCAGCAGCCCGGCGTCTCCGGCCGGGTGTGGGACCAGTCCGGGGTGATCGCCGAGGCCAAGGAACGCGGCGCGCTGGTCACTGTGGCAGCGGACCTCCTGGCCCTGACCCTGATCACCCCTCCGGGCGAGCAGGGTGCTGACATCGCCGTCGGCTCCACCCAGCGCCTGGGCGTGCCGCTGTTCTTCGGCGGCCCGCACGCCGCCTACATGGCGGTGCGCGAGGGCATGGAACGCACGCTCCCCGGCCGCATCGTCGGCGTCTCCAAAGACAACGCCGGCGTGCCGGCGTACCGCCTGGCCCTGCAGACCCGCGAGCAGCACATCCGCCGCGAGAAGGCCACGTCCAACATCTGCACCGCGCAGGCACTGCTGGCCATCGTGTCCTCGTTCTACGCCGTCTACCACGGCCCCGACGGGCTGAAAGCCATCGCCGAGACCGTCCACAACAACACCCGCGCCCTCGCCGCCACGCTGAAGATCGCCGGCCGCGAACTGGCGAGCGACTCCTTCTTCGACACCCTCACGGTCCGCGTGCCCGGCAAGGCCGCCAAGGTCATCGCCGCCGCCGGGGCCCGGGGCATCAACCTGCGGCTCATCGACGCGGACACAGTTGGCGTGTCCGTCGATGAAACCACGACGCCGGAGGTCCTCGCCGCGGTCGTCGTCGCCTTTGGCGCCGGTCCGGTCCTGGAGGCCAAGGGCTTCGAGCTGCCCGAGACAGTGCTGCGCACCTCCGACTTCCTGCAGCACCCGGTCTTCAACACGCACCGTTCCGAAACCCAGCTGCTGCGCTACATCCGCCGCCTCTCGGACCGCGACCTCGCCCTGGACCGCACCATGATCCCGCTGGGCTCGTGCACCATGAAGCTGAACGCCACGGCCGAGATGGAAGCCATCTCCTGGCCGGAGTTCGCCTCCATCCACCCCTTCGCCCCGGACTCCCAGACCGAGGGCTGGCGCGAGCTCATCAGCGGCCTCGAAGCTGACCTCGCCGAGATCACGGGCTACGACCAGGTCTCCATCCAGCCCAACGCCGGATCCCAGGGCGAGCTCGCCGGCCTGCTGGCCATCCGCGGCTACCACCACTCCCGCGGAGACGAGCAGCGCAACGTCTGCCTCATCCCGGCCTCGGCYCACGGCACCAACGCCGCCTCCGCCGTGCTCGCCGGCATGAAGGTGGTCGTCGTGGCCACGGCTTCGGACGGCACGATCGACCACACGGACCTCGCCGCCAAGATCGAGGCCAACAAGGACGTCCTCTCGGCGATCATGATCACCTACCCGTCCACCCACGGGGTCTACGACGCCGACGTCCGCGAGGTCTGCGACTCCGTGCATGCGGCCGGTGGGCAGGTCTACATCGACGGCGCCAACCTCAACGCCCTCGTGGGGCTGGCCCAGCCGGGCATGTTCGGCGGCGACGTCTCGCACCTGAACCTGCACAAGACCTTCTGCATCCCGCACGGCGGCGGCGGACCCGGCGTCGGCCCGGTTGCTGCCAAGGCCCACCTGGCACCGTTCATGCCCGGCGATGCCAACAACGCCGACCCGGCCGACGGCACCCCGATCTCCGCCTCCCGCTACGGCTCGGCCGGTGTGCTGCCGATCTCCTGGGCGTACGTGAAGCTGATGGGCGGCCGGGGCCTCACCGAGGCCACCAAGTCGGCCCTGCTCGCGGCGAACTACATCGCGGCCCGCCTGAACGACTCCTTCCCGGTGCTCTACACCGGCGAAGGCGGCCTCGTGGCCCACGAGTGCATCCTGGACCTGCGCGAACTCACGGCCAAGACCGGCGTGACCGCCGAGGACGTCGCCAAGCGCCTGATCGACTACGGCTTCCACGCTCCCACGCTCGCGTTCCCGGTTGCCGGCACCCTGATGGTGGAGCCCACCGAATCCGAGGACCTTGGCGAGATCGACCGGTTCATCACCGCCATGGTTGCCATCCGCGCAGAGATCGACCAGGTGGCCCACGGCGACTTCACCGTGGAGCACAGCCCGCTGCGCAACGCCCCGCACACCGCCGCAGCCGTCATCAGCACCGACTGGACCCGCGAGTACCCGCGTGAGCAGGCCGTCTTCCCGGTCCACACGCTCAAGCAGGACAAGTACTTCCCGCCGGTCGGCCGGATCGACGGCGCCGCGGGGGACCGCAACCTGATCTGCTCGTGCCCGCCCCTCGAAGCCTTCGAGGACCACTCCGACGACTCCGCCAACTAAGGACAGCCACCGATGACTGAGAATTACACGGCACTTTACGAAGAGCACAAGGAGCTCGGCGCCTCCTTCACGGACTTCGGCGGCTGGCAGATGCCGCTGAAGTACAGCTCCGAACTCGCCGAGCACCACGCCGTCCGCAAGTCTGCGGGCCTGTTCGACCTCTCCCACATGGGTGAAGTCTGGGTCACCGGCCCGGACGCCGCAGCCTTCCTGGACTACGCCCTCGTGGGCAAGATCTCCGCGATGGCCATTGGCAAGGCCAAGTACTCGCTGATCTGCAACGAGGACGGCGGCATCATTGACGACCTCATCACCTACCGCCGCGGCGACGAGAAGTTCCTGGTGGTCCCCAACGCGGGCAACGCCAAGGTTGTGGCCGCGGCCCTGGCCGAGCGCGCTGCTTCCGGCAACGAGGGGGGCTTCGACGTCACCGTCGAGGACGCCTCCGCCGTGACCTCGCTGATCGCCGTGCAGGGCCCCAAAGCCCAGGAGATCCTGCTGCGCCTGGTTCCGGCCGCGCAGCACGAACTCGTCACGGGCCTGAAGTACTACGCCGCCGTCGACGTCCCCTTTATGTTCGGCGGCGCCAGCCAGGAGCTCCTCCTGGCCCGCACCGGCTACACCGGTGAGGACGGCTTCGAGATCTTCGTCGCGAACGACGACGCCGCCGCCCTCTGGCAGGCGCTGGTCGCCATCGCCGAGGAAGGCGAGCTGACCCCCGCCGGGCTCGCGTCCCGCGATTCGCTCCGCCTCGAGGCCGGCATGCCGCTTTACGGCAACGAGCTCTCCCTCGAAGGCGATCCGTTCGCCGCCGGCCTGGGCCCCGTCGTCGCGCTGTCCAAGGAAGGCGACTTCATCGGCAAGGCCGCCCTGGCCGCCAAGAAGGAAGCCGGCGCGGGTGCCACGACGGGCCGCAAGCTCGTGGGACTCAAGGGCCTCGGACGCCGGGCCGGCCGCGGCCACTACCCGGTCCTCAAGGACGGCAACGTGGTGGGCGAAGTCACCTCGGGCCAGCCCAGCCCGAGCCTCGGCTACCCGGTCGCGATGGCCTACGTCGATATCGAATTCACCGAGCCCGGCACCGCCCTGGACATCGATCTCCGCGGCAAGGCCGAGCCCTTCGAAGTGGTCGCACTGCCTTTCTACAAGCGCCAAAAGTAGCCCAACTGGGCCGGTTCCGGCCTGGGCGCCTCAGCGGTGCCCGGCTCCGGGCTTGCGTTGGCCCGTCGGACCCAACATCCTCTGCGTGCTCGGGCGCATTCGCGACCGAGCACGCGTGGGCCCACACCATCAGGGTTCCCTGGCCGAGCTTGCGAGGTTAGGGAGATGGCGGGGAGGATGGCGAGTCCCGCCGCGCAACCCGGCCACAATTTGATTTAGCACCAAGACCACTCCAAGACTTRGGAAAAACACATGGCAAAAGTTGCCCCCGAACTGCAGTACTCCGACGAGCACGAGTGGGTTGCGCGTGAGGCCGGGAACGTCGTGTCCATCGGTATCTCCGCCGTGGCCACGGATGCCCTGGGCGACATCGTCTACGTGGACCTGCCCGAGGTCGGCTCCGCAGTGACTGCCGGGGAGACCTGCGGCGAGGTTGAGTCGACCAAGTCCGTCTCAGACCTGTATTCCCCCGTCACCGGCGAAGTCACCGAAATCAACCCCGCCGTCGTCGATGATCCCGCGCTGATCAACAGCGACCCGTACGGTGCCGGCTGGCTCGTCAAGGTCGCCGCCGAATCGGACGGTCCGCTCCTGTCGGCTGAAGAGTACGCGTCCAAGAACGGCGGCGAACTGTGAGCGGCGCCGCTGCCGCCGGCACCGTGACCGTCGCGTTTGAGCAGGTCGTCTCCGCGTCGCTGGACGCGGACCTGTCCGCGCTGGATCCGGAGATCGCTGTAAGGATCGACGCCGAACTGACCCGCCAGCGGGACGGGCTGGAGATGATCGCCTCGGAGAACCACACCGCGGTGGCCGTGATGCAGGCGCAGGGTTCGGTGCTGACCAACAAGTACGCCGAGGGCTACCCGGGCAAGCGCTACTACGGCGGCTGCGAGCACGTCGACGTTGTGGAGCAGTTGGCGATCGACCGGGTCAAGGCCCTTTTCGGTGCGGAATTCGCGAACGTGCAGCCGCACTCCGGGGCGCAGGCCAACGCCTCGGTGATGCATGCGCTGATCCGTCCGGGGGACACTATCATGGGCCTGAACCTGGCGCACGGCGGGCACCTGACGCACGGCATGCGGATCAACTTCTCCGGCCGGCTCTACAACGTCATCCCGTACCAGGTCCGCGAACAGGACCACCGGATCGACATGGCCGAGGTCGAGCGCCTGGC
>NZ_JBFTZV010000036.1:0-32570 GCF_056406615.1 Arthrobacter sp. P1_B3 | reverse complement strand
ACAATGCCGCCGCGGAGACGTTCTTCTCGGCGCTGAAGAACGAGCGCGTCCACCGCACGGTCTACGCCACCAAGGCTCAGGCCAGACGGGATGTAATCCGCTACATCGAGGGCTTCTACAACAGCCGGCGCCGGCACTCCGCACTGGATTACCGCTACCCCAACGAGGTCCACTACAGTTACCAGCAGCCGCCCGCGGCAGCGTAGAGAAAACCACTAATCCGCTGTCCGAAATCTCCCAAGCGGCCCAGACTGCCTCGCAGATGATTTCCACGGTTTCGCGGTGCTTGAGTTTCAGCCAGGAACGGGCACCTGGGGTGTAGGGCTGGTCGTTGCCTTTGATCTTGCCTGTCAAGTTCAGCGTGTTGATGTGGGGGGCCGGTTTTTTGGCCTACTGTTCAGGATTTCGTGCGACGGTCTGACCCTGAACCGACGGGGGCCTCCGTTGCACCGAAGCTTTGTCGACGCCGCGGCCGCTGCGGACTTTGACCTGTTGGGACAGGTTCTGCCGGCGGGCGCGCTGTGGGTGAAATACGATTGGGCCATGGTTACCAGTGTTGATGTGGCCCGGCATCTTGGATTGTCGCAGTCGACGGTTTCACGTGCTTTGCGGGGGGATCCGGCTGTCGCGCCTTCTACCAAGGAGCGGGTTTTGTCCGGGGCGCGGGAACTTGGCTATGTACCGGATGCAGCGGCTCGCATGATGGTTACCCGGCGGACGCATGCGGTGGGCATTGTGGTCGCGGATCTGACGAGCCCGATCTACCCGGTCATTGTGGAGTCGTTGCAGAATCGGCTGCTGGAGCGTGGTTACCGGATGGTCCTGATTAGGGATCCGGATATTTCGCCGGATCCTGAGGCCGTTGATGTGCTCGATCGTGCGACGGTTGACGGGATGATCTTCGTGTCGGCGAGGGAGGGGTCCGCCGCGGTCCGGCGGGTCCTTGACCGTGGCACTCCGGTGGTGCTGTTGAGCCGTGATGATGTCAGCGTCGATGTCGAAGCCGTACTCGCAGACGACAGGGGCGCCGGTGAGCTGGTGATTTCCCATCTGCAGGGCCTGGGGCACACGAGAATCGGCGTGCTGTCGACTTTGCGGGACCGGTCCAATGGCCGTGACCGCGAGGACGGTGTCCGCGCTGCGATGGAGCGCCGCGGGATCCCGGTACGCGAGGACTGGATTCAGCACCTCCGCTTGACGCACGAGGACGGGGTGCGGGCGGCCCTGGAGATGCTTGATCGCCAGGACAGGCCGACGGCGTTGTTTTGCGTGACGGATGCTTTTGCGTTTGCTGCCATGGACGCCGCAGCCCAACTGGGGATAAGTGTCCCAAATGAGCTGTCGATTGTGGGATTTGATGATTCCGGGCCATCCCGCTGGGCTTTTGTGAACCTGACCACCGTGCACCAGCCCATTGCGGAGATGTCGTACGAGGCGGTCGACCGCCTGGCCGGGAGAATCGAGGGCGAGCCTCCCAGCCAGGCACGGAAGCCCGTATTTCCGGTCAGGCTGGAAATACGGGGGACGACGGCGCCGCCTCCTCAGGCGGTATTGCGGCCGCCGCTCAGGTCAAGCGTCTGACCGGTCATATAGCTCGCTTCCGCGGAGAGCAACCACGTGGCCAGGGCGGAGAATTCCTCCGGGAGTCCGACCCTGCCCATGGGTACCTTGGCGAGCAGCTGGGCGTTCCTTTCAGGGCTGAGGTCCTCAAGGAGCCGGGTCTTCATCATGGACGGTGCGATGGAGTTGACCGTGACGCCATAGGGCGCGACTTCTTTCGCTGCCGTTTTGACCAGGGCCACGAGCCCGGCCTTGGAGGCCGAGTAGGCGGCCTGGTGCGGGTTCCCTTCGCGGGCGGAAATGGATGACAGGATGGCCACCCGGCCGTATCCCTGCTGTGTGAGGACCGGGAGGATGCTCGCCAGGCCGTGCAGGCAGCCGTCCAGGTTCACGCTCAGGGTTTTGGCCCATCCGTCGGCGGGCATTTCGGTCACGGGAGCTTCGGGACCCTGGATTCCGTGGGCGAACAGCGCCCCGTCGATCCGACCGTACCGCTGCAGTACTGTCTGGACGGTGCGGTCCCAATCAGCCCTTCTGGTGACGTTCAGGGCCATGCAGTTTGTGGGGCTGCTTCCGTCGCCCAGCCCGCCATCGGCGACATCGGTGCAGACGACAGTGGCGCCTTCGCGTGCGAGCCGGTCCGCGGTGTCGGATCCGAGCCCGCCGGCGGCGCCGGTGACCAGGATGACCTGATCCCGGAAACGGCCGGGCCAATAGATCTCGGCGCTGGCGGTTCGGGGCCGCGGGGGGCTGCCTGCGGCTGCCCCCGGTGTTGTGATTTCGGTGACTTCGCTCATGGTGTTGTCTCCATTTCAGTTTTCAGGAGTGAGCCGATCAGATTCTCGGCTGCGGTGTGGATGTGATTGAGGTGTGCGGCTGTGCCGAGGGCCTCGACGGCCCAGACGTCAGGGACTTCGACGCTGACCGGCGCGTCGGGAAGGGCCGCCAGGATTTCCCGAAGCGGGAAGACCCCCTCCCCGGGGGCCAGCCTTTTCGCACGCGACTCGATCTGCCGCGCGGATCCGTTCACATCCTGTCCCAGCGGCATGCGGTGCGGGACGGGCAGTGCCGGGGTTTCGGCCGGGCCGTCACAGAGCTGGATGACGGTCACCGCCCCTGCCGGCAGGGCTATCAGCTCTGCGATGAGGCCGCCTGCGCGCACGAAATGGAGCGCGTCCAGCATGATTCCGCAGCCTGTCTGCCCGACCAGCAGGCCGGCGGCCGGGATGGAGTCAAGGGGCTGATACGAGATCGGTTCAATGGACGGGCGGATGCCGTACTTCGTGGCATCCTCAACCAGCGCCGCAAGGCTGTCCGTCAACCGGGCGCGGTCCGGATCGCCGCCGATGACGTTGAGCACAGAAGCGCCGAGGGCTGCGCCGGCCTCCAGTACCGGTTCCCATTCCTTGCGTCCGCGGTGTCCGTCCAGGGTAAATACTTCAATGTCGCGGACTGAGAGGCCCGTGGCCGCCAGGCGTTCAATGGTCTGCACCGACATGAACGAACCGGCAGCCATGGGGTACTGGGTTTCACTCCGGGTTGCCGGGTGAACCCGGATCCCGACAGAGGTAAAGCCCGCAGCTGCCGCTGCGTCCACCAGCTCCGGCGGACTAAAATGCAGCGCTGACAAGTGCGCCAGCCCGATCGTTCTGTTCATAACTTCCATCCTGCTCTGGGTGTTTGACTGTTATTAAGCGATGCGCGTATGATCTAAATCACTAAATGACTACGTAGTCATTAAAGCACTCAATCCGCTCGCCCGCAAAGGTGCAGCCGAGCAAACAAGAAAGGTTGCGGTGAACCGCAATGCCTAGTTCCCACACTTCGAGCACCGGGGGTACCGCCATGGGCGCCCTGAACCATCCTCCCGTCGTCATCAGTGCCACGTCTGGACGGCGGGCAGCGCTGGCCAGCACTGTTGGCGCCGTCGTGGACTGGTACGACTTCTTCCTCTACGGCACTGCTGCCGCCGTTGTGTTCGGGCCGTTGTTCTTCCCATCGGACAACCAGGTCGCCGGGCTGCTGGCCTCCATGGGTTCGTTCGCCGTCGGCTTCCTGTTCCGCCCGCTCGGCGGGGCCATCTTCGGCCACTTCGGCGATAAGTACGGCCGCCGCACCATGCTCTTCATCACCGTCATCATGATGGGACTGGCCAGCACGGCCATCGGGTTACTCCCCAGCTACGCCGCGATCGGCGTCGCCGCACCGATCCTGCTCGTGACCCTGCGGGCCATCCAAGGCATCGCCGTCGGCGGGGAATGGGGCGGCGCGGCCCTGATGGCAGTGGAAAACGCGCCGGCAGGCCGGCGCAACTTCCTCGCCACCGGCGTGCAGATCGGATCATTCGTCGGACTGCTCCTCGGCACCGCAGCGTTCGCCCTGGTCACCGCACTGACCACGGCCGAACAGTTCCTCGCCTGGGGCTGGCGCCTGCCGTTCCTGATCAGCATCCTCTTCGCCCTTGTCGGACTCTGGATCCGGGCCGGCGTGCCCGAGTCAGCAGAGTTCACCGCCGTCAAGGAAGAACACAAGGACGCCCGTGCACCGTTGGCTGAAGCGCTGCGGACCAGCCCCAAGCAGATCCTGGCCGTGATCGGCATGCGGATGGTGGACCAGAGCACCTTCTACATGGGCTTCACCTTCTCCCTGGCCTACGTCAAAAACTTCACCGACACCCCTACCTCCACCGTCCTGACCGCCTCGATGGTCGCCATGGTCCTCGCCATCCCCTTCCTGGCACTCTGGGGACGCCTCGCGGACAAGTACGGCCGGAAATGGTTCTACATCATCGGCCCCCTCGCCGCGGCCCTTGCAGCAGCACCATTCTTCGCAGCGCTGGAAAGCGGCGAACTGATCCCGATGATCCTGGGCTTCTGCGCCCTGATCAACCTCGGACACAACATCTCCACCTGCGTCCAGCAGACCTGGTTCACCGACATGTTCGACGTCCGGATCCGCTACAGCGGCGCAGGATTCGCCTACGCACTCGCCGGAGCCGTGGGCGGCTTCATCCCCCTGATCGCCACCGCCCTCATGGCCAGCAGCGGCAGCTGGGCCCCCGCCGCGGCGCTCCTCGCCGGGCTTTGCCTGATAGCCCTGGTCTCCAGCCTTTGGTCCTACAAGTGGGCCAACAAGGAACACCGCTAAAGACAAGAAGCAGGACGCAACCAAACCAACGGTGACGCGAAGACGAGTGCGCGGCAACCGGCAACCGAGACGCCAGTTGCCGCGCATTCACCCCCTGCACACAAAACACAGACCACAGATACAGCCAACAATTAAGGCCAGCGCCGAGTGAAGACCACCAAATCTGATGACCTGACCACATCCCCCGCCAAAGCCCTGGACTGCGACGTCCTCGTCATCGGCTCCGGCGCGGGCGGGCTTTCCGCTGCCGTAACAGCCGCCTACCACGGCCTGAAAGTCATCGTCGTGGAAAAAGCCGAGGTCTGCGGCGGCGCCACGTCCTGGTCCGGAGGCTGGGCCTGGACCCCGGGTAACCCGCTGGCCAAAGCCGCCGGCGTCAACGAGGACCCCGAACTCTTCCGCACCTACCTGCGCCACCGACTCGGCGCGAACTACCGTGAGGACAAGGTCGAGGCGTTCCTTGAGGCCGTCCCGCACATGGTCGGTTTCTTCCAGGACAAGACCAGCCTGCAGTTCGTTCCCGGAGCCAAGATCAAGGACATCTACGGCAGCACACCGGGCGCCGGCACCGGGCACCGCTCCGTCGGCCCCAAACCCTTCAACGCCCGCAAAATCAAACCAGAACTGCGCGCCATAATGCGCCACCAGCTCTACGAAACATCATTCCTGGGCATGGGCATCATGGCCGGGCCGGACCTTACCAAGTTCCTCTCCGCCTCCCAAGGAAACCTGCAGGGCCTGTTCCACGCAGCCTGGCGGGTGGGCTTCCACCTGTTGGACCTGATCATTCACCGCCGGAACATGCAGCTGGTCAACGGCACCGCCCTCACCGGCCGGCTCATGAAATCAGCCGACGACCTCGGCGTCGACATCCGCGTCTCCACCCCCGCCAAGCGCTTGCTCACCGACGGGACCGGCACGGTGACCGGCGCCGTCGTGGATTCACCCTCCGGCAGCTACACTATCAACGCTTCCCGCGGCGTCGTTCTGGCCACCGGCGGGTTCCCCAACGACGTTGCCCGCCGCAAGGCGCTTTTCCCCAAGACCCCCACGGGCCGCGAGCACTGGACACTCGCACCCAAGGAAACCACCGGGGACGGCATTACCATTGCCCAGGCCGTGGGTGCCCGCTTCGACACCGATGCGGCGTCTCCGGCAGCCTGGTGCCCGGTCTCCCTGGTCCCATACCGGAACGGACGCACCGGTACGTTCCCGCACATCATGGATCGCGCCAAACCCGGCAGCATCGGGGTGCGCCGGGACGGCAAGCGCTTCGTTAACGAGGCCAACGGCTACTACGACTATGTGGAAGGAATGCTGAAGGCGACCCCCGAGGGTGAATCGGTCGAGGCTTGGCAGATTGCCGACGCCGAGTACGTGCGCAAGTTCCCGCTGGGGATGGCCAAACCGCTGCCCGTCCCGCTCTTCCCCTACCTCCGCTCCGGCTACCTCAAAAAAGGCAACACCATCGAAGAACTCGCCGCAGCCTGCGGCATCGACCCCGATGCTCTGGTCAAGACCGTGGCCGAGTTCAACGAGAACGCCCGCAAGGGGGTGGATCCGGACTTTGACCGCGGCGCCAGCGAATTCAACCGCTACGGCGGAGACCCGAAGAACACCCCGAACCCGTCCTTGCGCCCATTGGAAAAGGGGCCGTTCTACGCCGTCAAAATCGTCCCTGGCTCCTTCGGCACCTTCGCAGGCCTCGCAGCCGATGCGCGCGCACGGGTCCTGGACACGAACGGGCACCCCATCAAGGGCC
The DNA here is from genome assembly GCF_056406615.1 of Arthrobacter sp. P1_B3. Taxonomy (NCBI): domain Bacteria; kingdom Bacillati; phylum Actinomycetota; class Actinomycetes; order Micrococcales; family Micrococcaceae; genus Arthrobacter; species Arthrobacter sp. P1_B3. The sequence continues at coordinate 26,101 of NZ_JBFTZV010000036.1, read as the reverse complement.
TATACGTCGCCGGTAATGACCAGGCCTCAGTCATGGGCGGACAATACCCCGCCGGGGGCATCAACCTCGGCCCCGCCCTGACCTTCGGATACATCGCCGGACGCGACCTCGCAGGAGCCACACACTACGAAGACGACGGCACCCCAGCCACCGAAACAATGACCGGGAACGATGACGCCCCGGACGCACGAAGTCGTCGCCGATGACGTACATACCGGAACCCGAAACCAGTCCCTGGAAGGATTCAGACTGTCAAGAATCGCGACCCCAACGCTTCTTAAGGAAGGGGCCCTGGGTCGAGCTTTGTGGATGGATATCGCGAGCCAAGGGCCCAAGGGGGGCGGCCCCCGCCCCCTGACCACACCAGCAGCACCCGCGGCAGGAAGCCCCAGCGAGAAATGTAGAAAGTGAAACCCGTGGAGAAGAAGAAATCCCGCTACCCGAGCGACGGCTTCGCGCCTCAAGACTGGACGGGCCTCCTGCCAGGACAACACGTGTGGGTCCGGCCCAACGACGGTGCGACCTTCGCAGCCGTCATTGAAACGAAGACCAGTAATTCCAGCGCAGTGTGGATTCTACGTGATGACAGCTTGCAGACCCGGCAGGTTTTCGGGCATACCGAGGGCATCCACGTAGTGCCGATCGAACAAGCTGCCGATCTGGCAGACCAGACGAGCGAGGCCCCCGGAAGGAACCCAGGCACCAAAATCTACCCCGGGTTCGGTACACATAAGATTGAATGAAGCTGCGCGACTCGACGAAAGACTGACCGAGGCCACAGCCAGTCTTATCAACACCGTCGCCGTCAAAAGTGCGGGCATCCTTGACCCCGAAACCCGAATCCACAGAATGCCGCGTAGTCTGGTCGTCCGTTAAGTTAGCCCAAAAGTACCGCCATAATGATCCGTCACACGTGCAACTTCCGGTACGGCGGCGGACCGCGTGGATGTCACCGCCGGGTTGTCGGGACCGCTCTCCGTGTTGCCTATATAAGGTATCGGTACACCGTGGCGCGGGAGACTCCGAGCATCCTGCCGATGTCGGAGGCACTGATTCCTTTGCCTTTGAGTTCTTTAGCTCGGGCAGCAGCAGCGTCGTCCACCTTGCGGGGCCTTCCGCCGTGGCGGTTGTTGGCCGCGGCCGCAGCGAGGCCAGCCTTGGTGCGTTCGATCATCGTGTCGCGCTCCAGCTGAGCAAACGCGGCCATGATCGTCAGCATGGCGGTGCCCATGGGTCCGGTTGTGTCCAGCCCTTCGGTCAGGGACCGGAAACCTGCTCCCCGCTCCCTGATGTCCTCAACAAGATCAAGAACGTGCCGGGTGTTGCGGCCCAAGCGGTCAAGCTTCCACACGGTGAGTACGTCGCCGGCCTCCAGCCGGTCCAGAGCCCTGGACAGCCGAGGGCGTTCCGTCGTGGACCCGCTGACTCCATCGTCGGCAAATATCCTGGCTGCGCCGGCGGCCTTGAGTGCTGTGAGCTGCAGATCGAGGTTCTGTTCCGTGGTGGAAACCCTCGCGTAGCCGATCACGGCCATCGCCGCCTCCAGATTCTCTTTATCCCGACCAATTCTCAGTTATGAGACTCCCTGTTCTTGGACGGCATTTCGAGACGGGCAGTGTCCGTCTCGCGACGGGGATTTTCGAAACCCATGGCTGAACGACCAAGCTGTCTCAGTAATTGATCATATTTGAGATGCTCGAGGGCGAGTCGGTGACGGTCAAGTGTCCCGTCCACAGACGCTGGTTCCGATACGTCTTACGAACGGCCCTGTTTGATTGCCGCATTGTGAAGGCGTCCCTCTCGGACGGCACCCGGGGCAGTTTCCGTGCGGCGAAGGTGGCCGAGTGGGATAATTTGGTCATCCTTCGAATAGGGGGCCATCATGGCCGGCCTTGGTGCTCTTCGACCTGGCCGCCGCTCCCGGGCATCCATGCCCCGGCTCCTGGCGGTTTTACTTGTGCTCGCACTCGGCGTGCTGTTCGCTGCACCCGCCCGAGCAGTCGACTACGGACATGACGTTTCGTGGCCACAGTGTCCGGGCGGTCTTCCGATGCCGCCGGAAGACACGGAGTTCGTGGTCGTGGGGCTGACGAGGGGACTCGCGTTCACCGAAAACCCCTGCCTGGACTGGCAGTTCCAGTGGGTGCTCGACCGCGGCGTCCGGGCTCAGGCCTACACCATGGCTACGTTCCCCACCACAGTGCAATACGACACCTACGGCGACGACGGCCCCTGGCCCGCAAGCACCAGGCCGGACCGGCTGCGCAACGTCGGGTACGCCGAGGGTCGCGCGGCTCTCGCGTCTCTCGATGAKGTGGGATGGCGACCGGAGAGAATCTGGGTCGACGTCGAGCCCCGCCCGCAACAGCCCTGGCCCAGCTCGGCAGCAGCCCAGCGGCAGGAGAACCGGTACGTCATCTCCGGGCTCCTGGCCGCACTGGCGGACGCCGGGTACCCGCACGGGATCTACTCCTATTTGAGCGCTTGGGAGGCCATCACCGGATCGTGGCAGCTTCCCGACGTGCCCGTCTGGTCACCGGCAGGGCGTCTCGACTTCGCCAGTGAAGCATCCGACCTCAGTGTGAATCGCAGCTTCTCCGGTGGCACCGTCCACATCGCGCAATGGACCGACGACACCTACGACTACGACATGACGTGCATCGGGGTCTATCAGGCCCACGTCGCGACGATCGGCTGGCAGTCGAGCGTCTCGGACGGCGCCACCGCAGGAACGACCGGCCGGTCACTGCCGATGGAGGCGTTGCGCCTGTCGGTGGCAGGAGACCGCCTGTCGGGCGCCATTCTGTGGAGGGGGCATGTGCAGAACATCGGCTGGCAGCCATGGACGATGTCGGCGTCCCCGATCGGAACGACCGGGCGCGGTCTGCGCCTGGAGGCGTTCGAGCTGCGGTTGACGGGGAATCTGGCCTCGCTGTACAGCATCAGGTATCGCGCCCATGTGCAGAACGTCGGCTGGCAGCCGTACGGGATCGACGGAGCCACGGCCGGCACCGTCGGGCAAGGTCTGCGGGTGGAGGCCGTTACGATCGAGTTGGTTCCGAAGGTCGCACCAGCATTCACTGCCGTGTACGCCGCCCACGTTCAGAACCTCGGCTGGATGGCGAACGTTTCGGATGGGACCGTCGCCGGGACCACGGGCCGGGCCCTTCGGGCCGAGGCGTTGCGCCTCAACGTGTCCAGCACGGCTTATACCGGGGACATCGCGTGGCGGGGGCATGTGCAGAACATCGGCTGGCAGCCGTGGACATCCTTGGCCAATCCCATCGGCACGGCCGGGCAAGGGCTACGTTTGGAAGCGTTTGAAATCAGGCTTACCGGTGAGATGGCGAACCATTACAGGATCCACTACCGCGCCCACGTGCAAGATTTGGGCTGGCAGTCATGGGTCGCCGACGGCGGAACGGCGGGCACATCGGGTATGAGCAAACGGATCGAGGCCGTGCAGATCCTCCTCGCACCCAGAACCGGCGGCTAGCGCGGGTTTCCCCCGCCAGGCAGACGCCGTCGTCGTCGTGGTCGGCACCAACGCGAAGGTCGAATCCGAAGGATACGACCGGGAGTCGCTCGCACTTCCCGGCCGACAGGACGAACTCGTCGCTGCCGTGAACCCCCGCACCGTCGTCATCGTCAACTCCGGCTCGCCGGTGCTGATGCTCTGGCGGAACGATGTCTCCGCCGTGCTCCTCGCCTGGTTTGGCGGGCAGGAATACGGTGACGCACTCTCCTACCCACCCGATGACGGGTATTGAGAGCCGCTGGGCTTGGTAATCGAGTATGCCGAGCGCCAACACCGTGAATCCGACGCTACCGTTCCGTTGGGCTCCTCTGGTGGGAGTCCGTGCAATGGGAAAAGTTGGAGACACAACTTCATAGGCCTCCGCGGCAGCCCGGCACCAGCCACGGAACAGCGTCAGAGGGACCCAACCAGGGTCAATGTACACACGTTAAAGCAAAAACCCCTCTGACGAGGGGAATGCTGTGCCCGAGGTGGKACTCGAACTGCATTCCCTCCCCCGCAAACACAGGGCTCCCGCGGAAACATGCGGAATCCGGCCCCAACCGGCCCCGGTACGCCCCAGTCCGAAGCCCACAGTGTGTACTTTGTACACACGCCAAATTGGCCAGTTCTGAGTACTGCGCCCCACCCCCGAGCCGGGTGCGGCTGTGCGGTATTCTGCGCCGGGAGCCTCCCGGAACGGAAAAACGGTCAGCCGCAGCATCACCCGCCTTCTGCCGCGGCGGACCGAATCTCCATTATCAGCCTTCGATTATGGACGTCACTGGACGAGAGATTCGCCCACTTGGAGCCAATACAAAGCCTCCTATTCGACTCGGCGTTCGCCGTGGCAGAACAGGGATTCAAATTCAGGATCGGGCCCTGCCGCGGATGAGGTGGAAGATCAGGACGACCACGGCTATAACCAAAAGCAGGTGAATTAGCCCGCCGCCGATGTTACCGAGCAGGCCGAGAAGCCAGAGAACTGCGATAATGATAGCTATCCAAAGCAACACGAGAGTCTCCTTCGTTTGGCGGACGGAAATGCTCATTTTTGCGCATCAGCTAGCCTGAAAATAGCCATACGTCGCCTAATTGTCCAGAGCGTGAACCGGCGCGAGAGTCCTTGGTAGCCCCAACGGCCACAAGCATTCCCCATGCCCCGATGATCGAGTCTTCTCGACTTGGACTCGTGCCATAGGGCTTTTTGGGTCATGCTGTTGAGCTTGCTGTTGCTTCCCGCCATCTGGAGCGGGGTCCCAATTTGACGGCCCGGCGCTGCGAGCATAATCAGGGACTTATATCATGTGTCCACAAGACAATAGACCTTGGCTTCCCAGGCAGCGATAGCTTCACGTCCAACCCATTCCGGGGGGATCTCGCGCTCCTGCGTGATCTCCACCCAGCGCTTGCCGACGGGCGTGGGCGGCCAGTTGGTAACTCGGTATTCACCACCATCCCCCAGGTTCGCTGATACGAAATCGGAAAAGTTAGCCACAACAACGACGCCGTTCGCGGTTCCTGGTTGCCCGCGTCGCCAGACCAACACTCGCTTCCCGTCGTTAAAGTCAACGTGGATGAAATCGGTGTCATTGACAGCAAGGGCGTCGGAGTGTGTGCGCAGGTGGACCAGCCGTGCCACATAGTCGAAGATCCGCCGTCGCCATGGCTCGTCGACGCGCTCGAAGTTAACGGCGTCGCGCTGCTTGGCCGGGTGCCCCGTACTCAGATCGTGCTCGTCCGCGAACTCGTCGCCGGCGAAGATCATGGGCACGCCGACGGCTGTCAGCAGGCAAGCGAAGGCCAACTTGATCCGTTCCTCGGTTTGGGCGACTCCGTTGTTTTGCAGAAAGTCAAACAGGCGTTCGTTACCGTAGCCCTCGACGTCGTGGCTGCCCAAATAATTCACCGCTTGGGCACAGTCGTCGAAACCCATGAGACGGCAGTCGATGAGCTTGCGAACTGTCCACTCGAAGCTCGGCTCCTTGGTGTCGTTGGCGCCGAGGATGGCGTGCCGCACCATCCGTTTGAAGTCTTCGTTCCACAAGCCGTCGAGGCGGCCTTGCTTCAGCAGTTCCTTCGGTACGGACAACTCTTCACCCACCACAAGGAAGCGGTCCGGAGTGCCTTGCCACTCGCTGCGGCCGAGTGCCTTGAATTCCTCGACAAAATCCCAGTTCGCGATGTTGTTCACACTGTCAAGCCGTAGGCCATCGACGCCGAAATCTGCCATCCAGCGCAACAGGAAGGCCTTCATGAATTGACGCGCGGGGACCAGTGCTCGTAATTGTCCGTCCAGTGGGTCGTAGCCGTTCACGATCCGCGAGTAGCGCCATAGCGTTCCTCCGAAGGCTTCCCGTTGGCCCTGGCCGCCGGACTGGCGGGCGTCTGGATCATCAGGCTCCGCTCTCGGGTCGATGTGAAAATCGTGGAAGTTGATGTTCTCAAGGGCCGCCCGAGTGCCGAACGCCATTACGACGTCGGCGAGGAATCTGATCCCGTTCTGATGGCAGAGATTAACTAAATTGGCCAGATCTAAATTGGGAGTGGGCGACGTGTTGTGAGTTGGCAGGCCCAGATCAAAGTCAGGGGCGAAGTAATTGCTCGTCGCATAACCCCACTCCCGGTTGACGAAACTGTCTGCAGGGGGCAGGAGTTCGAGCGCGTTGACACCAAGGGCCCCGATGTGGCTCCGTCCTGTTTCAAGGGCTGCCACGTCGGCGAAGTTGGCAGGGCCGGACCCCGGATCAATCAGTGCTGCGACGTCCCGGAACGTTCCTACTCCGATCTGCGGGTCCCCATGCAGGTTTGTCCGTGTCCAGCTCGTCGGCAGCTCATAGATGACTAGCCGGTTGTTTGCTGCGGAGCTGGATGGGTTGGCCACGGCGACAGGTACGAATTCCTCGCCAGCCGCGTCGCATCCCACGAGTAGCCCGCTTGAGAACTTTACGACAGAGGCGGGGGCACGATCATCGCCAGTATACGGAGGGGGCAGCGGGTCGGCGAGCAGTCGCCAGTCCACGGTGAACGCCGTCGGATCGGTACAAAGTATTCGTCGGCCGTCCCTGGACGGATGGCTGTCGGTAACCTCAAACCAATAATGATATACATGCTGATCGCTCAGCCCACAGGCGGCTGCCCCGATCCCCCACAACCCTGCACAACCGGGGATCTCCTCGAGATCGTGCACCTTCTTCGATGCAAGCGTCGGCGGATTTCCCGGCAGAAAATTGCCGATCACCAGCCTTGGCACCGGGTCCGTGTGTTGCGGCCGCCACAGCACGAACTTCGTTCGCTTCAGCATGAAAATGTCCGGAATCATCACAACCTCCACCCGAAATTGCCGCCTGTGCGGGCGATCGCCGTAGCCAGCACGGCTCCAAGAGCACGTCCACAGGCTCGCGGATTGAGCTGCTAATCGCGTTAACTGGTTAGTGTCACTGAAGAGGCAGGCCATAAGTGACGCTTGACTCTTGCTTGACCGGTTCGCGGGCGAGCCCAAGGAATACGTCGGATGCCGCTCCTCCAACTGAGGCTACCTGCGCTTCGTTACTCGGACGTTACTATACGCTCGCTACTGACGTCGACAACAACGATGAGTGAAGGGGTCAACGGCCGCGAAAGTTCCGCTGGTGCTGGACGTGGGCAATGAGTTGCAGGGACTCTCGACCACGGGCTGGGACCCCGACGGACTCCCCGATGACCTGCTCGCATATGTGACCAGGCACGTCGGATCCGACGACGCGGTGTTCATCGTGGACGAGACCGGATACCTGAAGGAAGGCCAACCGTTGGCCCGAGTCGCCCGGCAGTGCTCCGCGACCGCGGACCGGATCGAGAACTGCCAGATCGGCGTGTTCCTGAGTTACGCCACCGAGGTGGGGCGCACGTTCCTGGACCGGTAAACTCTATCTGCCCAAGGCCTTGGACCGAGGACCGGGACCGGTGCGCGGCCGCCCTCCCCGCCGAACGGGAATTCGCCACGAAACCGGATCTGGCCATCGGGATGATCCAACGGGCTCTGGACGCCGGCGTGCCCGCATAGTGGACAACAGGCGATGCGGTGTACGGCCAGCACTCCGGACTGCGCCGGGCCTTGGAGCAGCGCGGCTTCCACTACGTGTGGCCGTGCCGGTCAACCAGCGCGTCATCGCCAAGACCGGACCCCTCGGCAGAGGGTTCCGCGCCGACGAGCTCATCAAGTCTCTGTCCGGCCGTGCCTGGCGGACCCGCTCGGCAGGAAACGGCGCCAAGGGAGAGCGCCGCTATGCCTGGGCCCGTGCCCGGATCAACGGCACCAACGAYGGGCAGGCCGAACACTGGCTCCTCTCCTGCCGCTCGCTGACCGACCCGCCGGACATGGCGTATTGCATCTGCCACGCACCGGCCCGGGTATCGCTTGCCGAGCTCGTCCGCGTCGCAGGGACGCGCTGGGCCACCGAAGAAACCTTCCAGACCGCTAAGGGCGAAACGGGCCTGGACCACTATCAGGTCCGCCACTACACCGGTTGGTAGCGGCACATCACCCTCTCGATGCTCGCCCACGCCTTCCTGACCGTCATCCGGGCAAAAAGGCGGCCCTCCTCCCGGCGGAAGCAAGCTGATCGCACTCTCACTGGCGGAAATTAGGCGACTGCTCGTCCGCCTCGTCTGGCCCAGGCCGCCCTCCCCGGCCCACACCCTGGAACGTTCACGCTGGCGCTGAAGACACCAACACCGCGTGAGGCATCGCCACAACAAGATCCGCGGCCACACCCCATGAACGCGACTGTAAGCATTAGGAGATTTCGGACAGCGGATTAGCCGCTTTCTCTACGCTGCCGCGGGCGGCTGCTGCTAACTGTGTGGACCTCGTTGGGCCGGACGCAATCCAGGGCTGAATGCCGGCGCCAGTTGTTGGAGAAGTCCTCGATGTAGCGGATGACATCGCGTTTGGCCTGGGCGAAGACCGTGCGGTGGATACGCTCTCGTTCTTCAGTGCCGAGAAGAAGGACTCCGCGGCGGCGGCCGTCCCAGCAAACCCCGGCCCGTCCCATTGAGGAGCGCATGTCCAGGTCCTTGACCAGGGCGCGGAAGGAGGCGGCGGTGTATTGGCTACCCCGGTGCCAGATCGCCCCGGGACGGATCACCGTGGATTCCGCGGCGTTCCTGAACGCGTTCTCAACCAGCTCGGCGCGCACGCTACGGCGGGAAAACAAGCCCCTGAACCCGGCTGCCATCCAATGCCGGATCCAGGCACTAAGCGCCGAACTCCCGGACCCTGACCACCGCGAAACAGGGCACCAAACCCAGCCTGCCATCCGGGCAAAATCAAATGATTCCACGATCCGCCCTAGGCGGGCATCTTGGCATGATTCCCCAGGGGGCCCTTCGGATCTAATACGGGAGTATTAGGCGACGTCAGGCATTGGCTGGGGTGATGGTGACGCTGGAGCCGAGGCTCTGGAGCTGGCGGATGGCGCGGTTGGTGGCCTTCTGTGGGTTCGCGAGCGGCTCGGGATCTTCGTCGAGGTCCTGTTCCATAAATCAACTTCACTCTTGACCCATTCCGGCCTTCCTGTAATTGACCTGACATTGATGGGACCAAGGCCCGCAGGTGGGTACCGTTCAAGCCGTCCCAGTGGGCTCCGATCAGGTTGACACAATCAATGAGTTCTGAATATTCCTCAGTGTGTTGAACGAGCGACACCAAGGATGGCGTTTCGAGAAAATGTACGTGACAGCCACCGCGGACGGTGACTTGGAGAAAATCCCTTCCGGCTGGACAGCTAGGTACCGGACCCGACGCCCTGCGGCCACATCTAAGTGAGAAGCTCGGCCAACCTGGTCAAGCTCGCTTCTGCGTCGAAGTAGCTGACGTGATCGCTGGCGAGCACGTGGACATCTGGTGCAGGGTTTCGGTGGGCCGGAATCGCTTGCGCACTCGTTACCGAAACCGCGAGATCGTTGGGTTGCTGAAAAAAGACGACGTCGACGAACACGTCTCCTATTCGGTGTGGGGAAATTCGCTGGAGCAGGCGTGCCAGCTTTCCGTTCGCCTGATCGACGTCGAGCAAGGACCGATCCCCCACGATGACGTGGTAAGGCATTAACGGGTCGGGAGCGCTGGCCAGCTTATTCAGGAAGGGCGAGCCCTGCTGCATCTGATCGAGCGCCGTGTCGACCTTCTCCGCGACACCGAGCACCGCCGCCAACGCCGTCACGGGCCAAGCTACGGCGGTCAGGCTGTTCGCAGCGAGAGCGACGGCCATGGTGGCCCAGTGCTGCACCGTTGGCCAAGGCGAACCGCCGTTCGGCGTGCCCAGGATTACTAGCCGATCCACGTCGGCTCCCCCGTCGAGTTCGATCATATGCCGGGACACGAGCCCGCCCATCGAGTGGGCCACGATGTCGAACCGCTTGCCGTGGCCAGAATTCAGGCCGATATCGGCGAGCATGGACCGGAGCGACGCTGCGTTCTCCTCGATCGGTGTGTCGAGGTTCTCGTAGTCGAACGTCAAGACGACGTCGTAGCGGGGGCCGATGGGCGCCGCGGCGCCACTTAGGCGAGAACTCCTCGCCATCCCCTCTGTATCACCGATGATCCCGTGCACGTATAGCAACACCGAATTCGCCTGGCCCACAGCCTGCTTGATAACCGCGGAATCCTTCTCGTAAGTCACAGTGCCCTCATCAGCGACAGATGTCATCCGGAGCAATGGGTAGGCGGGAGGCAGTCCCAAGGCCTTGCCCACTAACTTGCGGAAGAGGATCCGGATCGAGCCGACCAAGCTGCGTTGGGTTGCCACAGGCGTGCATAGGCGCTCAAGCACTATCTCGGTGCCGGCACCGGAACGGCGTGCATAACCGAGAGGAATGTAAAATTCCCCGTCCCAAGCGAACGGAAGAACGTGCTCGTCTTTTTCGAGTGACCGGTTGAGACGCAGTACGAGAGGGTCACCCCGCGTCACAGCGCCAATATCGGTGTGCTCATCCAAAGTGATGAGGACTGCATCCGCTTCGGGCTCGCCGCCACGGGTGGCTATCAGTCCGAAGGGCATCGTACCCTCTACCTGCAGTCCGCCGGGGACGGGCGCTGCAGCCACGTCACGGGTGGCCTCCATCGAGTCTGTTAGCTGCACGGTCGCCCTCAAAGTCGGGTGTGGGGCCAATAGGATGCCCGGAGCCACCTCGACGCTCTTGTCCGGTGCGCAGGCTGCACGCGCTCGGGGTCGAACGGACACCACTTGAATGTCCCGTGCATACCAGTCCGCCGCAACTTCGCCGGCTGATTGCGGCCGAGCGCGGCGGGTGCCGACCCGCAGCAACAAGCGGTCGAGGCTGGACCCGGGGGTGCCCCGGACACCTACGAGAGCACGGGGGCGTGCAGAGATGTCGAGATCCTCCTGCTGCAGGTTTCGCGGGTCGAACTGCTCAGTGCTGACGATGAGCTTCAGCACATCGGTCGCCTCAGTCAGGCCGAAGTCCCAGAGGTTTTCCGGGACCTCCGCGGCGAACTGGATCGGCACTGCCTCTCCTGGCGACAGTTCCTGCGAGCCAGCGTGAAACGCATCCGTGTAGATGCCAAATGTGTCGGTTAGGTCGAGGAGGGAAACCCAGAGTGTGCTTTGCGAAGTGTTCTTCAACGTGACGATGTAGTGGCGCGGCCGCTGCGTCCCATTTCCTTCCTTGACATATTCGAAGCGGTTCAGTCCGGCGATCTCCGCGGGTGGATCCTCTCCGGGATCGGCCTCAGCCTCGACCGAAACCGTTACGGCGTCATCAGGGAGGGAACTAGCACCGTTGTGCAATCCAATCACGCGCATCCAGGCTGCGATATGCTCAAGAACCCCAACGACCTCCTCCGCCCCCGACACCCTTGGGCACATGTCCCGCTCACTACCACTCCGAGCGACGGAATACCCGGACGCGTCGCACTTCACCAGGACCTGTGGCTGCTCGAACGATTCGGCCTCGGCGATCAGCAGCGGTCCAGCTTTGTCACGTAAGCGGAGCTTGTCCCGTAGTGCGGCTGCACCGTCTCCGTCGTCGATCTTGATCAGCAGCGGCGGCAGCGGGCTGGCCGTTACGATCCCCCGGTAACTCCGGGCGGGATCGAGGTAGCCCGACGACACCGTCAAAGTTGAGTCGCCGACCCGGACAGCGGTCACCGAGGCCGTAGCCACGGAAGAGCCGTTGGTGTCGCGGATCTCGATCCATGTCTGCTCGTCCCGGACGGGAGGCTGAACACCATGCATCAGCCCACCGTCGATGGTCCAGTCCGCCCCGGTGTGGCTGAGGACGAAGTAGGGCGGGAGCGCCGTAATGGCACCACCGAGGAAGTTCCGATCTAGATCTCCAGGGGTTGATGTCTCCAGTTGCGGGTTCTGCGCGCGTACCGTCTTACGGACGATCGCGCTCACTTGACGGTGGACATCGCGGTAAGTGAGTTTGCCACCGGACGCACACAGTGCCGCTTCGAGCGCCGACGACAGAGCACCCCGGTGGCGACCGTTATGGACAACCTCCTTCGATGTCTCGTTGGAGCGACACCCTGACAGGAGCACGTGATTGGCCGAAGGCAACGACCAACCGCTGTCCCCTAACGCTGCCCGATCCGCAGCCGGCGTCCCCGAATAGGCGTCAGCGTGAGCGCGATCGAACAAGAAACTCGAGAGCGGGCGCTGACGGCGATCGGTTGGGGCATGGCGTCCCGCTGTGCCGTCCTCGAGCGGTGCCCGGGTGCCGCTGCCCGAGTGGCAGCAGTCAAGGACGACGAGCACGTGAGGTCGGTTGTCGGCGACCCCGGCAATCAGGGCAGCAAGCTCCTTGTCCGCCAGGTCCCACTGACCCGCCGTCCTGCTGTCGTAGAGCACGAGGGTCTCGTCCAGGTGGTCCGGCTCGAGGTGCCACCACTCCTCGGGCGCGGGCTCCTGGGAGCCATGCCCGCTGTAATAGAAGAGGGCAACGTCACCCTCCTTCGCCTGTGTAAGGTGCTCGCGGAACCCTGCGATCACCGCGGCACGTGTCGCTTGATCGTCAAGCAGGGTGCGAATGTTGAGGGTGTCGCCTGGCACGCGGGTCGCGAGCAGCTCACCGACCGTATCTATATCATTGTGGCATCCCTGGAGAGCAGGGACCGGAGACTGGTACGCGTCGATACCCACTAGCAGGGCATAGACAGTGCTGGTGCCTGTCATGGTTCCTCTTCGTTTATCGAACTGCGGTTCTAAGGTGATCGAGCTGCAGTTCTAGGATGCGCCATATTCGGTTATCGTCTGGGCGCCCAGACGATATGACGGGTCGCCGTACAGCGCATAGGCTGCCCACGTGATCCGGTCCTGATGAGAGAAGTTCTCGTGACTGCGCTTTCGTGCCAGTCGCAGCGCCTCGCCCACCCGCTGACCCTTCTCAATGAGCTCCCGGTAGAACTCGACAGACAGCTCGGCAGCCGTGTCGTCGAACACCGGCCATAGTGAGCCCACGCAGGCTTGCGCGCCGCCGTAGACGAACGCGGATGCGAGGCCCTGTGCCTGCGCGACGGTACTGCCTGTGGGTTGGCCCAAGGCTTGTGGTGCCGACTTGCTCGACTCGCACGCGTTGAGGAAGACCACCGGATGGCCCTCAAGCAGACGCTGCACCCTGTCGGCCTGGAAGTGCTCGCCGCTGGACAGCAGCAGATAACTTAGCTGGGGCCGTTGCGGATCGTATCCAGCGTGTCCGGCATAGTGGATCAAGTCGTAGTTACCAAGGCTTAGCTCGTCGGTCAGACGACTCGAATTGACTGCTTCCCCAGACAACTTCGTCACCACGGGCTCGGGCTTCATCTCACTCAAGCGCGCCTGGATCTCATTAATTTCCTTCTCCGCCTGAACGAGGGGTTCGCCAAATACCGAATGGATTAATAGCACCCTTCGTTTCGGTAGGTCCCCCAACGGGCTGGTGTCCCTAGTGCGCCGGGGAAAGGTCTGCCCTGCGGGCATCCGGGCAAACATCCTCTGGAGGCACAAGAATCCTTTGCCGTCGTGGAGGAGCTCCCAAGGCAACTCCGGGTTGTTCGAGGTGACAGTCAGCGGGAACTCTTTGGTCTCCTCAATCAGACGCTGCATGGCGTCCGGGATGAGCAAGCTGTACATCCGGCGGCCGATCTTCTCCAGCCGCCCTGCGTCGTCGAGTTCGTCCAGATGTTCCGCAGGAACTGTCCGCACCGGCCGGGCGCGACGCACGGTTCCCGTCTCGTCCATTGCTTCCACCGTGGGGTTCGAGGCCGAACGGATACCATCAAGGGCACCCTCCGCGATCAGATCGATGGTCCCATGGAATAGCTTCTGGTCGCCGTCGAGGACCTCGACATCGTCATAAAGGTTCGTTTCAGGCATGTTGTCGTAGCCGGGTCTGCGGAGAAGTACCGTGTACGGGACACGCATGCCCTCCACCGACCCACCTGAGATGAGGAAGAGTTCTGTCCTGCGGGCGCGCTTATCCTCTTTCTTCTCAGCATCACCGATGTCATTCGCAAGTTTCTTGATGTAGGCCCCGAACTTTTGCGTTTCGACTACGACCTGCCCAGTAGAGAGCTCCGAAGCGAGCAGCTCTTTCGCCACCAACAGGCCCTTTGCGTGCTCCACGGCTGCGGCGGCAGTGTCATAACGGCCGGCTTGGAAGTCGGTCTCACTCGTTCGGAACCTACCGAAGGCCTTGGCCAGATCCTTCGCCGATTCGGCCCCTTCGAAGTGAAGTTTTTTCGCCCGTTCGACAATGAGATCAAGGTCCGCGAAGTTGGGTCGCAGGGTCAGATACTCCTCAGTGACGGCTCTCGCGTAGGCGTCGACGTCCGCCTGCCTCACCATGACGTCCTCGTGAGTCTGACGGGCGACCGTCCATACCGGCCCATCAAGGAGGCTCTCGAGCTCCGCCATGCAGCCCTTAAGCTTGCCTGGCGTTCCCGTTGCCATCTGGGCGATCTGTTCGTCGGCCCTCGAAATGATCTTCGTCAGAGACTCGATCAGGCGTTGCTCGCCGACGACAGCAGTCAGTCGCGTTTGGCTCATCTTCTCGACCATCCGCCGCAATTCGTCCACCGTTGACTTACACTCGTTCARCCGCCGTGCCGCGTCCGCGAGGCGAGGAATCGACATATTGCTGGCGGCGACCGACGACGTCCTTCCTGCCGCGTTCATCCGCCCGCTCCTCGCAACGTTTCCACTTCTTCCATGAGTCGATCGATCTGCTCCTGCACGAAGGCCGGAGTGTCCGCCGGAGCGTCAGATTTCTCAGCCTTGCCCCACTGCTCGCGGAGGGCGCCAAGATTCGCCTCCTTGATTTGGAGCAACAGTCCCGTTGTCTTCTCGGCTTCCGTACCTGCTTGCGTTTCCGGATCACCCAGTTCAAGGACGGTCATCATGGTGTCCCCGCCCGGGCTCGTTGGGCGGATGATCGGGCCGTCCTGCTTCAGGAACAGAACGGGCTGGGCCCACTCGTCGCCAAGAGACTGCGAGAAGCCGAGTTGCTGGGTTCGTCCGGAAGCGACCGCTTGGGACAGCGTCGCCCCAGCAGCGAGTGCAACGTAGAAGCCCCCTAGGAAGGCTTGGAGGCCCGTATCGCTAATAATCCCCCTGATGCCGATCACCGCGGGGATAACCGAGGCAAGCTGCGCCGCGAGCTGGTCGGTTTCGCAGGCTGCAAAGACCGCCAGGCGCAACCGCGAAGCGTCTTTCAGCGTCGTGGCAAGCGCCTTGCCCGAGAGCGCAGCAGTCTTATCTGGCCTCCCGACCAAGAGATCCTTCCGGCCATGCCGCGATTGCTCCCCGATCCCTACAAAGTGCACGATGTCCGCCGCATCGCTCTCCAGCGCTTGGAGGATCTGTTCGGGAGCGGCATCCGGGACCGTGCGCACGCCGTCGTAGGGGAACGCTCCATTGATTATTCCGGGGTCGGCGTTCTGGTCCACCCCGACGATGGACGTGGTCATGACCAGCAATGCCAGGTCGGATGCCAATACGGGGTCAGGCAAATCCCCGATGTCAGGTGTGGCCTCCAGGCCGGGGACTTGAGTGTCGCGCAGCACGGACCAGCCGTCGGAGAAGGCGACGTACTCGGAGGACGTCGGGGTCGGGTCCGACAACAGCTCCCAGGGGAGGGCATGCACGGCGTAGGACGAACTACGAATGATGATGTGTAATCCGCGCTGCCGTCCTCGGTCTATTGGCTGCCGGCCTCGTTCGGCTGCCTGTGCCCAGCAACGGCTGAGTGCTCCGGAGAAAAGGGCACTGAAAAGCTGAGTACCGACCTTGGCGCGTTGTGGCTCAACCGGATAGCTCTTCGACGTCAGGAGAGAAGCGTTGGGGCTGCGCCACTCGGGACGGGCAGCGAAATGGCCTGCCGTGATTTCACCATCGTCATCGACGCGGGCCTTCACCGCGTATCGGTCAGGGCTACCATCGACGGGCGTGAACGTAACTACCAGCCGCGCGGGGTTCAACCGTCCAGGTGTCACATACTCAGACACGTCGTTCTTGAACAGCGCCATATCGGTCTCCCATCGGCCTCGGTCAATACCAGCGGTTCAAGACGCACCTCCACGCCGCTGAAGAGCGAAGCTATAAGTCATTGTGCAGCAGCCCCGTTACAGGACCGTTACTACGCTGAGCACAAGCGGCTCGAATCTTCGCCGCAGCAGGGCCGAATACAACGGGGACCGGGCGCAGAGACGGACAGCTGACACGGCAGCGATTTTCGTCACGTGTACTGCAGTTGCAGTAGCTGGGCGCTGCGCACAGACGATGTGTGGCAGTACGTTGTCGCGAGAGCATTTTCAGATGCACCTAAACCAATACGATGAGGCCATGTCTACCCAGTGGCTTCGGGGCCACGGAATCCGTACTGCCCACCGCGGCGCCTGCAGTCGTCGCAGTGAACTCGACGAAGTTAAGCCATCCGGTCGAGTTGCTACGATTTCGCGCGCGAGTGGACCGGGAGTTTAAACGCCATGGATGGACGCGCCCCTTATAGTTTCCGACTACTGCAGCGACACGGGGGGCGTCAGGAGGCAAGAGGGCTGCGGCCTCCGGAGTGGAAATTGTGCTGACCGCGGGCGGTGACGGGACGACGCGGACCGTCACCCAGGAACTGATGAGTACGAGTATTCCGCTGGGCTGCTGCCGTCGGGTACTGACAACTTATCGCCCCGTGTTGTTGCAGTTCCACGCGACGACGTGGCGGCGGCCGCCCCCGTGCTCTGCGTGAGCCAGGACCGTGCTGTGGACGTCGGCTGGTTGGACCTCGGTCGAACCCCCGGGACAACCCGCCGACTCACCCTCGACGGAATTCTTGATTCGACTGGTAACGCCGAAATAACGCTGCGCGATGTAGACCTAGCACCATGTCGAAGCTAACTCCACCCATGACCACGTTGATCGAAGGCCCGCAAGTCAAGAACCTCCACCAAGTCATCCAGGATCCCGCCTCCACGGACCTTTTCCCATGAGTCAAGGCGGTCCAATGACAGCTGACGGGGTCTGACAAGCTTTTACTACGTCTACGTGAATAGGCATGTTGATCCGCTGCCTCGGCAAGTTTGCAGGGTCTCAGCCGTTCGCTGCGCAGTATCATGTCAGGGATTACTCCCGTTCCTTCGCCCGGCTCCTCGCCGGCGCCCTGCAAAAAACTCACACTGCAGCCCTGGCGCCAAAGGCCCACGCTGCCGTGTAACGGCCAAGGAGCACAAGATGTCCGAACGACTCAACCAAAAGATTCTCATTCTTCGCGCCCCTGCCCTGCGCGCCACCCGCAACCCCTTCGACGGACCGGGAGTCCGAGGACTCGAAACGGCAGCCCAGGACATCGCGGAACGGGCTGTGGGAATGACCGCGGAGACGAACGACAACCCCTCCAGTTCTACCATCAACGCCCTGCAAAATGATCCCACGGTCCTCGGCTTCGCCCCCGCAATGCCGATGAAACTCATCGAACCCCTAGCAGCAAATGCTGCACCGGCCGCTGCGGTGACATGGGGCGTCAAAGCAGTGGGCGCAGATACGTCTCCCTACACGGGCGCCGGGGTGACCGTCTCGGTCCTGGACACCGGTATAGATGCCACCCACCCGGCCTTCGCCGGCGTCGACCTTGTGACGAAGGACTTCACGGGCGCCGGCAGCGCCGACGACGACAACGGCCACGGCACACATTGCGCGGGAACGATCTTCGGCCGCGACCTCGCGGGCCAGCGAATCGGCGTCGCCCGCGGCGTCCAGAAGGCCCTGATCGGCAAGGTCCTCGGCGGCCCGAACGGCGGCGGCAGCGACATACTTGCCACGGCAATGCTGTGGGCTGCCGACAACGGTGCCCATGTCATCTCCATGTCGTTAGGAATGGACTTTCCCGGCTGGGTGGACGAGCTGGTCCAGGGGAACGGTCTATCCATCCCCGCCGCCACCTCGATCGCCCTCGAAGGCTACCGCGCCAACGTCCGGCTTTTCGAACAGCTGGCCAACCTTCTCAACGCCCGCGCCTCAGTCGCTCAGACCACAATAATCGTCGCGGCCGCCGGCAATGAAAGCGAACGCACTGGCAATCCCGCCTACGAGATTAACGTTGCCCCGCCGGCCGCGGCGTACGGGATCACTTCCGTTGCTGCCTTGGCCGACGGCGGCGGTGGACTCACCGTGGCACCGTTTTCCAATACGATGGCGACTGTGGCCGGACCCGGAGTCGGGGTTTTCAGCGCTTGGCTCAACGGCGGCACCAACACCATCAGCGGAACTAGCATGGCGACCCCGCATGTGGCCGGTGTGACGGCCCTCTGGGCGGAACGGCTTCTTGCACAGGGGCAGCTGAGTCCGGTATTCCTACAGTCCAAGCTGATCGGTTCAGGAACGTTCCGGCCACTCAAGGCCGGCACGGATCCGTGGGACGTGGGCGCGGGCTTGGTCCAGGCACCCACGACTACTAACTAGGCTCATCGAATGCGTGGTCGACGACCTCATCGCGACCGACGAACAGGAACGTCTGGTCATGTCTATGCTGCGGGGCAGGACAACCTCGTCGACGCATGTGCCGGGACCAGCACCGACGGACGCCGCACCGCCGCCCGCATCCACGTCGTCGTGGGGCGATATGCAGGAGGTTAACGAGCACACGGCCAACGATTTTTCCAATGTGGCTCCGCCTGCCAGCCAAGTGTGGCGGGCAACCCACGCCTTGCTTTGAAACGAGGTTCCAACACACGGGACCACACTTCCTGGCCCTTCCGACAGAGGCCCATCAGCGTGGGGATAGGATCCGGAACGCCGACCCCGCCGAACACGTCGCAAGACCCCCCATGAAGCGGGCGATCCGGGTTCGCCCGGCGACAATAGCCTTCTGCAGTACCCGTACGAATTCAGCCAGCTGGCGCTCTCCTCGCGCCAGTCGTCGTCGTGCTGGTCGCGGGAGTCGCCATCTGGATTCTCGTGCTGGTCCACCGTGCCCGTGCTCGGCAGCGCCGTCCTTGTCGCCCCGGAAACCTCCCCGGGCTCGCCGAGATCATCGAGGACGTGCTGACCAGCTTAGACTACTGGCGCAGGGTTGACATGTACGTGACGGAAAAGGCGTCCAGCCCGGTATCCACATGGAACTACCTGGGAACGCGGACCATCCTGCTGGAGGGTGGGTTGGTGGCGGACCTGCAGCAGGATCCCAGGCGACCCCAGCTCGTATTCCTGCTGGGGTCGAGTTCGGCCGGCTGAAGGCGCGCCAGCGGCAGTTCACACTGGTGGTGGCCTGGATAGAGGTCCGGGAAGACCTGGGGCTCCTCCGCCTCTTCCTGACCCCGTATTTCCGGGCCACCACGTATTCGGACGACCAGATCGGCACCGCCTGCTGCGATGACATCCCGGCGGCGGGAGCCATGATGAACCGGATCCTAGTGGGCAAGGACCTGAGCCCCAGCCTGGCGATCAGCGGGGTCCTGGATCAGGCGGCGAGGGTCAGATCCCGCTGGCTGCCGCGCTTTGCCCAACTCGCCATGAATGAACCGCATCTGACCAACCGCCACCTGAACCTCATGGCCTTCGCAGAGCGGACGTCCCCCGCTGCGCGCCCCAGGCGTACTTCAACAGCTTGGAACCACCCGCCCGCGAGCGCCTAATGCAGATGATCGAGGAATCCCCGCACCGGCGGAAGGCCACTGGTTCGCGGCGGACCGTCCCGGCACTGATCGCGGCCGTAGTGACGGTGGCCGCGCTGGCCTTCGCGGGCGTCGTGAGCGTCCAGGCCAGGACGCTGCAGCTTAGCCCGGCGGAGGACGTGGTGGTGGCGGCACCGGAGGAATCCATCCCGCCGGAGGAGTCCCCCGAACCGGTTCCGCCCACTGCGGCGGAGGTGCTGCTCAGCCACCTCCCGCAGTCGGTCCACGGCCGCCTGCCAGGAGAAAAGCGAGGAGGACCCCGCCCAGGCACAGGGCCTGGTCGTCGAGCTGGCCTGCTCGCCCACTCCCGGCGACCCGGAGCGGATGTACTTCCAGCAGTATGAATGCGTCCAGGCCGTCGAACGGGCCTTCTCCTACCTGACCGGTGGAACGACGCTGCCGGCTGGCACCTGCCTTTCCAAAGACCCGGGCCGCGGCGCCTTCATCCAGGGGGCGGTGACCACCGGCAGGTACGCGTGGGGTAAGACCGACGCCGGCGAGAACGTCTACTTGTGGACCGATCTCCAGCTGGGCATTTTGGCTTCGGTCGAAGACCCTTCGATGCCCTTCGGCCCGCTACGCCGGTGGCAGTCGATCATTGCCCGGCTGAGGTAGCTATGGCGGAGCAGCATCGGCGAGCAGGACCGTTCGGCATTCCGTCGCGGCGGCCGGCTCCCGCGTCCGGTTGATTGTCGCGTCCGTGACAAATCTCCTGCTCCTCAAAAGCAGAGCGTCCCGTTGGAGGATCCTCCAATGAACCACTCCCCGGCAGAAACCGGACGCTTAAACGCTGTGTTTTCAAGCTTCCTAGATTGGCGTATGCCAATGCCCGGTGGGGGCACCTTGACCGCCAAACATGGTGCCGGGATCAGGACCGGCGAGTAGCGGAACTGCGGACCGGCGCGATCAAGCCCGGCAGTGGCCATGCCAAAAGAGGGCTCACGAAGCGGCCGACACTAATTCATGCCCTGGTCATGTCACCCGGGCGGCCCAGGCCCAAGGAGAGGCGTCGGCAGGAAGTGTACACACCCCTCTTTGCATCAAGGGGGCACCTGATGCCGGCCCGAGACTCATTGGCGTATGGTTCGACGACTGCCTCCAAAACTAATTTCCGTGGCGTCGCGTTGCTCACCGTGCAAACTTGAGCAAACCTTGAGCAAACGTAGGATTGAATCCTGAATCCTGTGCAGCAGGATCAAAGCAACCGGGGACAGCCGGTTCTCGGGTGCCTTCCATGGCAGAAACGCCGGCAGCTGCTTGCGGCTGACAACCGAGGCGGACTCGGAAGTGGGAAGGCCTCGATCTTCCACCATGTGGGTGGTCGGCGATAGAGAGCAAGGTGAAATGCCATGACCAACGATGATCGTCCGTCAGGAACCTCGGACGAAGACGTGTCAGACCCGGCAATGCCGTCCATGGGCACGCTAGTTATCCGCACATGGCACGAGCCCGACCAGACGCCAGGCTTTCGCGCCCGGATAACCTACAGCAAAGCCCCGGACGATGAGCCGAGCACCGTCGCCACTGCCGATCCAGACGAGGTCCTAAGCGTGGTGCGCCAGTGGCTCTCCGCCCAGCCTGTCCCTCCCGCCGACGTCTAGATATCTCTCATGCGTTTGCGGCTTGGCTGCGACGAAATGTCCGCGACGAGGCGCTGGATGGCCTCCGAAGGGACAAGGCGCATGTCCTGCTTCAGTTTCGCTTGATACTTTTCGAAGGCCCGAAGCGCGGCAGCATTGTTGCCCTGCTGCCTTTCAGCCTGAATGAGAAGTGCAACGGCACTTTCATAGAGCGGTTCAAGTTCCAGGGCCGCCTCCGAGGCCTCCAAGGCAACCTCATAGTCACAGCGCGCCAGCGACTCCCGAGCAATGATCTGAAATGCGTGGAGCCGGTCCTGCCGCAACCTGCTCTGTTCAAAAAGCACCCAATCGTCATACCAGCCAGGGAGCAACTCGGCGGCCCGTAACTGGTGCAGACAGGAGGCCACGTTTCCATTGAGTCCCACTCGACTCAGCTCCCGGATCTGAGCCCGGACCCTGTGCAGGTCGACGTCGACCCGTTCGCTGAGGGACAGCACGGTCCCGCCATTGATCAGCAGGCCAGGGACCTGCCGCGAGACGAGGTGCATGCTGACGCGCAGGCTTTCGAGCGCCTTGGACTCTTGAACCTCCGGCCACAACAGACCGACCAGATAACTTCGGGGGCGGGGACCGTTGATGGCCAGCGCAGTAATGAGCCGTTGTTGCCGCGTTGCAACGTGCACGGCGTCGGTGTCGCGGCGAAGTTGCCACGATTGAAGCAGGCTCAACTGAAAGCCATAGTCCTCGTTGCCCATGGGTACCCCCAAATCCAGCGTGAGTCTGAAGAGCTGGAAACCTATGTAGCAACGACTTTCCGCAGTCCCGAGCGTGATGTCAATGGCCCGCGTCATCTGGCAGCGTCCCGACGAAAAATCTGCGCGATCTTCAACGTCTTTGGATTCATGAGTAGCCGAAAGAGAGAGTCCACTCCGGAACCTGGCAGCGGTCTGAACTGCCCGCCGGGACTTGCAGTTTGACCAGTAACACCGTGATAACGGCCTGCCGCTATCGTCCCTGTCATCGCTGTGAAACAGAAGGCCCCGGCCCCATCCCTGCCAGAACCTGCCCCGCCGGGCACAGGTCCTGCAGCGCCACCCTCCCGGCAACAGGACCGCATCAAGCAGGCGCTGCAGGACCGCCCCGGCGATAATGGCCGGCCCGGACGGGCAGGACCCGATCACACTTCCTATCGTCTAACCAAGAGACCGCAACTGTAGTCACGCGAGAGTAACGCCCTGAGGCTAAAGTCATGCCAGTTTCCCTTCCACAAATGCAAGAGGAAACGGCATAGGAGGAACCGATGGATCCACTCTGGGAACGGATAGTAGTGGCGGCGAGCGGCCCGACCATAACCGCGCTTTTGGCGTTGTTTGTTCTAAATCAGGTAGCCACCTGGGCGCAGCGTCGTAAAGAAGCCGGGGAGACTCGTGACACACTCGCCATCGATATCACAGAAACAGGAAACAGCCTTTACCTAGGCCTCCAGGCATTCTGGCGGAAAGCACGTGACATTCCACTGGGCGAGAGGGCAACGCGACCCGAGCTAGCCGATGCGCGAGAAAAAATAGACACTATTTACAACATCACGCGCGTACGTGGCCAGGTTCTTGAACAGAGGTTGCGTATCTGCTATCGCTCACCGCAACCCGCCCAATATTGGCATCGGGTCACGGATCTCCTTTCTGTTCGATACTTCCTATTGACGGAGAGCGACCCTGAGCGACGCGCAAATATATGTGCCAGAAATGCCGGGCCGGAACATTCCGGCCTGACAGAGCAAGAACTCAACAACGCAAAACGACTGCTAGACGCGTATCGCGAGGCCCTGACCGATACAGTCAGATCTCTCTGGTTGAATGAAGTGGACCGGAGCGGAAGACACATCCAAGAGTCCAAGGCACCCAGCGAAACTCATCAAGGCGAAGCGGGTTCCTAGTCTTCGGTGTTCATCTCGGACAAGCTGCGCCCCTGCCAGCCGAAGTCGCCAAACCCGTCGAACGCTTTGCCAATTGGCACCACCTCAGACGCATCCGGGTCAAGGCAACGCCGGACATTTGCTATGGAGATACTGATGATCAAATAGACGGCTCCAGCGGCAAGAAAGACGCCGTAGCTGTCCGCCTCGCGCCTGCTATGCGAGAGTACGAAGGCTGTCACTTCCTGGACTCCGATGGCTGAAGCCATCGCGGAGCCCTTAATGAAGACCGATGAAGAAGGCGACGGCTTCGTGCACCTGATCCGGAACACGTTCCGGTATGCCGCCCGCCAGTACTGGGACGAAATGGCACGGGACCTGCGCCCGGTCTACACGGCGCCCTCCAAGGCAGCGGCGAAGGAACGCTTCGTGGAGTTCTCGACCAAGTGGGGCCGGCAGTATCCCGCGATCACCCGGCTGTGGGAGAACGCCTGGAGCGATTTCGTGCGGTTCCTGGACTATGACGTGGAGATCCGGCGGGTCATCTGCAGCCAATGCCATCGAGTCCGTCAACGCCCGCTACCGGCGGGCGGTCAGGGCCAGGGGCCATTTCCCCACCGAGCAGGCGGCCCTGAAGTGCCTCTACCTGGCGACGCGGGCACTAGACCCCACAGGCAAAGGAAGGGCACGATGGGCCACAAGGTGGAAGCCGGCACTGAATGCCTTCGCCATCAGCTTCGATGGAGGCACGGGTCGGCGGGACCGTCCACGTCAGTGGCCGGAATTACTACCCGAACGAGACGATCGCCGTCCGTCTCCACGCCACCCTGATCACGTAGGTGAAAGCTGACGGCGAAGGAGCATTCAGCACTACAATCGTCGTGCCGAAAAACGCCCCTCCCCCAGGCTTCCCGACCTCGGTCACGGCCAGTGGTGAAACTTCGGCCAAGTCGGCTACGGTCCCGTTCGAGGCACTAACCTAGACTATTTGGCGCGCGAGTCCCGACCAGCACGGGATCGAGGCGGGGCACAACTGATGCGCTGTCCTTTTACCTCAGATACGCGCCTAAACGCTTGGCCGATTCTGCCTGTTGAACTCTCTGTGTCCGCGGGTGGACTATTGGCGGTATGGACGGGCATTGGGGCCGCATCCGACGGAAATGATACATCTCGCTCCACGAGCAGGCCGACGCTGGTGCTGGCGTGCTCGAAGCACCGGGTCGCTATCCGGTTGCGGTACTTCCTCGCAGCGGCCGGGCCGAGAGTGCGTTTCATCATCGCGTAGCTGGCCGGCGACTGGCCCAGGTCGTGCAGGACCCTGCCCGTATCACGCACCGGTGTGGGCGCTTGTGCGGCCAGGCAGGACTAGTTTGGCTTTCGTCCGCGAGCAAATCCTGTCCCCCGCTTGAATGACTCGATGCCATGTCCGTCCGCACGACTGCCTTGTGGATTGCATTCGGATTCGGGCTCCCCTAACGTCCTCCAGCCGCCTCGAGCTGGGCCAGTTCCTCAAGCGTTGCGGCAGACGCAATGCCAAAGAGGTGTCTGTGCATCGTCTCCGTGACACGCCGACGTCGTTGCACCACCCCTTCCGTGAACATTGACGTATTGAGCAACCCCGCCAGTCCGTCAGCCACCGTCTGCAAGGACGAACCCTCGCGAATCTCCGCTCCGTGGTCCTCCCATACGGCGAGGACCTTGTTGAGATAGCGCTCAATGCTCGAAAGCTCCTTGATAATTGCCGGAGTGTCCGAACTGAACAAGTCTGTTTCGCCAAATTCACGCACCATTGCTTCAAACACAAGCTGAAGCTCATTCAAGCGCGACATCTGCGTGTGGAAGCCGGTTACCTGCCAGTTGTCGAGGGCTCCTGTGCGCGACGTGAGGCCAATGCTCTTCAAAGTTCGCCGCACCGACTTCACTCCGTTGTACGCCGTCACCACCTGCACGAATGTCGCCAACTGACGTTCGTGCACCTCCCGATTGTTTTCCAGTTTGAGCTCAAAGTCCTTTCTCCGGTCACTTCGTTGTTGTTCCACCGTCTTCCAGCCGACGCTGAGACCACCGCCAACAATTCCCACGGCGAGAAGTTGGATTCCCACCTTGGCGGATTCCATCCACAGGTCGTTCCGCTGTTCGGACATTAGGACGCCAAGAAGCACCATCGCAACGCCCAGCCCTGCGGTCGCAAGCAACATGATCGGAAACAGTGGCCGATTGGGTTCGTGCACTTTGCTTCCTGGCGGGCCCGTCGATCGAGCCTTTGCGTATGCCATGCTGATGACTCCTCATGTAGAGGATGCTGTTACCGGAGAGGATGGATCAAGTGTTCTTACGAGCCGTTATTGCAGCGTTACAGGGAGGTCAGGGCATAATTCGCGTTACCGCCCAGAAAACGGGAGGGCGGGGCGACCGAGGGACGTGGTGATGAGACCGGATGCGTTGTCTCTTGGCGCCATGTATCCGTCCGTCTCGTATTGGCCTGACTCCGGCATGCTCACCGAGCCGGATAATTTCGCTGCACCGTACAAAATAGCCAACCGTTACTGCCTCAGTTCCGTAAAGTGGCCCCTCGCATTTAGGCATGGTTGGTTTGTTTCGCCCGGTAGGGGCGGTGGCCGCCGGCGGCGAGTAGGCATCTGAGTCTGTAGTTGGTGAAGTTGCGGAAGCCGCGGGCGATTCGGCGGGTGGTTTCGATGACGCCGTTGATCGCTTATGCCGATGTTGGGATTATGCCGATTTTCGGGTGACTGGCCTGTTCAGGGCCGGTTTCTTGCAGTGTCTGGTCGGCATAGTCGCGGCGTGAGATTCTCCCTTCTCCTGACAGGAGAAGGGAGTGTGCCATGGATGATCCAAGGCGGGTGGAGGGCCCGGCGGTCGGCGCCGACGACGGTCTAGCAGATGTTGGGGCCTTGGCGGGTGTCGGGAAGACGGGCCCTCCCGGG
>NZ_JBFTZV010000035.1:0-34039 GCF_056406615.1 Arthrobacter sp. P1_B3 | reverse complement strand
GCTGGATGCGCGCACCGTCACCGAACGCGCCGCGCACGCCGCCACCGAGCGGCACGTCAGCCTCCGGCCCGCCCCGGACACCATGTGCCATCTCACCGCCCTGCTCCCGGTCACCGCCGGCGTCGCCGTCTACACCGCCCTGACCCGGCACGCCGACGCCCTCAGGAACAGCGGGGACCCGCGGGGCCGGGGGCAGCTGATGGCCGACACCCTCGTCGAACGCAGCACCGGCACCCCCGGCGGGATCACCGGGGTCGAAATCCAGCTTGTCATGACCGACCGCACGCTCTTCCAGGCCGACGCCGAACCGGCCCGGCTCCCGGGCTACGGCACCGTCCCGGCCGGCTGGGCCCGCACACTGATCAACGGCACAGCGGCCACAGAAACCGCCGGATCCCCTACACCCGGTGGCTCGGCAGGCAGTTCCCCGGAACCCGGCGGCGGCGCGGCCCAGAACACGGACACGGAGACAGGACATGGCATCGGGGTCGGGCCCGCCCCCGGCACGAACCCCGGCGGCATAGCCGACGGTTCCCCGGGACCCGGCAGCCCCCCAATATCCGGTGGCACGGACGGGACATCCGATGACACCGCGTTCGGCGTGTGGATCCGCGGCTCTACACCCACCCCGGCACCGGCGGGCTCGTCGCGATGGACTCCCGCGCCCGGATCTTCCCGCCCGGACTCCGCCGCCTCATCCAAGTCCGCGACGAAACCTGCCGCACCCCGTACTGCGACGCCCCCATCCGCCACCTGGACCACATCATCCCCCACCGCGACGGCGGCCCCACCGCCCTGGCCAACGGCGCCGGACTCTGCGAAGCCTGCAACCACACCAAAGAAACCCCCGGCTGGACCGCCCGCCCAGCACCCGGATCCGCTTCCGGCAGCGGCGACCGGCACAGGCACACCATCAAACTCACCACCCCCACCGGCCACACCTACCACTCCACCGCACCACCCCTGCCCGGAACGCCGCTCCGCCCATCAGCAACGGATCAGCCGGGCTCCCGGCACCGGCGCCAGCTCCGGCACCAGGCCAAAACGCTCAGAAGCGCGCGCAGCCTTCCTTCGGCCGCCTGAGACCAGCCACTTCAGTCCACCGGACCCGTGGGCCGGTCCGGCCGGCGGCCCGTCAGCGTCTGGACTGCCTCTGCGATGCCCACGTCCCCTCGTTCAAGCTCTTGCATGAAGAGTCTTCCGCTCGTAATGAGGCCGTCCTCGATCTCGAAGATCGTCACGCCGCGCATGTCGAAGGGCCGCCCATCGGTGCGGGTGCCGGCCCAGGTCCATTCGCTCCACGCGGTGTTACCGTCGTCCGCGGAGCGGAGCACTTCTGCATGAAAATCGGGAACGCCAGCGAATATCGCTGCCCAGTTCGCGTGCATCTGCGCCCGTCCCACAAATGCCCTGGCCGGGTGGACCGGTTGCACGCTCTTATATGACTCATGGAACAACGCGGCGGCTGCCTCAAGGTCGTGGTCATTGAACGCTGCAAGCAGGCGCTGGATAAGTTGACTCATCGGATCACTCCTCGGCATGGCGGGGTTTCATGCACAGGCTCGTTGGCGGACCGCACCGGGGCCGGAGATCGGTCTGCCCGCATCGTCAATCTACGCCGCCGCACTCACCCACTTCCAGGCGGAACAGGTCCGGACCGATCAGGTCCAGACCGATGAGGTCCAGACGCCAATCGGTCCGGGAGTTTCTGAACTGACGCGGGCACCGCTATCCGGTGACCGTCTTGGCCGTCGCATTCCACGTCAGCCGCCCGTGCTGGAAATCCGTTGCCCGGCCGACGGATACCGTGTACGAGTCGCTCGTCGGATAACCCAGCCGGCTCTTCTCCCAGCCCATCGACGCCCACTTATTCCGGATCGCACCGGTCACCGAGTGCGCCTGGGTAGTCGGCGTCCAGTAGATCGATGCCCCGCCCGAACCGGAGAAGTGGCTGTACCGCCCCACCCTGTCCGGGGTGCCCTCCTCGTCCGTGATCGGATACCGCAGCGGGCCGGTCTCCCAGCCAAGTGCAGCCCATTTGGACCGGATGGCCCCCAGGACAAAGTGCGCCCCCGTCGTCGGTGACCAGAAGATCGAGTTTCCACCCGCACCTGAGAAGTGGTTGTAGCGCCCCACCTTGTCCGCAGACGCCGTAGTGTCAGAGGTCGGGTAGCCTAGGCCCGTCTCCCAGCCCAGCGACGCCCACTTGGCACGGACGGCCCCTGTTACCGAGTGGGCCTTGGTTGTCGGTGTCCAGTAGATCGATGCCCCACCCGCACCGGAGAAGTGGTTGTACCGTCCCACCCCGTCCGGGGTGCGCTTCTCGTCGGTGATCGGATACCCCAAGGGTCCTGTCTCCGCGCCCAGTGCCCTCCATTTGGACCTGATCGCGCCGGTCACAGAGCGCGCCCCGGTGGTCAGCGAATAGTAGATCGAAGTCCCACCCGCACCGGAGAAGTCACTGTACTTCCCCACCTTGTCCGGCGACACTTTCTCGTCCGAGGTCGGGAAGCCGAAGGGACCACCGGCGCCGCCCTCGGCCCTGTACCGCTTGTAGATCTCATTGAGGACTGCATGGGCCCCGGTCTTGGTTGACCAGCAGATCACTCCTCTGGTGTAGTCCTGGCACTTGCCTACTCCCACGGCATACTCCGCGGTCAGCGACCGGCCGAGGCTCGACCCGGGGCGGCCTGCATTGATCTTCCACCCGTAAGCAGCGATGGGGTCATCGGTACCGTTCCCGGTGAGCATGACCTTCTGAGCAGCTTGGCCGTCGTCCGCAGTGATCAGGTAAAAGGTCTCGCTCGTCCCTGCTTGCCCGACGGCCGTGGGCGCGAAGGTCACCGTCTGGTACGCGGTTTCACCGGCGGGAATTTTCAAGCCCTCGGAGATGGGAGTCGTCGTGGAGAAGACGCCCTGTGGCGCTTTCGCCTTCGTGATGGTCATCGGGACGTTGCCGGTGTTCTTTATCTCGAAAGCCCTGGTAACCGACGTCCYGGCGGGGACGTCACCGAAGTCCAGGGAGTGCGGCATCTCCAGGTGCGCCGCGCCGGCCACGGCGGTCGCGGCCACCTTAACGGTCACCTTCCCGCGGTCACTGGCGACGACGAGCGTATCGGCCACCGGGCCCGCCAACGTGGGACTGAACGTCATGGACACCGCAACCGATGCGAGCGGCTGGATCGTCTGCCCCACAGCCGGCACCGTGCCGGGGTCGACCCGGAGCTGTGCGTTTGCCGGAAGGGTGACCCCAGTGATCTTTGCCACGGTTGTGCCCGTGTTGACGATGTTGACAGTCTGCCGGCTGACAGTTTTTGTCGGCACGTCGGTGAACTGGATTACGGCGGGAGTCGCGCCCAGGCCCTCCTTCGTGCCGACGCCGTGGACGCCGATGAGATCGGTCTCGCCGTCGGCCGTTTTGACCGTCAGCGTGCCGTCGGCCTGGCCCGGAACAGTCGGAGCGAAGATCACGGGCACGGTCATGCTCGCGCCCTTGGCCAACTTCCGGGGCATCGTGAGCCCGGTTCCGATCTTGAACGGGGCGCGCGTCGTGATGGAGCTGACTGTTACCGCCCGCGATGCGGTGATCGTTACGCTCCCGGTCACGGAGGTGCCAACCTTGGCGGTACCGAGGTCGGTGTTCTTTGCCCCTACCGCTGACGTAGTCGGGGCGCCGAAGCCCAGGACGTGCCCGTCCCGGGTGCCCACGTATACGCGGCCCTTGTCAGTGGCCACCGAGGAGAACTTGGACCCTATACCCAGTGGGGCGCTAAACACTTCCTTGAGGTTCCCCGTATTGTCCGGTATTGCCCGGTAGGCGCGCAGCTCCGCATCGGCCCCGGTACCTGCGCTGACATAGACCACCCAGACAAGGGCGGAGGACCCGTCTGTGCCGGTGGAGGTCACCACCGGCGAACCGGAGCTGAACCCGAACGTGCCGGCGGAGGTCCCGACGGAGGCGAGGCTGACCCCGCCCGCCGCGCTCGTCACGATCTTGAACGCGCGAAGGTACCCGTTGCTCTCGACGACGTAAAGGTAGCCCCCGTTGGTGGTTCCGAGAAACCCGGGCTTTCCCCACACTCCGCTGTACGGACCGGCCTTGTCCAGGACGGCGTCGGTTCCACCCGGCCCCTGCGCCATGCCGCCCAGGTTGTCCCGGTCCAGCAGGTACATGGTGCCATCTTTACCGATTTGGGCCAGCAGGTGCGGGTGTGCCGCGGTGCCATAGCCGTCCGGGATCGCGACGGGAGCGCCGGCGCCCAGATCGGCGTCGTTTCGGTTCAGTTTCGCGTTGTCGGCCGGGCTGAAGAAGTCGGTGGGTTTCAGATTGCCGTCGGTGCCGACTCGGAGCCGGACCACCGCCTCCGCCAGAGTGCTGGGGGGGTTCGATCCCGGCCCGGGCTTGGGGGAAATGCCGTTCCCTGTGGTGAGCAGGATTTGGCCGGGGCCGTCGGACACCAGTCCTCCGCCGGATTGCCAGATCCCGCCCTCCGCGTTGGCGTTGCCTGATTCGGTCGCCCACATCGTCGTCTGCCGGCCTGCGGTCGATACGCCGACAACATAGCCCACGAACGGGGTGTAGTCGCAATGGCTGGCAAATCCTGCGTAGACCACGCCGTTCAGGAGCAGCAGCCCCGGGCGCTGCATCGCCGTCATCGGGTTGAACGGGCGGGCGGGGTCACTTGTCGGGGCGCCTTGGATGGTGACGGGGAATCCGGGCTTCTCCGCTCCGGTCGCCACGTCCAGGGAGTGCATGTACCAGTGCGGGAATTGCTTGCTGGCCCCGTCATTCGTCTTCGCGAGCAGGAAGATGCTCCTTGTCGCCGGGTCGTAGACCGGAGTGGACGTGATTCCAATGTTGGGCGTGAGGTCACCGCAGTTAACGGTCGACGCCGGCCACGCCGGTCCGAGTTTGCGGGTCCACTTGGCCGCACCTGTGGCGCTGTCCAGCCCGTACACGGCATTGTTTTCCGTCGCGGCAATCACGGTACTGCCTACTACGAGCGGCTGGGCGTAGACCTGCCCGTCCACGGTTGCAGAGAACAGTTTGCCGAAGTTCGATGATGCGACGGCCGACGGTGAGAGCCCGGGCTCGTCCTTGTCCCATCCGGTCCGCAGGGAATCGTTGGCGATGGTCCTCACGTCCGCAACGGCCGTCTCGCCGACGGACAGCGCAGCGAGTGTGAGCGTTGCCGACAGCAGCGAAGCCCATGCGCCTCGGGACCATGGCCGTTGTCGGGGCAAAGTTGCGTGGATCGTGGCCGCCCGGTGCTTCCGGGGATGCGGCGTCCTACCCGTGCGTCCACCGCGAAGAAGGCCCTTAAAATGGCCGGACGACACCCGAGATTCCGTTTGATCATGCATGGCTGAGACCAGTTTCTGACCACTACATTGACTTTATTAACCCAGTACCCTGGAGCCTAGAAGCGGGGTTTGAAGAGCGCGCGAGTGATTGCTACTCAACTTCGCCGGGGCAATGCCCGTATTCCTCCGGTCGCTACTTGCCCGCTGCTTGGGCAAACGCGACTGCCTACTTGCCTCCCGGAAAACCACGTGGAGATGCCCCACTTCGCGAGGCTCCGCAACGCATCATTTTCGGCCGACGGGTCAGCGGCCGCCCATGGCGGGGCATGTGAATACGGGGTGATCCGAGCGGACCCCAACGGGGGCGAAGCCGGAGTGCGGGCGCCGGACTCCGTACCGCGCCGCGTTAGGCTCATCCCATGTCGCCCGATCGATACCTGCACCAGCTTGCCAGCTCCCTGGACCATCTCGGCACGCTGGCCCGCCAGCCGGAAGACAGCCTTGCCCGCGCCGTTCCGGCATGCCCGGGCTGGACGCTCGAGCAACTATTCGGACATCTCGGTTCAATCGAGCGGTGGGCCGCCACTGTGGTCAGTGAGGGCACCTTCGTCCAGGAACCGGCACCGCCCGCCGAGGGCGCCGCGGCCTGGTTCCTCGAAGGCACGGCACCCTTCCTCGAGACGATGACGGCACTTGACCCCGAGAAACCCTGTTGGGACTTCGGACCGCCGCCGCACAACGCCCGGTTCTGGCTTCGGCGCCAGGCCCACGAACACGCCATCCACCTCATCGACGCCTGCCAGGCGCTTGGCCTGGCAGTCCCCGCCCTGGGTGAGGACTTCATGCTCGACGGCGTCGACGAGGTCCTCGCGATGTTCGCGCCGCGCCAGCTGCGACTGGAGCGGATGCCGCACCCGGACAAGGCGGTGACCTTCCAGGTGCCCGGGGCCACCGCCTGGACACTGGGCCCTGATTCCGCCGTGGCATCGATTTCCGCCCCATTGCCCGTGATGTACCTCGGGCTGTGGGGCCGATCCAACCTGGAGGATACCGCCCTCATTGAGGGTGATGCCGCTGTTGCCCTGCGCGTGCTTCGGGGTCCGCTCACACCGTGAGTCCCGGATTGCAGGCTTAGGATACGAACACGTCCTGGGAAGCTGCCGATGCTTCAAACCTCGCCTAATGCTTTCGTGACCACCTGCCCGAAGGGCACCCAAACAGATGTCAGAGCACGCCACAACCGGAACCGCAGATCCCGCCGCGCCCGCTGCGAGGTGGGGAATCCTCGGCACGGGGTTCATCGCCGGGCTGCAGACGCCGGACCTGATCGACAACGGTTCATTGGTCCAGGCTGTGGGCTCCCGGAACCTGGCATCGGCGCGGGAGTTCGCGGCCCGGTTTCAGATCCCCTCGTCCCATGGAAGCTATGAGGACCTCGTGGCTGACCCGGACGTGGATATTGTCTACATCTCGACGCCGCACCCGTTCCACCACGAAAATGCCCTGTTGGCCCTGGACGCCGGCAAACACGTGTTGATTGAAAAGCCCTTCGCCATGAACGCCTGGCAGGCCCGGGAGATTGTGGAGCTGGCCGAGTCGAAGGGACTGATCGCACTTGAGGCCATGTGGACCCGCTATCTTCCGCACATGGTCCGTATCCGTGAGCTGATTCGATCCGGCGCGCTGGGCGACGTCCGGACGGTGATCGCGGACCACAACCAGAATCTGCCCAAGGACCCGACGCACCGCCTCAATGACCCGGCGCTGGGCGGCGGAGCGCTCCTGGACCTGGGCATCTACCCCGTGTCCTTCGCCTTCGACGTCTTTGGAGCGCCGGTCAGCATCCGGGCAGCGGCCAGTATGACGGAAACCGGTGTTGACCGGCAGACCGCCATGATTTTCGAGTACGGGGACGGGCAGCAGGCCGTGCTGCACTGCGCGCTGGATACTGCAGGGCCAAACCAGGCCTCGATCATCGGAACCGAAGGCCGAATCGAGGTCCCGTCAGTCTGGTATACGCCGTCGGCCTTCACCCGGTACGACGCCGACGGCAACGTCGCTGAGCGCTTCGATGAGCCTGTCGCAGGCCGCGGAATGCAATACCAGGCGCGGGAAATGGAGCGGCTCATCGCGGCGCACGCCACTGCCAACGACATCCTGCCGCCCCGGCAGAGCGTTCAGGTCATGGAGGCCTTGGACGAAGTCAGGAGCCAGATCGGCCTCGCCTACAGCAGCGACGAGAAGTCAGGCTGGAGAGACTAAGCGGCCCAGTTCTGGGGCGGCACTGGCCGGCGCCGCTTAGCCACGTCCGATCAACTCAGCCACGCGATCGAGCTCTTCTTCCAGATTGTAGAAATGCACGGCCAACCGGATCCTGCCCTCGCGGACCGACGCCACCACGTTGGCCTGGCGAAACCGCGCCATGACCGCCTCGGCATCGCTCACCGGCACGGAGACGATGGTCGAGCGGTGCTGCTCGGTGAAGGGCCGGAAGGCGGAGCCCTCCGCGGCCAGCGCATCCTGCAGGCGAAGGGCGAGCCGGGCGTTGCGATCAAGCAAGGCCGTGATCCCGAACCGGCGGAAGATGCCGAGCGCCGCCTGCTCGGCCAGGGCGGGAAACCACGCCAATGAGGCGTCGAGCTTCGAGGCCGTGGGTGAGAGGTCCATAGCCGGCCCGTAGAAGCTCTCGGCCGGCTTGCGGGCGGCCTTCCAGCCCGGGCCGATGGGCTGGAGACGGTCCAGCAGCCCGCTGCGGACATAGAGGTAGCCCATGCCCCTGGAACCGAGCAGGAACTTGTGGCTCGCGGCGGCCAGGAAGTCCACGCCGTCGCGGACCACGTCCAGCGGCACCGCGCCTGCCGCCTGGCAGGCATCGACGAAAAACCAGGCGCCGGAGCGGGCAGCGACCCGGCTGAGCGCGCCCAGATCGGCCCGGTAACCGTTGGCCGAATGAACGGCGCTGACGGCGATCAGGCGGGTGCCGCCGTCGGCCGCCTGAGCAAACGCCTCGGCCGTCACGCCGTCGCCGCCCGGAGCCACGGCGCGGACCTCGTAGCCGCGCTGCCGGAGCATAAGCCAGKGATAGTAGTTCGAGGCGAATTCGTTCTCGGCGACCACGACGTTCTCGCCGTGCTTCGCGGGCGGCAGGTTGGCCGCCACTATCCCGGCGGCTGAGCTCACGGCCGGAACGATTGCGATCTCCCCGGCAGTGGCGCCGACGATCTCCGCGAACATGGCACGGGCGTCCTCCCCCGCCCGTTCGGCTTCCATCCAGTCGAACCGGCCGGCAGACCAGCGCGCGGCCGCCAGTTCGTAGGCCTCCCGGGCGGGGGCGGAGCCGACGTTCGTGGTCGCGGTGTTGAGATAGATGATGTCCTTGAGCCCCGGGAAGAGCTGGCGGATATCGGCGGCGTGCATGGCAGCGGGCGCCCTAACCGTGCCCGTGCGCGGGGTTCAGGCCTTTCGCGTAGGCGGCCTGCCCCACGTGCTGAAGGCAATCGGCAATGGTGCTGACCAGCCGTACCCCGAGCGTGACGGGCGGGTCCCAGCGGGTGTCGACGATGCGGTCGAAGTCGTCGTCGCCGAGGGTCTTCAAGAATTCCACAGTCTGCCGGTGCACAGCGTCGTAGTATTCGAGCAACAGCTCCGGCGGTGCCTGCACCGCGTCCACCTGGCCGCTCGTATGGCCGTAGCCGGTGTCCCGCTTGGAAAGAGGCAGGTCGAAGCGGGCAGCAAACCCCTGCGAGGTCCAGACCTGGTCCAGGCCTGCGGCGGAGGCCACTTGCGCGTCCTCGACCCTGCCGAGGTGCCAGATGAGCCAGGCCATCGAGTTCCCGCTGCCTGCGGGCCGTCGGAGCAAGGTGGCATTGTCGACCTCTGCCAGGGCGGCGGCCACCGTCTCATGGATCCGGCCGAAGGCGTCCAGCAGCAGTTCATTGGATTTCATCGAGTCCCCTCGCTGTGCATGATCGGAGTGCTGTGCATGATCGGTGTGCCCCATGCTTGCACGGAGGCCGCACTGCCGGATAGGGCCGAGCGTCTGGGTCTCCACGGCTCACGCTAAGGCACAGCCGGCGGCCACCCGGCCGGGCACAGTCCGCGAGGTCTTGGCAGCTGCGACACCCGCGCCTACCCTTACGAACTATGAGCAACTTGTTGCCTGTAGCGCAGCCGGTGCGGGCGACGTCCGGTCGCTGGGAACGCCGGGACAAGTTCCATCTCGCCGGCATCACCGGCTTCGTCCTCCTGCTCAACGTGGTCGGCTGGAGTGTGTTGACCCTGGCCGTGGCTCCACAGAACTTCGCGCTGGGCCGCTCCGGTGTGTACGGGGTAGGGCTGGGCGTCACCGCCTTTCTGCTGGGAGTGCGGCACGCGTTCGACGCCGACCACCTCGCCGTCATCGACAACACCACGCGCAAGCTGGTCGGCGAGGGAAAGGCCGCGCTGGGGGTGGGCTTCTGGTTCTCGCTGGGCCACTCGACCGTGGTGTTCGGCGCGGCGCTGCTCCTGGCCCTCGGCGCGAGGGCCATGGCCGGGACCGTGCAGGACGGGGACTCGGCCCTGATGCAGACGCTGGGACTGGTGGGAAGCGTCGTGGCCGGCACGTTCCTGATCCTGATCGGTCTGATGAACCTCGCCTCGGTGATCGGCATCGCCCGGGTGTTCCGCGGCATGCGGACCGGGGAACTGGACGAGGCTGAGCTTGAGCACCAGCTCAACAACCGGGGCTTCCTGGCGCGGCTCCTCGGCGGAACCATCCGGCGGATCACCAAGCCATGGCACATCTATCCCGTCGGCCTGCTGATGGGCCTGGGATTCGACACCGCGTCCCAGGTGGCCCTGCTCGTGCTCGCGGCCGGTTCCGCGGCCTTCTCCCTGCCCTGGTACGCCATCCTGGTCCTGCCGGTGCTGTTCGCCGCCGGAATGAGCATTTTCGACACCGCCGACGGCGTGTTCATGTCCCGGGCTTACGGGTGGGCGTTCCTGAAGCCGGTCCGCAAGGTCTTTTACAACCTCACAGTCACGGTGCTCTCGGCGATTGTGGCCCTGGTGGTCGGGGTTACCGTGCTGCTCGGGGTCGTAGCGGACAAGGTGGGACTCGAATCCGGGCCGGCGGCCGCCATCGGTTCGCTGGACCTCGGAAACGTCGGGTACATCATTGTCGGACTGTTCGTCATCATCTGGCTGATCGCGCTCGCCGTCTGGAAATTTGGCCGGATCGAACAGCGCTGGAGCCAGTCCGGCGCCAGCTGAGACCCCTCCCGGCATGGTCAGCAGTTGGGCGAGTCGAACTCGTAGGCCCCTGAATCGGCAGCTGCCGTACCGTTGCAGTCTCCGTCCTGGGGCACCGCAAGTCCGGCGAGGTCGAAGGCGGAAGGGCTCGCTCCGGCGCGGTCGATGGCCGGGCTGGCGCTGGTCAGGTGGAGATCGGCCGGTGCGTTCACGAATCGTGCCGACGCAGTGGTGGAGGTGCTGTTCGGCACGAAGTTGACCGGACCGTTGAGGACGTTCTGCCTCTCGGTCCAGCCCGAGCCGTTGATCCACAAGGAGTTCTTGACACCTGCCAGGATGTTGCCGCGGATCACAGTCGATGAAGGGCAGCTCGCATGGCAGACGATCGCCTGGGACTGCGGCCCGTTCAGGTAGACGGTATTGAACTCAAAAACGGTGCCGTTCGTGGGCCCGAAGGAGGTCCCTGGTCCGCGGGCGATCAAGCCTTTGGCCTGGGCACAGTTTGCCCCACACGTCGACCGGACAAGGTTGTAGCGGTAGGTGTTGCCGTCCGCAGTCCCGGAGGACCTCCCAATCTCGGAGAAGTTGTTGTTGTCCAGCGACACATTGTGATGAACGTAGTTCCGGTTTCCGTTGTAGATTTCGAAAGAACCGCCGTCGCGGTTGTAATCGTAGGAAAACGCCGTGGAGCCGCTGACCGTGTTGCCTGAGAGTTCGTTGTCGTTGCCGTTGATCAGCACGCCGGAAGCGCCGGAGTCGTCACTGCAGTTCACTGCCTGGGGTGTTCCGCAGTTCGTGCCCTGCGTCAGGACGTTCATGATGTTGTTGTTGGTCAGTACGTTGCCGGTGTATTTCCCAAAATCGGACCCGGTTCCTGCCTTGATGCCCACGGCGTTGTTGGAGGCGCTGGAGTTCCTGACCGTGTTGCGGTCGCCGGTGATGCTGATGCCGGCATAGCCGCAGGAGACGCCGCGAAGTCCGTCAACTATGGTGAAGTTTCCGTTGATCCTGATGCAGTTTCCCGATTTGCCGCCCGTTATGGTCGGGGCGTTGCCGGTCCCGTAGCCGTTCAGGGTGATGGGTGCGGCATCAGTACCGCTCTGGGTGGTCACAATGCCCCCGGTCCAGGTGTCGCCCTTGCGGAAACTGACGGTATCGCCGGGCTTGAGGACGATCGAGTTGATCTTTGACAGCGATTTCCACGGTGCCGCGCTTGAGGTCCCCGCATTGGTGTCGCTCCCCGAGGCACTGACGAAGTACGTGGTACCCACGGCCTGGGCCGGCGCCGAGAGGCCCACCACCAACCAGCCGACAGTGAGGAGGGGCGTGAGTACGGCTGTCATGAAGGCATTGGTTTTCATCGTGATCCTCGCGGGTTTGCTGGTGGACGGAGGAAAGCTCCGCGACCTTGAGCTGCGCCCGCTACGGCCCTTTGACCATGAATCCAGACTCAGGCTCGGGTCATCCGCCGAACCTACTGGGCGCAGGTTGTAGAAAGCTGGGGCACGGTCCGCGGGCCGGCACGGTCCGCGGCAGCCTGCGCTCTACGCCGCCGCAATCACAGTCCGTGTGATGAATCGCTCACTCACCATGGCCTTCGGTGGAGTTCCCGATTCTCCCGGCATGACCAGCGCCACGGACGCATCCGAGCCGATCTCTTCAGATCGGATGAATTATCGTGGCGCACAAGCGTGATTCAAGGTTGAAAATTCGGATTTTGTGGGCCAAACGCCTTGTTGGCAGAATTTAAGGCTTGGGTGCGGACGATGTCCGCACCCAGTTTTGCGGAAGCGCTTCCGTGACGATTCCAGCCACCACAGGGAGCACCATCCATGATTTCCGTCAGCCGGGTTTCTAAAAGCTACGGCACCGGGCCGACGGCGGTCCGGGCCCTTGACGACGTCTCACTCTCCGTCGCCCGCGGCGAGATCTTCGGCGTCGTTGGCCAGAGCGGCGCCGGTAAGAGCACGCTGATCCGCACCATCAATTCCCTGGAGCTTCCGGATTCTGGCAGTGTCAACGTCGATGGCCGCGAGATGACCACGCTGTCCGGCGCAGAACTGCGCCACGCACGGCACAACATCGGCATGATCTTCCAGCACTTCAACCTGCTCAGCAGCAGGACCGTGCAGGCGAATGTAGAACTCTCATTGGAGATCACCGGCGCCGGGCGCGCAGCCAGGCGGACACGGGCACTCGAGATCCTCGAACTCGTGGGCCTCCACGGCAAGGCCTCCGCCTACCCCGCACAATTGTCCGGCGGACAAAAACAGCGCGTCGGCATTGCCCGCGCGCTGGCCTCCAACCCCTCAGTGCTGCTGAGCGACGAGGCGACCTCGGCGTTGGATCCCGAGACGACCCGGCAGATTCTTGATCTCATTCGCAAACTGAGCAAGGACCTTGGGCTGACCGTGCTGCTCATTACCCATGAGATGGACGTAGTGAAGCGGATCTGCGACTCCGCCGCCGTCATGAGCGGCGGGCGGATCCTTGAGCAGGGGCCCGTGGAACAGTTGCTGACGACGGAGAAATCACTGCTGGGCCAGGCGCTGTTCCCCATGGGAGAGATCCCGGAGACGCCCAGCGCAATCGTTGACATCACCTTTAGCGGAGTGAAAACCGACCGGCCCGTGATCGCCCAGCTGGCCCGCAAACACGGCATCGACGTCGGAATCCTGGGTGCCGCGGTTGAAACCATCCGCGGGCTCCAGACAGGACGCACCCGGCTGGAGCTGCCGGGGGACGAGCGGAACGTGGCCGCCGCCTTGGCCGATCTCCGCTCCCAGGGACTCTTCGTGGAGGTAGTCAAGTGATCGACCGTAACGACCCCTACTTCTGGTCGGACCTGCTGGACACGATCCTCAAGGGCGCGGGTGAGACGTTTTACACCGTGGGCCTGAGCTTGCTGTTCACGGTTCTTTTCGGCCTGGCCGCCGGCGTCCTGCTCGTGACCACCGAATCCGGCGGCTTGCTGGCGAAGCTCTTCGGCAGCCGGGCGCTCGGGTTCATCGTCAACCGGGTCCTCGACGTCGTGGTGAACATTGGCAGGTCCGTCCCGTTCATCATCCTCATGATCCTGCTCATTCCGTTCACCCGCCTGTTGGTCGGATCCTTTATCGGACCGACCGCCGCCATTGTCCCTTTGACGATCGCCGGCATTCCCTTCTTCGCCCGGCTGGTGGAGATAGGAATCCGCGAAGTGCCTGTGGGACTCGTCGAAGCCGCCCAGTCACTCGGCGCCAGCCGGTGGACCATCCTGACCAAGGTCATGGTGGCCGAGGCCGTCCCCGCCCTGGCGCTCGGGCTGTCCACCACCGTGGTCGGACTCATCGGCTACTCCGCCATGGTGGGCGCAGTGGGCGGCGGCGGCCTCGGGGATGTCGCTTTCCGCTACGGCTACCAGCGTTATAGCCCGGAGTACATGTTCGGCGTTGTCATCCTGCTGGTCCTGCTGGTGCAGGTATTCCAGTCCCTGGGCAACTTCGCGGCGCGGCGCCTGTCCCACCGGTAGCCGCCGCCCGCACCGCCCCGCAAACCCCCGCCCCAAAACCCCATCCCATTCTGCGAAAGAGTTCCAATGTTCCGTGCACAAATCCTGAAGGCCGCCGCAACCGGCGCGGCCGCCATCCTCGCCCTGTCCGCCTGCGGCGCGAGCACCGCCAGCCAAGGCGGCGCCGCCGAGACCATCAAGGTCGGTGCCCTCGCGGTGCCCGCCGGGGACATGCTGAAGCAAGTCCAGCGGGAGCTCGCCCCCAAACAGGGCCTCACCGTGGAGTACAAGGAGTTCAGCGACTACAACACGCCCAACGCGGCCGTGAGTGACGGCGACATCGACGCCAACCTGTTCCAGAACACCACCTTCATGGAGACCTATAACAAGGCTTCCGGCAAGAACCTCGTCAGCGTTGGCAAGGTGTACCTGCCGCCGATGGCCCTGTACTCCAATGACGTGGCCAACCTCGCGGACCTTCCCGACGGCGCCTCGGTCGCCATCCCCAACGACCCCACCAATGAGGCCCGGGCCCTGAAACT
This sequence comes from Arthrobacter sp. P1_B3, assembly GCF_056406615.1. NCBI lineage: Bacteria > Bacillati > Actinomycetota > Actinomycetes > Micrococcales > Micrococcaceae > Arthrobacter > Arthrobacter sp. P1_B3. Next base: position 19,471 of record NZ_JBFTZV010000035.1, on the reverse strand, counting down.
GCTGGCGTCCAAGGGACTGATCGAAGTCAGTGACAAACCGATCACGCTCAAGGACGTCAAAGCCAACCCGAAAAACCTCCAGTTCACGGAGATCGAAAACGCCAGCCTGCCTCAGGCCCTCAATGACAAGGACGCGGCAATCGTGACGCTGGCATTTGCCCTTCCCGCCGGCCTGAGCGCCGACAAGCAGCTGCTGGTCGAGGGCAAGGACAGCGCCTACTACAACGTCCTGGCCGTGAAGGCGGAGATGAAGGATGATCCGCGCGTGCAGAAGCTGTACAAGATCCTGACCTCGCAGGACATGAAGGATTTCATTCAGTCCAAGTTCAAGGGCCTGGTGATCCCGGCCACCTGACCGGCATCTGACGCCGCTTCCCCGGTCCTCCCCCGGACCATCCGATTCGGGTGAGGTGCAGGCCGGGGAAGCGGCCCTATGGTCAGGGCATGGGACTAATACGGCACCGGCGTGACGAACCCAGCCGCCAGCGGTATCAGATGCGCGAGAAACTGCTGTCGATTGGGGATGACTTCTGGATCGAAGACGACCAGGGCAGACGCGCCTACAAGGTCAATGGCAAGGCCGTCCGCATCCGGGACACTTTCGTCCTGGAGGACGCGTCCGGAAACGAGGTGGCCCGCATCCAGGAGCGCAAGCTCTCGATCCGGGACAAGGTCTCCGTCGAGCGCGGCGACGACACCGCAGCGACGGTCCACAAGGCGTTGATCGGGCTCCGGGACCGCTTCACCATCGACGTGAAGGACGGCGCCGATATGAAGGCGCACGGCAACATCGTCGACCACGAGTACGAAATAGAGCGCGACGGCCACACGGTCGCCACGATCTCCAAGAAATGGTTCCGCGTTCGTGAGTCCTACGGCGTCGAAGTCGCGGAAGGCGAGGACGTCCCGCTCTTCCTTGCGATCACCGTCGCCATCGACTCGTTGACCTAGCCTGTTCAGGCACCATGGCGCCCAGGAAACGCACCGGATCCCTACTAGCCTCGACCCTTTGGAGGCTGTTCTGGTTCTTGACCGCGAGCGCGGTCTGCGGTGTCCTGGCCGCCAGCCTCCTGGTCCCCACCGTGGCCGCGACCGGCGTCGCCGTCAAAGAATCAATCGTATTGTTCAACAACCTCCCGTCGGAACTGACCGTTGATCCGCCGTCGGAGTCGACCAGGGTGCTCAGCGCCGACGGAAAACCGATCGCCACCTTCTACGCGGAAAACCGTGTTAAGGTCAGGCTCGACCAGATGTCCCCGTACATCAAGGATGCGATCGTCGCGATCGAGGACCGCCGCTTCTACGAACACTCCGGCATCGACCCCCAGGGGATTCTCCGCGCGCTGGTGTCCAACCTGACCAACGGCGGCAGGCAGGGCGCTTCCACACTGACCCAGCAGTACGTCACCAACGTGCTCAATGAATCCCTCGTGTCTGCCGACAGGGGCGATCAAATTATCCTCAACGGGCAGAAGAGCATGGCCGACAAGATTCGCGAGATGAAGCTCGCTGTCGCATTGGAGAAGAGGTTCACCAAGGACCAAATCCTTGAGGGATACCTGAACATCGTGTTCTTCGCCCGGGACGCCTACGGCATTGAAGCCGCGTCCCGCTACTTCTTCAACACCACGGCCAAGGACCTGACCCTGCCGCAAGCTGCCCTGCTCGCCGGCCTCGTGAACAGCCCCAGCTTCTACAACCCCGACGTGCACCCGGAAAACGCCGTCCAGCGACGCAACCAGGTTCTCGGCAGAATGCTCAGCCACGGCGCCATCTCGCAGGCGCAGCATGATGCCGCCGTCGCCGCCCCGGTGGATCTTACGATCACCCCCGGGAGGCAGGGATGCGCCGGCGCGGAAATGGCCCCGTACTTCTGCGACTACGTTTCCCACCTCATCCTCAACAACCCGGCCTACGGCGCGGATGTTGCCGAGCGCGAGAGGAAGCTGTTCCGCGGCGGCCTCACCATCAGCACCACCCTGGACAGCCGGCTCCAACTGGCCGCGCAGGAGCAGGTCGATGCCACTGCCGGCGCCAACCCGGACAAGTGGGGCGCCGCGATGGTCTCGATCGCGCCCGGCACGGGCAAGATCCTGGCCATGGCGCAAAACACCGTCTTCCTCCCGGCGCCCGGGAAATTCGATACCCAGCTGAACTTCAATGTCGATTCCAAGGATGCCAACGGCAACGATCTCAACGGCGCCGGCGGGTTCCAGCCAGGCTCCACCATGAAACCGTTCACGTTCGCGGAATGGCTCAACGAGGGCAAGTCCCTGGCCGCCATGGTGGACGCCTCCCGGCGGTCCTATCCCCTCGGATTTCGGTGGAGGTCAAGCTGCGGCAGGGTGCTCGGTGCGTACAGCACGAGCCAGAAGCATCTCGGCGCGGCGGACGATCTCCAGAACAACGACCCGGGATATTACCGCAGCATGCGCGTGGACTACGGGCTGTACAACTCCATCAACACCGCCACCTTCGCCGAAGCCGCCCAACTCGATTTTTGCGGCATCCAGAAAATGGTGGACGCCGCCGGGATCCACAGCGGCGTGGACAACGCCCGGGTGAACATGCACCAGCTGGGCAATCTGCTCGGTGCCATTGGCGTGGCCCCGCTCCATCTGGCCAATGCGTTTGCCACCTTCGCCAATGACGGCAAGTACTGCACACCCATTGCCATCACGGCGGTAACGGACGCGGCCGGACAGAAGCTGCCGGCCGAGACCAGCGCCTGTCATGGTGCGATCAAGCCCGAGGTCGCCCGCGGTGTGAACGCCGTGCTGCAGGACGTGCTCAAGCGCGGGTCCGGCGTTTACATCAAGCCCAAGGTCCAAGAACGGTTTCCGACCGCGGCCAAGACCGGCACCTCCAATACCAACGGCGCCACCTGGGTAGTGGGCTACACGTCCGGCCTCGCCACCGCTTCCTTCTTCGGCGACGCCCTGGAAGGCCAGAAGCGGCCCGGCCAGAACATCACCGTCAACGGCAAGTTCTACAAGGCCATAGACGGGTACATGCTCGCCGGCCCGCAGTGGGCGAACTACATGTTGCAGGTCGCCGGATACTACCCTGCCGCTGCCTTCCCGACGCCGCCGGAGTCCATGACCCGGACGCAGTCCACGCCCCGGACCCCGTCCGCGACCCGGACCCCGTGCTTCCCCCGGTTTGATCGTGCGCCGTGTCGTTAGATTTGGCCCGCGATGTGCTGGACCTAAATCCGCACCCTATGCCATCGGGCTATACCATCGGGCCCGGAGCCTCTATCCTCTTGCCATGAGAGACCGGGGCAATTTCCGGCGAAGTGAATCGCGACACCGCACGCGAGTGGCTCGTGAATACTGACAGCGCCCAGCCGCATGACAATTACGACGCGTTCCTGTCGAGGCTGGACGCCGCCACAACGAGCCTGAGCACCCGGGCCGCGTCGCTGGACAAAGCACTGGCAGCCGTTTCGCTCCTCTTGGGTCCATCTGAGTCCGCCGTCCGGAAATGGGAACGACGGCGCCATTACGTCAGTGCGCAGCTCGCCGCACACTCCGGGTCGCCCCAGTCCTACACCGCGCTGTGCGAGCTCCACGTTGTGGCAGGAAAGATGGAATCGATGCTCCGCGGCCGTGTCCAGCGTGTCACCGAAAAGCTGGCCGTCATGCAAGGGCGTCGCGAGGCCATCGACAAGTCACTGCTGGAGCTTGAGCTGAGCAGAATCAAGCTGACGTCGTCCCGGACGCTGTCTCAGGACCGCGAAAAATTGAGCAGCATCTTTTCTGAACTCGCCGGCTCCACCGTGGCCACCGGAGCCATTCCCGATATGGGTTTGCTGAGCGATCTCAAGGAAGCACGCGAGGCAATCATCCTGGCCGAGGCGCTCATGGAAGTGAAGGGGTACTAATCATGGAAATTTCTAGGCGAGATCAGCCCCGAAAGGACATCGTCGCTGTTGTTCGCTGGTCAAAGAAGCCGGGCGAAAGCCCTGTAACCAAGTTCATCCTGTCCAGTATTTTGGGATTGATCCTGTGCCTGTTCCTGATGATCTTCGTGTCCATCCTCAGGAGTTTCGGTGCCTTGGTGTTGTTTACCCTCATCTTCGCCGCCCTTCTTACGGTGCGCACGGTCACGGCCCAGAGACGCTTCCTTCGCGGGCTGACGAAGAGGATCAATGACACCCTCGCCGAGGTCACCAGCAGCCCTGGCGACCAACTCTCCGTCAGGCAATTCCGGCACATGACCAAGAGCGGCGAGCAGCTTCCGCTCCTTGTCAGCGGCGTACCCGGGTTGAACCTGCATGTGGCCCGGGCTTCAACGCTGGAGAAACATGCCCCCGAGAAGTGGGTTGCGGTCTTCACGGTGATCCCTCCGGAGAACGGGACCGCGAGTTTCGACCGCCTGGTTGCGGCGGCAATCGACGCCGGCCACGGAACCACCAGCAGTAGCGCCGCCTAGCGCGCTCCGACGAAGGCCGGCCGCCGTCGTCAATCCCAGCCCAAGGCGGGCCGGAGGTCGCGGGAAATCGCCTCGAGCAGACTGACGTTGAAGTCCACGCCGAGCTGATTGGGGACGGTGACCAGCAAGGTGTCTGCCGCGGCCACGGCCGCGTCCCGGGCGAGCTCCTCCACCAGGCGGTCGGGTTCACCGATGTAGCTACGCCCGAAGCGCGCCAGCCCGCCGTCGAGGTAGCCCACCTGGTCCCGGGCGTCGGCCTGCGCGCGCAGCCCGAAGTATCGCCTGGATTCGTCATCGATCAGCGGAATGATGCTTCGCGAGACGGACACCCGCGGTGTGCGCGGGTGTCCGGCCGCTGCCCAGGCCTCCTGGAATCCCGCGATCTGCTCGGCCTGCAGTTGGTCGAAGGGAACTCCGGTGTCCTCCGTCAGCAGGGTCGAGGACATGAGGTTCATACCCTGCTTCCCGGCCCACCGGGCGCTGGCACGGTTTCCCGCACCCCACCAGATCCGTTCCGGAAGCGTTGCTGACAGCGGCTGAATCGGGACCAGCCCGCTGTGCCCGCTGACCTGCGGATTGGCCACGGCAAGGCCCGCCCCGGAGATGGCGTCCCGGAAGCGCTCGGTATGCCGGCGGGCCATGTCGGCGTCGGACTCTTCCCCTGCCGGGAGGTGTCCGAAGGCCTCGTAGCCGGCCAGCACCGTTTCGGGCGAACCGCGGCTGACCCCGAGCTGCAGCCTTCCTCCACTGATGAGGTCGACGGCGGCGGCCTCCTCGGCCATGTAGAGCGGGTTCTCGTACCGCATGTCAATGACTCCGGTGCCCATCTCAAGGCGAGAGGTGCGCGCGGCAATCGCTGCAAGCAGCGGGAACGGCGAGGCCTGCTGCTCGGCGAAGTGGTGAACCCGGAAGAACGCGCCGTCGACGCCGACTTCCTCCGCAGCCACGGCCAACTCAATTGCCTGCAGAAGGGCGTCCCGGGAGGAACGCACACGCGAACCGGGGACGTCGCCCCAGTGGCCGAAGGACAGAAACCCGATCTTTTTCATAAGAACTCACACCTTCTCATGAGAAACCGGACTTGTGGAATGGAGGGCGGATCCGTTTTACACGATCCGGGCGGCCGCGCTCAGCCGGCCAAGACTCAGCCGGCTAAGAGAGGGCCCCGTCCGCCTTCACGGCAAGGACGGGCCGGTCCGCCTGCATGAGGATGCGCTGGGCGTGGCTGCCCAGGATGAATTTGCCGACCTGTGAGCGGTGCCGCAGGCCAATGACAATCAGGGATGCGTTGACTTCGCGGGCGACATCAAGGAATTCATCGGCGAGGTCGTCACGGTACGGCGGCTGGATCACCGTTGCCCTGATGCCGGCCTCCGTGGCCCGGCGGCCGGCCTGCTCCAGGATGTCGGAGGCGGCAACGGACTTATCTACCAGGGCGCCTTCGCGTGCGGAGTTGACGATGACCAAGTCTTCATTCCTGAGCATGGCTTCGGCAATACCGGCGGTCAGCGCGGCCTCCCCTGCCGGTGTGGGGACGAAACCGACGATGATACTCATACCTTCTCCTTGATTTTCGTGGTGATGGGCTGTTCGCTTTGTGCCGTCGTCCGCTTCGCCAGCAGAGTCCGGATGCCCGGGAGCACGGCTACCAGGACGAACACGGTGAGCAGCGTCGCGGAGATGGGGCGGGTGAAGAAGCCCGTGGGATCGCCGCCGAACACGAGTAGTGAACGGCGCAGCGAGCTCTCCAGCAGGGATCCGAGGACGAAGGCCAGGACCAGCGGACCGGGTTCAAAGCCGAACTTCTTCATCAGGTACCCGACGATCCCAAACACCACGACGAGCGTTACATCGAACATGCTGTTGTTGATGGTGTAGGCACCGAGCAGTGTAATGAGGGCGGTGACCGGGGCCAGGATCGCGGCCCGGACGCGGAGGATTTTTACGAAGATTCCCACGAGGGGCAGGCTCATGATCAGCAGCAGGATGTTGCCGATGTACATGGAGTTCACGACGCCCCAGAACAGCCCGGGGTCCTGCTCCACCAACTGCGGGCCCGGCGTCACTCCCTGGATCAGCAGGGCACCGAACATCAGGGCCATGGTGGCGTTGGCCGGGATTCCGAGGGTCAGCAGCGGGATGAACGACGACGTTGCAGCGGCGTTGTTGGCGGTTTCCGGTCCGGCGACGCCTTCGGGGGCCCCCTTGCCGAATCGTTCCGGCTGCTTGGCGCGCTTCTTCTCCATCGCATAGGAAGCCATCGATGCGATGGTGGCGCCGCCGCCGGGCAGAATGCCGAGGAAGAACCCGAGGACCGAACCGCGGGCGATCGCGCCGGAGGCCTGCTTCAAGTCTGTGCGTGACGGCCAGACGTTGGTGACCTTGGACGGTGCCTTGGCGGCGCGGTGACGCTCTTCGAGGTTGTAGAGGATTTCTCCCAGGCCGAAGACGCCCATGGCGATCGGCACGAAATCGATTCCGTCGGCCAGCTCCAGGTTGCCGAACGTGAAGCGGCTTTCGCCGGTGAAGATGTCCCGGCCGACCGTTGCCAGCAGCAAGCCGACGGCGGCGGCGATGAGTGCCTTGGTCTTGGCACCGTTGCTGATGGTGGCCACCAAGAGGATGCCGAGCAGCGCGAGTGCCGAATATTCTGCCGGGCCGAAGTCGAGGGCAAAGCTCGCCACGACGGGGGCGAGGAAGGTCAAGCCGATGATAGAGGCGGTCCCGCCGATGAACGAGCCGATGGATGCCAGGCCGAGTGCGGTGCCGGCCTTCCCCTGTTTGGCCATCTGGTAGCCGTCGAAGACGGTCACCACCGACGACGCTTCGCCGGGAAGCCGGAGGAGCACCGAGGTGATGGTGCCGCCGTACTGTGCGCCGTAGAAGATGCCCGCGAGCATGATGATGGCGGTGACGGGTTCGACGTTATAGGTCAGCGGCAACAGGATGGCGATGGTTGCCGCGGGCCCCAGACCGGGCAGGACACCGATCAACATGCCGATGACGACGCCGATCAGACAGTACAGGAGGTTGCTCGGCTCCAGGACAACGACGAATCCGTTGATCACGGGATTTAGAAAATCCACGGGGTTCTCCTAGAAGAGGTGGGGAATGGAGGTGTTGAGTGCAAGGACGAAGATTCCGTAGAACGCCGCCACGACGATCGCGCTTACCAGCAGGGTGGAGCGCCACGTTTCGCCGCCGAGGAAGCGCATCCAGATGACACACAGGACGAGAGCGGGCAGTTCAAAGCCGATGGCCGGCATCAGCGCGACCATGGCGGCGAGGGTGACGAGCCCCGTGAGGGGTGCGGCGGACATGCGGGTGAACTTCTCCGCATCCCGGTTGTGCCGCCCGAGGATCAACTGGAAGAGTCCCAGGACCACCATGACGCAGCTGATCATGAACGGCCACAGCCCGGGTTCCGGCGCCGCCGGAGTGCCCAGGCCCATCGCAACGGACAGGACCATGGCTCCGGCGCCGACGCCGAGGACCACCAGGGAGGACGCCGCATTCGCCAGCGCTCCGGCGGCGGGCGGCTTCTCGTCCTCCCACTGCGCAGCGAGCTGCTCCGGCGTCAGGTCCTCCAGCAGGTCGTCGGCAGGAGTCTCGGCGGCGTCCACGCCGGAAAGGGCGGCCGGGCGGCTTCCCCCTCCGGCGGGCACTGCAGGTGATGACGACACTGGGATCACTTCGTCCCGCTGAGGCTGATGTCGTACTTCTCCACCAGCGACTTGTACTTAGCCGCGTAGTCCTTCCACTGGGTGACGACTTCCTCGCCGGAGATTTCCTTCGGGGTCAGCATGTTCTTCTTGTTGAATTCCTTGTACGAATCTGACTTGAAGGTCTCCTGGATGGCAGCGAGCAGCTTGTCCTTCACGTCCTTGGGGGTTCCCTTGGGAGCGGCGACGGCGCGGTACTGCGCCACGGGAACGTCGTAACCGGATTCCTTGGCCGTGGGCACGTCCGGGAGGAAGGAGTTCCGCTCCTCCGAGAACACGAGCAGCGGTGCGACCTTCCCGGCCTTGATCTGCGGCATGGCTTCGCCGAGCTGGATGGTGGAGACTTCGACCTGGTTGCCGAGGACCGCGGTGAGGGCTGGCTTGCCGCTGTCGAACGGAACATCGGTGCCCTTGACGCCGGCCTGCTTGAAGAGGACGGTCTGTGCCAGCTGGCTGCCGGTACCCACGCCGGTGGTGCCGAAGGTGATATTGCGTCCGGCTTCGGTCAGGTCCTTGATGCTGTTGAAGCCGGAGGCCTTGCTGGCCACCAGCACGTAGTCGTCCTGGGACAGGCCCGCGATGATGTCCAGGTCGTCAATGTTGACGGCCTCATCCGCGGTGACCGCCAACGGGGTGATCGTGACCAGGGACGCCGTGACCAGCAGGAGGTTCTGGCCGTCGGCAGGCTTGCCGGCCACTTCCTTCGTGGCCAGGGCGCCGTTGGCGCCCGGCTTGTTCACCACGGGCATCGGGGCGCCGAGGGTTTTGGACGCGCCCTCGGAGATGGCGCGGGCAATCAGGTCGGTGCTGCCGCCGGCGGCCTGGCCCACGGTGAGGCTTACGGGCCCGTTCGGATATTTTGAAGAATCGGTACTGCCGCCAGCAACATTGCCGCAGGCCGTCAGCGCCAAGAGCGTGACGGCGGATGCCGCTCCAAGTACGGTGCGGCGCGAAGGGAAGTACATCATTGAAACTCCTCATTGATGGTCAGGGCCAGCGCCCCGGAAGCATGTGAACCGCGTCACTGCCGGTTCGCTGTGTCGAGTGTAGGGAGCGGCTATGATGCATGTCTAAGCCCAAATATGCATCGAGTGATACCGGGAAGGCATCATGTTTACCTTTGACCAGCTGGCAGGATTCATCGCGGTGGCAGAAGAGCTTCACTTCGGCCGCGCGGCGGAACGGCTGAACATGACCCAGCCCCCACTGAGCCGGCAGATCCAAAAACTGGAAAAGGCCGTCGGCGCCGAACTGCTGGAACGGGACAACCGGAAGGTCCAACTGACCCCGGCCGGAACCGCCTTCCTGGAGGAAGCCAGACGGTTGCTGGCCCTCGCGGAACGGGCCCCTGTCACCGCCCGCCGCATCGCGTCGGGCCGCTCCGGCCTCCTGCGCATCGGATTCACCGCCGCCAGCGGGTTCAGTATCCTGGGGCCGCTGCTGGAGGAGATTTCGGCGATCCTCCCCGACGTCGACGTCGACCTGCAGGAAATGGTGACGGGCGAACAGATCCAGGCCCTCGAAACGGGAGAACTGGACCTGGGGCTGGCACGCCCACCCTTCGACAAGGAGGTTTTCGACTCGCGGCTTCTCTACCGCGAATCCATGATGGTGGCCGTTCCGGCCGGCCACCCCCTGGCCCGCCGCGGCGGCATTGTCAGGAACGAGGACCTCAAGGACGAGGCCCTGATCATGCATTCGCCGCTGCAGGCCCGGTACTTCTACGACCTCGTGGTCCGCATGGTGCCGGTGCAGCACGGCAACGTGGTCCACACCGTAAGCCAGATCCTGACGATGGTCTCGCTGGTGGCGGCCAAACGTGGCGTCGCCTTTGTGCCCCGGTCCGCCACGGTGCTGGGCATCCAGGGGGTCGAATTCCTCCCGCTGGCCAGCAGCCATGGCGAACCCGTGGAGCTCCATGCCATCTGGAGCCGGAAGGTGAGCAATCCCGCCCTGTCACGGCTTCTCGGCAGCCTGGACTTCCAACTGGACTAGGAGCCGCTGCAATGCACTCAAGGTATCAATGCATTCAATAATGCACTTGGACAGGCATCAGGCACCAAACCTAGTCTGAAGGGGAACCGCACTTCCCCGCCGACTCGGCGCTCACCCGGAGGACCACACCGTGGCAAAATACACACCCCAGGAACTGGCGAACGTCCTCAAGGACGGCCTGCTCTCCTTCCCCGTCACCTCGTTCGATGCACAGCTGCAGTTCGACGAGGAGAACTACCGCAAGCACCTCGCCTGGCAGGCCAGCTTCCCGGTGGCCGGCCTCTTCGCGGCCGGCGGAACCGGTGAAGGCTTCTCGCTGACCCCGTCCGAGTCCGAGCGCGTTGTCCGTGCCGCCGTCGAGGAAGTCGGCGGCATCGTCCCGGTCCTCGCCTCCGCCGGCGGATCGACCGCCCAGGCCATCGAGAACGCCCGCGCCGCGGAAGCAGCCGGCGCCGAGGGCATTCTGCTGCTCCCGCCCTACCTCACCGAGGCGGACCAGGGCGGCCTGATCGAACACGTCAGCGCCATCTGCCGGTCCACGTCCCTCGGCGTCATCATCTATAACCGTGCGAACGCGATCTACAAGGACACCACGGTCGCCACCCTGGCGGACCGCCACGAGAACCTCATCGGCTTCAAGGACGGCGTGGGCGACCTCGAGCACGACGCCCGCGTGTACGCCAAGCTCGGCGACCGCCTGTTCTACCTCGGCGGCCTCCCGACGGCGGAGACGTTCGCCCTCCCGCTGCTGCAGCTGGGCATGAGCACCTATTCCAGCGCCATGTACAACTTCGTGCCCCAGTTTGCCCTGGACTTCTACCAGGACGTCCGGAACCAGGACCGGGTGGCCGTGAACCGGAAGCTGAACGAGTTCGTGATTCCCTACCTGGATATCCGCGACCGGGTGAAGGGCTACTCCGTCTCGATCGTCAAGGGCGGCCTCGACGCGATTGGCCGCTCCGCCGGCGGGGTCCGGCCGCCGCTGCAGAACCTGGCACCCCACGACCTCGCTGACCTCAAGTCCCTCATCGCCACCGTTTCCTAGGAGGACGCACCGTGATACTCACCGGACGCTCGATCATTGCCGGCCAGGCCGTCGCCGGGGACGGCAGGACGGCGTACGCCTTCAATCCCGCCACCAACCTCCAGCTCGAGCCCGGCTACACGCTGCTCACCGAGGTACAGCTGAAGGACGCCACCGCAGCGGCCGCCGCAGCCTACCCCTCCTTCAGCACCCTCGACCCGGAAACGCACGCACGGTTCCTCGAGGCCATTGCCGAGAACATCGAGGCGATCGGTGAGGAGCTCGTCACCCGCGCGGGCCTCGAGACCGGGCTGCCGGCCGCGAGGCTCCAGGGCGAACGGGCGCGCACCACCGGCCAGCTCCGGCTCTTCGCCGGCGTCGTCCGCCAGGGCGACTTCCGCGGCGTCCGGATCGACCCGGCGTTGCCGGACCGCGCTCCGCTGCCGCGCGCCGACATCCGCCAGCGGCAGATCCCGCTGGGGCCCGTCGCCGTTTTTGGTGCGAGCAACTTCCCGCTGGCCTTCTCGACGGCGGGCGGCGACACCGCCTCCGCCCTCGCCGCCGGCTGCCCCGTGGTCTTCAAGGCCCACAATGCGCACCCCGGCACCGGCGAACTCGTCGGCCAGGCCATCGCCAAGGCCGTCCGCGACACCGGGCTGCACCCCGGCGTGTTCTCGCTGATCTACGGTCCGGGCAGCAGCATCGGCCAGGCCCTCGTCGCCGATCCGGCCATCAAGGCTGTCGGCTTCACCGGCTCGCAGTCCGCCGGCATCGCCCTGATGCGCACCGCTGCCGCCCGGCCGGAACCCATTCCGGTCTATGCGGAAATGTCCTCGCTCAACCCGGTGTTCGTCTTCCCCGGCGCCATCGTCGGCAACGCCGAAGAAATTGACGCGCTCGCCCGGCAGTACGTTGCGGCCGTCACCGGCAGCTCCGGGCAGCTGTGCACCTCCCCCGGCCTCCTGTTCGCCCCTGCCGGTGCGGCCGGCGACGCCTTTGCCGCCGCCGTCGGCCGGGCCGTGTCCTCCTGCGCCGGGCAGACCATGCTGACCGCAGGCATCGCCAGGTCCTGGAACGCCGGAGCCGAAGCCCTGGGCTCCGCCGGGAACGTCAGCGTCGTCGGGGAGGGCACCGAAGGGGCAACGCAGAACGCCCCCGCTCCCGCCATCTTCGGCACCAGCGTTGCCGAGTTCGTGTCCAACCCTGTGCTGCACCAGGAAATCTTCGGCGCCGCCAGCCTGGTGATCCGCTATTCAACCACCGAGGAACTCATTGGCGCCGCCAACCGGCTCGAAGGCCAGCTCACGGCCTCCCTGCAGCTGACCGAGGCGGACTACCGCGCGGCGGCACCGCTCATTCCGGTACTGGAGCAGAAGGTCGGCCGGATTATTGTCAACGGCTGGCCCACCGGCGTCGAAGTAGGCCACGCCATGGTGCACGGCGGACCCTTCCCCGCCACTTCGGACACCAGGACCACTTCCGTGGGTACCCTGGCGATCAGCCGGTTCCTGCGGCCCGTTGCCTACCAGAACCTGCCGCAGGAACTGCTTCCGGTGCCGCTGCAGGATCCCAACCCCTGGCGGCTGAACCGCCGGATCGACGGCGTCGTCGAAGATGCCGCAGCAACACAGAAAGCAGAGGTCAACGCGTGAGCACGCAGCCCACCATTGCCCACGTTGAAGTGGTTCCGGTCGCCGGGCACGACAGCATGCTGATGAACCTCAGCGGCGCGCACGGCCCGTTCTTCACCCGCAACATCGTGATCATCACCGATTCGGACGGCCGCACCGGCCTCGGCGAAGTGCCGGGCGGGGAGAAGATCCGGACCACCATCGAGGAGGCCGGCGCGTTCCTGGCCGGCCGGCCGGTGGCCCGCTACCGCTCCCTGCTGCGGGACGTCGCGGCGGAGTTCGCCGACCGCGACGCCGGCGGCCGCGGACTGCAGACCTTCGACCTGCGCACCACCGTCCATGCCGTCACCGCGGTCGAATCCGCCCTCCTTGACCTGCACGGGCAGTTCCTCGGAATTCCGGTCGCGGAATTGCTGGGCGACGGCCAGCAGCGCAGCTCCGTGCCCATGCTGGGCTACCTGTTCTTCATCGGTGACCCCGGCCGGACGGATTTGCCGTACCTGGTGGAGGATGCGCCGGCGGACCGGTGGGAAAAGCTCCGCCGGCAGGAAGCCATGACGCCCGAGGCCGTGGTGGCCCTGGCCGAAGCAGCCCAGGAACGGTACGGCTTCAGCGACTTCAAACTCAAGGGCGGAGTCCTCTCCGGCGACGCCGAGGTGGATGTGGTGACCGCCCTGGCCAGGCGCTTCCCGGAGGCGCGGATCACCCTCGATCCCAACGGCGCCTGGCTCCTGGACGAGGCCATCCGCCTGGGCAAACGCATGCAGGGCGTTGTGGCCTACGCCGAAGATCCCTGCGGCGCGGAAGGCCGCTTCTCCGGACGCGAGGTCATGGCCGAATTCCGCCGTGCCACCGGGCTGAAGACCGCCACGAACATGATCGCCACGGACTGGCGCGAGATGTCCCACGCCATCCGCAGCAACGCCGTCGATATTCCTTTGGCGGACCCGCATTTCTGGACCATGCACGGTTCCGTCCGGGTGGCGCAGATGTGCGCCGAAATCGGCCTGACCTGGGGATCGCATTCGAACAACCACTTCGACATCTCGCTCGCCATGTTCACCCACACCGGGGCAGCCGCTCCGGGCGAGATCACGGCGCTGGACACGCACTGGATCTGGCAGGACGGCCAGGGGCTCACCAAGGACCCGCTGCAGATCAAGGACGGTGCGATCCAAGTTCCGGACGCTCCCGGCCTCGGCATCGAGCTGGACCGCGACGCCCTGGACAAGGCACACCAGCTGTATCTGGAACACGGCCTCGACGCCCGCGACGACAGCATCAGCATGCAGTACTACATTGACGGCTGGTCCTTTGACCCCAAGCGGCCCTGCCTCGTTCGCTGAAGCAATTCCGGGCCGGGACAGGCACGTCAATGTGAAGAGCTAGGGTAAGGGCAAATTTTGGTCGGCGTGGTCTCCGGGATCCTGATTGTGTCCGCCGTGATCGCCGTCGGATATCTCACGGCCCGGCTCCGGATCCTCGGACCGGAAGTCCAGGGCGCCCTGACCCGCACCGCCTATTACGTCACCAACCCGGCACTGCTGTTCACGGTGGTGGCCGGCAGCGATATCCGGGCCGCGCTCGGAACGGATGCCCCGCTGGCGCTGCTCTCCGCGGCGGCAGTGGGGCTGCTCTATTCCCTGCTGAGTTTCCTGTTCTTCCGCCGGCCGGTGGCGGAGACAGCCGTCGGGGCGATGGCCAGCAGCTACGCGAACGCCAACAACATCGGGATCCCCGTCTCCCTCTACGCCGTGGGAACGGCCCAGCACGTGGCTCCCGTCCTGTTGGTGCAGATCCTCGTCCTGGCACCGGTCTATTTGACCGTGCTGGGCCTCGCCTCGGGGTCGAAGATCTCGTGGCAGAAACTGCTGCTCCAGCCGTTCGCCAACCCCATGATCATCGCCTCCGGCCTCGGCGCGGCCGTCGCACTGACCGGCTGGACAGTTCCGGAACTGCTGCTGAACCCGATCGACATGCTCGCCGGCGGCGCCGTCCCCATGGTCCTGCTGGCTTTTGGACTGTCCCTGGCCGGCAAAGCCCCGCTGCAAAAGGGCGACGGGCGCACGGAATCGCTCGTCGCCACCTTCCTGAAGATCGCCGGCATGCCCGTGATCGTCTGGGCCCTGGGCCGCTTCGCTTTCGGCCTCGAGGGGCAGCATCTGCTGGCCCTCGTGATCATGGGGGCGCTGCCCACAGCCCAGAATGTCTTTCTCTTCGCGTCCCCGTACCACCGCGGCGTGATCGTGGCCCGGGACGTCATCCTGTGCACCACCCTGCTCTGCTCCGGTTCCCTGCTGGTCATCGCCTGGCTGCTGGGCTGACTGTGGCGAACCACGAACCACACTTGTTATACAAGTAGATAACTTGTAACCTAAGTTGAGCGGGGCGGAGTTGCCTCGCCGGAACTTCAGGGAGAACCATGACCAGCGTTGATCTCATCCGCCACGTAAAGCTGTCCACGGCCAGGCTTCCACTCGCCGTCCCGATCAGCGACGCGAAAGTTTTCACCGGGCGCCAGAAGCCCATGACCGAGGTCGTGTTCCTTTTCGCCGAAATCACCACCGAGCAGGGACACAGCGGAATCGGCTTCAGCTACTCCAAGCGAGCCGGCGGCCCGGCCCAGTACGCGCACGCCAAGGAAGTGGCCGAGGGCATCATCGGCGAAGACCCCAACGACATCGGCAAGCTCTACACCAAGCTGCTGTGGGCCGGGGCCTCCGTCGGCCGCTCCGGCGTGGCCACCCAGGCGCTGGCCGCAATCGACGTCGCCCTCTACGACCTCAAGGCCAAACGCGCCGGCCTGCCGCTGGCCAAGTTCCTGGGCTCCTACCGGGACTCCGTCCAGACCTACAACACCTCGGGCGGCTTCCTGAACGCCTCTCTGGACGAGGTCAAGGCCCGCGCTACCACCCTCCTGGACGAAGGCATCGGCGGCATCAAGATCAAAGTCGGCCTGCCGGACACCGCCGAGGACCTGCGCCGCGTTGCCGGCATCCGCGAGCACATCGGCTGGGACGTGCCCCTCATGGTCGACGCCAACCAGCAGTGGGACCGCGCCACCGCCCTGCGGATGGGCCGCCGGCTGGAGGAATTCAACCTCGTCTGGATCGAGGAACCGCTCGATGCCTACGACTTCGAAGGCCACGCAGACCTCGCCCGCGCCTTGGACACGCCCATCGCCACGGGCGAAATGCTGGCCTCGGTCGCGGAGCACAAGGGACTAATCAACGCCAACGGCTGCGACATCATCCAGCCCGATGCGCCGCGCGTCGGCGGCATCACCCAGTTCCTGCGCCTCGCCGCCCTGGCCGACGAGCGCGGACTGGGCCTCGCCCCGCACTTCGCCATGGAAATCCACCTCCACCTCGCCGCCGCCTACCCGCGCGAACCGTGGGTTGAGCACTTCGATTGGCTCGATCCGCTGTTCAACGAGCGCCTCGAAACCAAGAACGGCCGCATGCTGGTCCCGGACCGTCCCGGGCTCGGCATCTCCCTCAGCGAGCAGGCACGCGCCTGGACCACAGAGTCAGTGGAATTCGGCAAGTAACCTTGAAGCCATGAGCCGGAACCTGACCGCGGACCTCGCCAGCGATCTTCGCCGCCGCATTGTCGACGGCGTTATTCAGCCGGGCGCGAAGCTGCCCAGCGAAAACACTCTGATCAACGAATTCGGCGTCAGCCGCACCGTGGTCCGCTCGGCCCTGACCAGGCTGCAGGCGGAGGGACTGGTGGAAACCGAACGTGGGCGGGGCAGCTTTGCGCTGACCCCGCCACCGGACGGACCGCAGCAGTCCGCCGGGAGCCGCCCCGTGGCCAGTCTGGAGGACCGCCTGTGGCAGCTGGAGTTCCGCATCGCGGTGGAGTCCGAGGCCGCCGCCCTCGCCGCCCGAAACCATACAGACCGGCAGCTGAAGGCTGTCCAGAAGGCTTTTGAAGACTTCATGGACAGCGCAGCGCACCCGGCACACGCCATGAAGGCTGACTACGAGTTCCACCGGGCCATTGCCGCAGCCTCCGGAAACCCCTTCTACTCCGACTGCCTCGAATCCCTGGGGCAGACCATGATCGCGATGCCCCGCGCCCGGCTCGTGGGCGGGGGCGAGCACGATGCGCGCGGGCATTTCGATCAGGTGGTACATGAGCACCAATCAATCGTCGCCGCCATCGCGGAGGGCGACGGACTGTCGTCGGCGGCGGCAATGCGCAGCCATTTGGCAAACTCCCGAGGCCGGCTGCGCGCCGCCGCTTCCGGCAACGGCTGACCCTGGCCTCTGGCCTCTGGCCTACAACGGGGCCATCCAGTCCCTCAAGGTATCCAGCGATGCAAATTATGTGTTGGACGGGCATTACCGCCGCCGAATAAAGTGAAGAATCGCTGTGGTGAGGGCCACATCAACTGCCCGCCGCGGCCGACCAGCTTCGCCAATTCAAAGGAAATCTCCATGCAGTCTGCCGACAACGCTGTCACGGACGTGGTCTTTGCCACGAAAAAGTTCTTCAAGCGGGTACTGCCCATCATGCTCGTTATGCTGGTCTGCAACCAGCTCAACCGGTCCAACATCGGCTACGCGCAGGAGCACCTGCAGGCCGACGTCGGCATCGGCGCTGCCGCCTACGGATTCGGGGCCGGGCTGTTCTTCATCGCGTACGCCATCTTCGAACTGCCCAGCAACGTGATGATGGAGAAGTACGGTGCCAAGGTCTGGCTGGCCCGGATCATGGTCAGCTGGGGCATCGTCTCCTTCCTGATGGTGTTCGTGCAGAACGAGACCATGTTCTACGCCTTGCGGTTCCTGCTGGGCGCCGCGGAAGCCGGGTTCTTCCCCGCTGTCATCTTCTACTTCGCCCGCTGGGTACCCGCCGGGCAGCGGGGCAAGGCGACGGCGATCTTCATCGCCGGCTCCTCGGTTGCCGCCGCGCTCTCCGGTCCGATCGCCGGAATGCTGCTCAGCCTCCACGACGTCCTGGGGTTCCGCGGCTGGCAATGGCTCTTCGGCTTCGAAGGGTTGCTGTCCGTGGTGGTCGGCATCGCCGTGTTCTTCGTCCTTGACGCCAAGATCGAGGACGCCAAATGGCTGACGGCGGGCGAAAAGTTTGCTCTCACGGCGGCGATTGCTGAGGAGGACGCCCAGCACGCCACCGCCACGAGCGGGAAAATCAACCGCTGGAAGATGCTCCTGAACCCGCAGATTCTCCTTCTCTGCGGCATCTACTTCGCCGTGCAGCTCTCCATCTACGCCAACACCTTCTGGCTGCCCAGCATCGTCAAGCAGATCCCAGGAACCACGGACCTGAGCGTCGGATTCCTCTCCGCCATCCCCTGGGTCTGCGCCGTGATCGCCATGTACTTCGCGGCCAAGTGGCAGGACAAAGCCAAATCCAAGCGGCCCCTTCTCGTGGCTGCGCTCCTGGTCGCCGCCGTCGGCACCCTCGCGGCCGCCGTCGCCACCCCCATACTGGCCCTGGTGTTCCTGGCCATCGCCGCCATGGGATTCAAGAGCGCGTCACCGCTGTTCTGGACCATCCCTCAGTCCGGCCTGCACCCCGTCATCCTGGCGCCGGCCATCGCCATCATCAACTCCCTGGGCAACCTCGGCGGCTTCGTGGCCCCGTTCGGATTCGGCATCATCAAGGAACAGACCGGCAGCGTCATACCGGGGCTCTTCGCCCTCGCCGCGGCATCAACAATCGCCGCCGCGCTGGTCTACTTCCTCAAGGAGCGCAAGACCGAAACCGCGGCGGAGCCCGTGGCTACGCCCGCGGAGGCATCGCCGTACGCCGTAGCCGCCAAATAGTTCCGGACGCTAAAAAGGAAGGCAGGCACCCTAAGGGGCGCCTGCCTTTCCGTCGCCCCATGCCGCCCTCAGTCTCTCTTGCGTGCTTCCTGCAAGTGCCGGTCGAGCTTTTCTTCCGCTTCGCGGCGGCGTTGACCGACAATGCGAAGCTGCTGAGTGATCGGATTTCCGTAGCCATCAACGTCGCGGTGATGCGTGCCCTTCATACGCTCGGGGCCAGAGGGCAAGGTCGCCCGCGGTTCAGTATTTTCGCCCATATCGGGATGATCCCACAGTGCCCGCCGGCTGAAAAGGACTGTGATTGCCGCGAAAAATGATCCGTGCGGACGACGTCGGGAACTGGCACAGACGGGCATGTTCCCGTGTCTGCGGGTGGCTTCACTCCGGGGTCGTGTCCCGATGAAGGTCCGAGTCGAGGGCGTGGGCGCTGGCCAACGTGGCCAGCAGGCTCCCCAGCTGCGCAGACTGTTCGCTGGTGAGCGGGGCCAGGAGTTCGGCTTCATGGCGTTCGGCGATCCCGCGCAGATTTCCCAGGACCTTCACGCCCTCGGCCGTCAGCCGAAGCTCGTAGTTCCGCCGGTCGGTGCGGCTGCGCACCCGCGCGACCAGGCCTCGCGTTTCCAGCGAGTCCATAAGTGGAACAACGCGGCTCGGCACCGCGCCCAGGCGGTCGGCGAGGGACCGCTGGCTCAGCCCGGGGGTGCGGCCCAGCAGGCGGAGGACGCCCGCGTCGCTCGGGGTCAGCCCGAGCTCGCGTGTACGCTCGGCGAAGCGTGCCGAAGCCAGCGCCCCGAGCTGGGACAGCAGAAAAGCGGTTCGCTTCGACCGCGACGGATCCGGTGAGTCCATGCCCCAATATTACGC
>NZ_JBFTZV010000034.1:0-38172 GCF_056406615.1 Arthrobacter sp. P1_B3 | reverse complement strand
GCGTCACGGCCACCAAGCCCGGCTCGGCCCAAGTCCCGCTGCCCGGCATCGCCGTGGACGTCGTGGACGAGCTCGGCGAATCGGTGCCCAACGGCCACGGCGGCTTCCTGGTGATCCGCGAACCGTGGCCGGCCATGCTGCGCGGGATCTGGGGCGACCCGGAGCGGTTCAAGGAAACGTACTGGTCCCGCTTCGAGACCATGTACTTCGCCGGCGACGGCGCCAAGAAGGACGAGGACGGCGACCTCTGGCTGCTGGGCCGGGTCGATGACGTGATGAACATTTCCGGCCACCGGCTCTCCACCGCCGAAATCGAGTCCGCCCTGGTGTCCCACCCCGCGGTGGCGGAAGCCGCCGTCGTCGGAGCCGCGGACGAGACCACCGGCCAGGCCGTCGTCGCCTTCGTGATCCTTCGCGGGGATGCCGTGGACTCCGGCGACACCATCGTCCAGGAACTCCGCAACCATGTGGGCAAGGAAATCGGTCCGATCGCCAAGCCCAAGACCATCCTCGTGGTTCCCGAACTGCCCAAGACCCGGTCCGGGAAGATCATGCGCCGCCTGCTCAAGGACGTCGCGGAAGGCCGCGAGGTCGGCGACGCGACCACCCTGGCGGACAACACAGTCATGGCCCAGATCGCGCAATCGCTGAGAAAGTGAAATGACTTTCGAGGTGTCGCGCCGGATCGCCGCGTCCACGGAGGACGTCTGGGCCTTGCTCACCGAGACCTCCAGGTGGCCGGACTGGGGGCCGTCGATCACCGGCGTCGAGCCGGTGGCGGCCCGGCCCGGTCCGGCAGCCGGGCCCGGATCCGGAGGGCTTGCGTTCTGCAGCCGCGGCAAAGTCCGCACTGTCCTGGGTGCGGCGCTGCCGTACACCGTGACAGCGTTTGAGGCCGGTCGGTACTGGTCCTGGTCGGTGGCCGGGATCCCGGCAACCGGCCACCGGGTCTTTCCGCAGGACGGAGGCTGCCTCGTCACCTTCACGGTCCCGTGGTGGGCGCCGGCCTACCTTCCGGTGTGCGCCCTGGCGCTGCGGCGGATCGAGCGCCTCGCAACAGGATAGGGACTCGTCCCGCCGGTTGACCCGGTACCTCAGCCGCGGGAGCGGGCCGCGACGAGGACCACCTCGAAGCTGCTTGCTGCGGGGGTGGCGAATTTCGCGTTGACCAGGGCGAGAGTATTGCCGAACAACGCCGCCGTCGTCGGGACATCGAAGTTCTTGCTGGAGATCACTTCCTGTACCTCGCCGCTGCGCAGCGACCCCTTCAGGTCGATCCGGCTGACCTGGTTGAGGAAGTTCTGCACGGCCCAGAGGGTGTTACCACGGACGACCAAGCCGTCCACGTTCGTCACGGTGACCGGGGCCCCGGAGGAGTCCGTGACATCGATCAACCTGTTCGATCCGTCGTCCGGGTCCACGCTGTAAAGGGCGCCGCGGCCGAAGTGGGCGACGATCAGCAGGTGGCCATTCTTGGCGGCGGCGATGCCGTTGAGGTTAAACCCCTCGTCCACGGTGCCGGCGGGTGCGTCGAGCGCCAGGGTGCGGGCGTCGCCGGGTATCCCGTCGCGGCTGATCGGGATCCGGTAGAGCTCACCGGCGCGGGAGTTGGTGAACCACGCGCCGTCGTGGGTCAGGGTGACGTCATTGATGAAGCTGGCACCTGCAGGCGCCAGATCGTAGACTCTCACGGTTTTCTTGGTCTCCAGGTCATAGACATAGGCCTGGCCGGTTTCGCCGCCGGCGACGAAGAGCAGGTCGTTGTCCCGGTCGACCTTCATGCCGACCGCTGCCCGGCCCTCCGGCGCCGTGATGAACAGTTTTGCCTTGCCTTTGTCAATGTCTCCCCGGAAGATGTTCCCGTTGAGCAGGTCGCCGGCGAAAAACGTGTCGCCCTCCCCTGCGGCGATGCCTTCAGCACCGGTGGCGCCGGGGAGTGTGATCACCGAGGTCCGGTCATCCCGGTCCGCTCGGGCGGCGGTGGCCAGAGGCGCCGGCACGAGGAACGCCGCAAGGGCGAGGATGCCCACGGCGGCCCGGCGGATTGGTTTTCCTGCATGAATGTTGCGCATGATGTGCTCCGAGATCGGGCTTACCGCGCGAGCTGACCAGTACGGGAGCTCCGCACGATGGTCCTTTCAGTTTAGGCAGGCGGGCCGGTGCGGGCCAGAGCCGGCCGGTCGCTTCCGGGCGGTCATCTGCGTTCCGTTTCCGCCGCCGGGGCGGCAGCCGGCGACGCTACGCGATACATTGTCAGACATGACTGAAGCCACCCCCGCCGGCGCAGGCCGCGGCACCATTCTGGTACTCAACGGACCCAATTTGAACTTGCTCGGCACCCGCGAGCCGGAGAAATACGGGACGGCGACGCTGGCCGACGTCGAACAGCTCGCCAAAGACGCCGGCGCGGCACACGGCCTGGACGTGGAGTGCTTCCAGTCCAACCACGAGGGCGCCCTGGTGGACGCCATCCACGCCGCGCGCGGGAAGGCGGTAGGAATCGTGATCAACGCCGGCGCCTACACGCACACGTCCGTGGCCATCCGGGACGCCATCTCCGCTGTTGCCCTGCCGACGGTCGAGGTGCACATCACCAATGTTCACGCCCGCGAGGCCTTCCGGCACCATTCCTACCTTTCAGACATCAGCAAGGCCGTGATCGCCGGCGCCGGGATCCTGGGCTACCGCTTCGCGGTGGAATACCTCGCCGGACTGCACGCGGACCAGGACTGAGCATGTCCCCCACGGAGTCCGCGGCGGCGTCCGGGGACTCGGCCGCCGATTCGGCCACGGATTCGGCTACGGATTCGGCTACGGCGCAGTGGTACCGGCACTTCGGCTCATTCGAGGCCCCCGGTTCCTCCCCGTGCTACGCCGCGTGGGCCGTGGGGATCGCCGGGGACGCCGAGCTGATCCGGCGGATCGATCAGTGGCCGCACAACAAGCGGCAGCCGCTGCTGATCCTCGCCGCGGCACGGTTCCTCGGCGCGCAGGTCAGCCCCTACCGCGATTTCCGGACCTTCCTGGACGATCGCTGGACCGAGGTTTCGGAAATCGTGCTCTCGCGGTCCACGCAGGCGAACGAGGCCGGACGCTGCGCCGCCCTGCTGCCGTCACTCGCACAGATTTCGGCCGTGGAGGGCCGCCCGTTGGCCCTCATCGAGGTGGGCGCCTCGGCCGGGCTGGCTTTGTTCCCTGACCGCTATGGCTACGAGTTTGTCGGCGCACGGGCGGACGCCGGCGCGGCGGGTGGTGGCGCGGCGGACGCCGACGCGGCGGAATCGGGCGCCGACCCGGCGGAGGCCACGGAAGCACGGACGACGCGGCTGGTTCCGGCCGGTGCCACGCCGGGCACGTTTCCTGTCCTGCACTGCGTCACCTCGGGCCCGGTGCCGCTGCCGGCGGAAATTCCCCGGGTGGCATGGCGTGCCGGGATCGATCTCAACCCCCTGGACGTGCGCAACCCGGACGACGTCGCCTGGCTCGAAGCCCTCATCTGGCCGGAGCAGGAGTTCCGGCTCGAACGGCTGCGCCAGGCGATCGCCATCGCCCAGGAACGGCCGCCGCTACTGGTGGCCGGCGACCTCAACGAACAGCTCGTGGCACTCGCCGGCCGCGCCCCGGCCGACGCAGCCCTGGTGGTTTTCCACAGCGCCGTGATGGGGTATCTGGATGCCGGCGGCCGCTCCAAGTTCCGGCGCACCATGGGGGATCTGGCGGCCGAGCGGGGCTGCCACTGGCTTTCGAACGAAGGCCACACGGTAATTGCGCAGGCGGACGGGTCCAATGTGGTCCCGGAAATGGATGACGCCCGGCTCCGCGGCCGGTTCCTGTTGCTGCAGGACGGCCAGCCGGCGGCCATTACGGGCCCGCACGGGCAGAGCCTGGAGTGGCTTTAGCCTGGGTATGGCTATGGCCTGTGCGGGCCGTCCGGCTATTTCTTGATGCACTGTCCGGAGGAGACGGCACTGCCCAGACCCGGCGCCTGGGCTGCCACGGGCCCGAGATCAGCCATGGTGATCGCAAAACCGAGCGAGGACTCGGTGGTGGCCTTGGCAAAGACCACGCCCGCCACCTGCCCGTCCATGGTCAGGAGCGGGCCGCCGGAGTTGCCCGGCTGCACGTCGCCGGCGATCCGGTACACGTCCTCGGGTGAGGCGTTATTGCCATAGATGTCGGGTACCAGCACGGTAGCGATGTCCTGCACCGTGGCCGGTTTGGACTGGAAGGGCCCGCCGTGCGGATAACCGGCGAAGGCCGCGGCACTGCCGGACGGCAGGTCAGCGGCCAGCGCGAGGGGTTCCGAGCGCAGGCCTTCCACCGCCACAACGGCGAGGTCGTGCTGGGAGTCAAAGTAGACGACGCGCCCGGGCAGCGCGCGGCCGCCGGGCGTCTCCACCACCGGCTCGTCGACCCCGGCGACCACGTGCGCGTTCGTCACCACCCGCCCGGGGGCGACCACAAACCCGGTTCCGGTCTGGTTCTGGCCGCACTGGTAGGCCGTTCCGGCGATCTTGAGTACGGACGCGGCAGCCTTGTTCAGCGCCGGCGTGTCTGTGCTGGTGTCTGGAACGGCTACGGGCTGGCCCTGGCCGAAGCCGTCCAGCAAGGTGGGGATGCCCTCGCCGATCACGGTGGAGCGAAGCTGGGCCATCGATGCCTTGACCGGCGTCGGCGTCACGCCGTCGATGAACCTGATGACTTTGGACTCCGCGAGCTGCTGCGACACGAACGGCACGCCCAGGGCCCCGATGCTGAATGCCAGCATCGACATCACGAGGGCGGAGACCACCACGTTTACGCCTCCGCCGACGAGGCGGTCCGCCGCGCGGAGGGGGCTGAACGGGACCACGCTGCGGATTTGCCGCCCGATCATGGTGCCGAGCCCGTTGCCCACGATCATGAGCAGGACGGCGGTGGCAACGATTGCCGTCAGGCGCCAGCCGCTGTCCTCCACAAGGCCGCTGACGATGGGAACGGACACGAAGGCGGCGACGGCGCCGGCCGCGAATCCCGCGATGCCTCCGAGCGTCACAAGGAAGCCGTTGCGAAGACCGTGGATCAGGTAGGACAAGAGCGCCACCACCAACGCCAGGTCCAAAATGGTCAAGCCAAACACCGGGGCTCCTCACAGACAGTTCAGCGACGATTGTACCGGTGTAAGCTGAACGTTTGCCGACCGGGCGTTAGCCTGCGCAGTGATCTGCGCGGACTTCCCGAGTCGTGCGCTTTCGGCCCCTTCGGGCGTTTCGGTGCCAACTACGTCACAGAAGCTCCAAAATTCTGAAAGAATGGCTGAAGCGCCCCAGCCGACACAGTTAGTCAGGAGATTTCATGGATATCGAGGTATTGCGCCGCGCTCCCCTTTTCGCCACGCTCGACGACGAGGCGTTCCGTCTGCTGACGGACGAACTTACCGAGGTGGACCTTTCACGCGGTGCCTCGGTATTCCGGGAAGGCGATCAGGGTG
This sequence comes from Arthrobacter sp. P1_B3, assembly GCF_056406615.1. Classification (NCBI taxonomy): domain Bacteria; kingdom Bacillati; phylum Actinomycetota; class Actinomycetes; order Micrococcales; family Micrococcaceae; genus Arthrobacter; species Arthrobacter sp. P1_B3. Next base: position 32,702 of record NZ_JBFTZV010000034.1, on the reverse strand, counting down.
ACCAGCTCTACTTCATCGTCTCCGGCAAGGTGAAGCTCGGCCGCACGTCACCGGACGGCCGCGAATCACTGCTGGCCATCCTCGGCCCGGGCGAACTTTTCGGCGAAATGGCGCTTTTCGACCCCAGCCCGCGAACGGCCACGGCAACCGCCGTGTCCGAGACGCGTCTGGCCGGCCTGAAGAACGAGAGCCTCAACGCGCTGCTGCGCACCCGCCCCGAGGTTTCGGCCCAGCTGCTGCAGGCCCTGGCCCGCCGCCTGCGCCGCACCAACGACTCCCTCTCCGACCTCGTCTTCTCCGACGTGCCGGGCCGTGTGGCCAAGGCGCTGCTGGATCTGGCCGACCGCTTCGGCCGCCCGGCGACCGACGGCGTCCTGGTCGCCCACGAACTGACGCAGGAAGAGCTCGCCCAGCTGGTCGGCGCCTCCCGCGAAACGGTCAACAAGGCCCTCGCTGAATTCGTGCAGCGCGGCTGGCTGCGCCTGGAAGCGCGCGCCGTCGTCATTCTTGACATGCAGCGCCTGCGCCAGCGTTCCCGCTAGGAATCCGCAGCAGCAACCACGAAGGCCGGCCCCGGGAACGGGACCGGCCTTCTGTCGTTTTCCCCGGGGCTTCGTCCGCCTGCTTGTCCGCGGGACATGTCCAGCTCCGGTGGCGAGGGCTGGACATAATGCCACTATGTCCACTGGACCGGGCCAGGGAAGGGCATGTCCCGGGCCGGCACACGGCAAGAAGGGACATGTCCACTGGACCGGGCCAGGGAAAGGCATGTCCAGTGGTGCGGAGGGACCTAGCGTTCCCGCTGGGGTTCGCCGGCAATCGTCTTGGCGGCTTCGACTTCGAGCATGAGCCGGCCCTCTTCCTCGACGAGCTTCGGCTGGTAGACGTGGGCCTTGCGCTTGTAGCTGAGGTAGGCGATGCAGCCGTTGGCCTTGGCCATCTTCTCGAGCATGATCTCCGAGCCGGGCACCAGGAGTTCGCCCAGGGTGCGGCCCACGGTGTTCTCCTGGTCCACCTCATCGCCAAGCACGGTGCTGTCCCGCTCGCCCACGACTTTCCGGACGCACACCCAGCGGCCCCAGACGCCCTTGCTGGCCAGCAGCGAGGGCTGCTGGTTCACGGGCACGGTGGCCGCGAAGTAACGGGTGTTGAACCGGCGGTGCGCAAAATCGGGGCTGAGCCAGTTCACCAGGGGCTTGAGCAGGTCGGTGCGCAGCGAGAGTCCGCGCTTGGCGAGCAGGTCGGTGAAGGACTTCTCCTGCTCCGCCACGGCTTCGCGGGCGCGCATCCAGTCGGCACTGGAGGTCAGTTCCACCGTGGTGGACAGGTCGGGGCCGGCCAGCAGGATGCCGGTCTCCTCAAACAGTTCCCGGATGGCGCCGACCACGTGGCGGCGCGCCAGCCCGACGTCGGACGTCCCCATGTGCTCGGCCCAGTGCTGCGGCGAGGGGCCAAGCCAGCCGACGGCGTCGTCGTCGGACGCTTCCAGCGATCCGCCGGGGAAGGCGAGGACACCGAGCGGGGAGGACCCGGTCCGGTAACCGAGCCAGGTTTCCAGGCCGGTGGGCGAGTCCCGCAGGAGGATCACCGAGGACGCCAGGCGGGGCGCGCGGGGCGTCCGCTCACCGTGTTCAATCCAGCTGCGGGCTGCTCCCTCGAGATCGGGGGGCAGAACGAAAAGGCGACGTGCTAACTGAGGCAACGAAGTGACCGGCCTTCTAGGCGAATTCGGCGATCAGTTCGACTTCGACGGGCGAGTCGAGCGGCAGGACGGATACCCCGACGGCGGAACGCGCGTGCTGGCCGGCGTCGCCGAGGACCTGGCCCAGCAGCTCCGAGGCGCCGTTGATAACGCCGGGCTGGCCGGTAAAGGAAGGGTCGGAGGAAACAAAACCGACAACCTTGACGATCCGCGTGATGCGGTCGAGGTCGCCGATCACGCTCTTGACGGCAGCCAGGGCGTTGACGGCGCAGACGGCAGCGTAGGCCTTCGCGTCTTCCGGGGAAACCGTGGACTCGTCGGCGGCGCCGGCTGAGCCGGCGGAGACCTTGCCGGTGGCTTCGAGCTTGCCGTTGATGAACGGCAGCTGCCCGGAGGTGTAGACGTGGTTGCCGGAAATGACGGCCGGAACATACGCCGCGACCGGGGCCGCGACGTCAGGGAGCGTCAGGCCCAGCTCGGCCAGGCGCTGTTCGACGGCGGACGACGCGCCCGTTCGGCCGGCGTGGCCCGCTGCGGAGGCGCTGTCCTTGGAGACGTTTTCCGCGCCCGCCGGCGTGGCCGGAAAGGCTTCTGAGGGGGTGTTCATGGCTACTGCTTCTCCCGCTTCAGGTAGGCAACCAGGCCGTTTCCGTCAGGGCCCGGAACAACCTGGACGAGCTCCCAGCCGTCCTCGCCCCACTGGTCCAGGATCTGCTTCGTGGCATGGATAATGAGCGGAATCGTGGCGTACTCCCATTTGGTCATGACATAAAGCCTAGTCGTTGCCGGTAAAGTGGAAAACATGGCGACTGGCAAGAACCCTTTATTTGACACGGCCACCACCCTCGGAAAGATCTTTCTTTTCCTGGGCGTGAGCGCCATTTGTGGCGTCCTGGTGGCGGGTCTCCTGGTCCCCGCGGCGGCCGTTTCGGGCAGCGCGGCGAGCGGTTCGATCCAGTTCTTTGACACCCTTCCCGCAGAGTTGAAGGTCGATCCGCCGAGCCAGTCGACCACGATCCTGGCCTCCGACGGCAGCGTGATCGCCAACCTCTACGCGGAAAACCGCACCCGTGTGTCGCTGGACCAGATGTCCCCGCACATCAAGGACGCGATCATCGCCATCGAGGACAGCCGCTTCTACGAGCACGGCGGCGTGGACACCACCGGCATCCTGCGCGCCCTGGTGAGCACCGCCCGCGGCAACAAGCAGGGCGCGTCCACCATTACCCAGCAGTACGTGAACAACGTCATCAACTCCTCGCTGGAGGCCGAAGGCAAGGGCGACGAGGTCCTCCTCAACGGCGTCAACAAGGGGGTCGGGGACAAGCTCCGTGAAATGAAGCTGGCCATCGCGCTGGAGAAGAAGTTCACGAAGGAGCAGATCCTCGAGGGCTACCTGAACATCGTGTTCTTCAACCGGGACGCCTATGGCATCGAAGCCGCATCCAAGTTCTTCTTCAGCACCACGGCCAAGGACCTGACCCTTGCGCAGGCGGCACTGCTGGCAGGCGTCGTGAACAGCCCCTCGTACTACGACCCGATCACTAATCCGGAGAACGCCAAGGTCCGTCGCGACCTCGTGCTCAGCGCAATGCTGACCCAGGGCAAGATCAAGCAGGCCGACTACGACGCAGCGGTCGCAACGCCGGTGGAAACCAAGGTCACCCAGCCCCGCCAGGGCTGTGCCTATTCGCAGACGGCGCCGTATTTCTGCGACTATGTGCTCCACCTGCTCCTGAACAACCCGGCCTACGGTGCCGACGCCGCCGAGCGTGAGCGCAAGATCTTCCGCGGCGGCCTGACCATCAAGACCACGCTGGACCCGAACGCCCAGGCCGTGGCCCAGGGTCAGGTTGACGCTTCAGCCGGCGCGAACCCTGACAAGTGGGGCGCCTCGCTAGTGTCCGTGCAGCCGGGCTCCGGCAAGATCATCTCCATGGCCCAGAACACCGTCTGGTTCCCGGCCGAGGGCAAGTTCGACCAGACCCAGAACTTCAACGTGGACAGCCAGGACGCCAAGGGCAACGACCTCAATGGCCTCGGCGGCTTCCAGCCCGGCTCCACCATGAAGCCCTTCACGTTTGCGGAGTGGCTCAATGAGGGCAAGTCGATGAGCACGCAGCTCAACGGCGCCGTGCGCCGGTATACCCAGAACTTCCCGTGGCGGAACACCTGCCCGGCACCGACCGTCGGCTGGTATGACGCGACGAACGGCACCCATGACCTGCAGAACGCGGAGGAGGGCTACTACAAGTACATGTCGGTCGTTGACGGCCTGGCCAACTCCATCAACACGATCACTTTCGCCACTGCGGCCCAGGTGGACCTCTGCGGTATCCAGAAGATCGTCGATGCCGTCGGCATCCACGGCGGCCTGCCGAGCGCGGACAACCCCAACCCCCAAGTGCCAATGACCACTCTCGGCAACCTCATCGGGTCCACCCAGACGGCGCCGCTGACCATGGCCAGCGCGTTCGCCACCTTCGCCAACGACGGCAAGTACTGCGAGCCGATCGCCATTGATTCGGTGACGGACGCAACCGGTGCCCAGCTGCCGGCCCAAACACCGAACTGCAGGGACGCGATCAAGCCCGAGGTGGCCCACGGCGTCGCGTACGCCATGCAGGAAGTGCTCAACCGCGGCTCGGGCTCGCTGATCCAGCCCCGGATTTCGACCCGGACCACCTTCCCCATCGCCGCGAAGACCGGAACCAACGACACCAACAGCTCCACGTGGGTGGCGGGCTACACCAAGGGCCTGGCGACGGCCACGTGGTTTGGCGATCCCCTGGGCAACCAGCAGCGCGCCGGCCAGAACGTCACGATCAACGGCAAGTTCTACAAGGGGATCGACGGTTACATGATCGCCGGACCGCAGTTCTCGAACTACATGGCCCAGGTCGCGCCGGCCTACGGCACCGATCCGTTCCCGGCCCCGCCGTCGAACCTGCTGAACGCGCCGGCCCCGGAAGCGCCGCCGCGGACGTCCACCCCGACGGAGCAAAGCACCGAGCCGGCCACGGAACCGTCCGCCGACCCGAAGCCGTCACCGACAAAGTCCAGCAGGAAGTAGCCGATGACCCGGGGGAATGATCTGGCAAGCCGCGTCCGAAGCATCGGACGCGGCTTTGCCGTGACCGCTGCGATCGGGACGGCGGCCGGGGCGGCCGCTGCAGGCTACGGGCTGTGGGAGAAGAACCAGTTCGTGCTCAGGGAGGAAACCCTCCCCATACTGCCTGCGGGTTTCGGCCCGTTCCGGGTCCTGCATCTCTCCGACATCCACTTCGTGCCGGGCCAGCACCGGAAGGCGCGGTGGCTGTCGTCCCTGGCGGAGTTGAGGCCGGACCTCGTGGTGAATACGGGCGACAACCTCAGCCATGCCAAGGGCGTTGACCCCCTCGTGGCGGCCCTGCGTCCCCTGTTGGAGTTCCCCGGAGTGTTTGTCCCCGGCTCGAACGACTACTTCGGCCCGCGAGTCAAGAACCCCGCCTCATATTTGCGCGGCCCCTCGGCCCAGCGCAAAGACCCTGAGAAGCTCGACTGGCCCCGGCTGCGCTCCGAATTCGGCATGTCAGGCTGGGTGGAACTGACCAACCGCTGCCAGTCCGTCGTGCTGAAGGGCATCCGCTTCGATTTTTCCGGCGTCGACGATCCCCACCTGCGCCTGGAACGGTATGCGGGCTGGCCGCGCGGCACCAAGGGCCGGGACGCCGACCCGCACCTGCGCATCGCCGTGGCGCACGCTCCCTACCAGCGGGTCCTCGACCACTTCACCGAGGCTGGCGCCGACCTCCTCCTGGCCGGCCATACCCACGGTGGACAGATCTGCGTCCCGGGATACGGGGCACTGGTCACCAACTGCGACCTTCCCACCTGGCGGGCCCGGGGACTGCACACCTGGGAAAGCAACGGCAGTACGACGCCGGTGAACGTCTCGGGGGGCATCGGCACCTCCCGCTTCGCCCCGGTCCGCATAGCCTGCCGGCCCGAAGCCGTCCTGCTCACGCTGACCTCCCGCGCCTAAGCCTGCCCGCCTTCCGGCCTCACGGGTGGACATGCACCCCGCCCCGCGCCGCCGCCCGCGGGACATGCCCTCCCCTCGCGCCTAAGCCTGCCGCATCTAGGCCTGCCGGCCCTCCGGCCTCACGGGTGGACATGCCCTCCGCCCGCGCCGCCGCCCGCGGGACATGCCCTCCCCAGACCGCGAGCGTTGGGCATGGACCCACAATGCCCACCCGCTGCACCCAAGACTGGACATGTCCCACGGGGGCTGCACCTAAGACTGGACATGTCCCGCGGTCAGCGCGCCGCCCGGACCCCATTGCGGATCGTAATGACTGGGCGAGATGCTGGGAGCGCTGAACAACGTGTGAATCCGGTCACTTGATGGCCTAGGGTAGTTGCTACAGGAAACTACATTCAACGGTGCTATCTATGCACGGGCGTCTTAAGAAGCAGGCATGGCCAAGCAGAGTTCATTCTTTACCTCCATCAGCCGTCTCTACCCGCACGTCAGGCCCATCCTGCCCCGGCTGGTCATGGGCCTGCTCTGCGCACTGCTGGCCAGTGTCATGGCGCTGGCCATCCCGCAGGTGCTGCGCGTGCTGGTCAACGAGTCCCTGCAGCCGGGCGGCAGCCCGGACGCCGTCTGGGGCGCCTCGCTCCTCATCCTCGTCCTGGGCATCGCCGAGGCCGGCCTCGTGGCCCTGCGCCGGCAGTTCGTCATCAATCCGGCCACCACCGTCGAGACCCGGATGCGGGTCTCCCTCTACGGGCACCTTCAGGACCTCACGGTCTCTTTCCATGACCGCTGGGGCTCCGGGCAGCTGCTCTCCCGGGCCATGACGGACCTGAACTTCCTGCGCCGCTGGATGGCCTTCGGCGCCATCATGCTGGTGGTCACCACGCTTACCGTGGTGATCGGCGTCGCGGTGATGTTCTCCATGAGCTGGCAGCTGGCCCTGATCTTCCTGGCCGCCGCCGTGCCGATCATGATCTACGGGTTCCGCTTCCGCACCCGGTTCAGCAAGGTGGCGCGCCGCAGCCAGGACCAGGCCGGGGACCTCGCCACGACGGTCGAGGAATCCGTCCACGGCATCCGGGTCCTGAAGGCGTTCGGCCGCAGCCGCGAAGCGCTGGAGAACTTCAACGAACAGGCCGAGGAACTCCGGCAGACGGAGATCGCCAAGGCCAAACACCTGGCAACCTTCAGCCTGGTGGTGACCCTCCTGCCCGAACTCGCCCTCGGCGCCGGCCTCGTCGTCGGCATCCTGCTGGCCTCCACGGACCAGCTCTCCATCGGGTCCCTCGTGGCCTTCTTCGCCACCGCCGCAGTGGTCGCCGCACCGGTCGAGTTCTGCGGCATGCTGCTGGCGATGGCCCTCACCGCGAAGTCCGCGGTGGACCGGCACTTCGAAGTCATGGACGCGCAAAACACGATCACCAGCCCGGACCAGCCCCGCCGGCCGGCCGGGCTCAAGGGTGCCCTCAGCTTCCGCAACGCCTCGTTCGCGTTCGAGGACGCCCCGGACAAGCCGATCCTCAAGAACATCACCCTGGACATCCGGCCCGGCGAAACCATGGCCCTCGTGGGCATCACCGGCAGCGGCAAGAGCGCCCTGCTCCAGCTGGTCCCCCGCCTCTACGACGTCACCGGCGGCTCCATCACCATCGACGGCGTGGACCTGCGGGAGTTCGGCGTGGAGGACCTGCGCACCGCGGTGGCGGTCGCGTTCGAAGACACCACCTTGTTCTCCAGCTCCGTCCGGGACAACGTCCTGCTCGGCGCGCCCGACGCCGGGTCGGCGGAAGGCCGCGACGCGGCCCTGGAGGAAGCCCTCGACGTCGCCCAGGCCCACTTCGCCTATTCGCTGCCGCACGGGGTGGACACCCTGATCGGCGAGGAGGGCCTCAGCCTCTCCGGCGGCCAGCGCCAGCGCATTGCCCTGGCCCGCGCCATTGCCGCGAAACCTGCCGTGCTGGTCCTGGACGACCCGCTCTCGGCACTGGATGTGAACACCGAGGTGCTCGTCGAGGCAAGGCTGCGCCAGGTCCTCGCGGACACCACCACGCTGATCGTGGCCCACCGGCCCTCCACCGTGGCGCTGGCCGACCGGGTGGCCCTGCTCGAGGACGGCCGGATCGCCGCCGTCGGAACCCACACGGAACTGCTCGCCAAAAACAGCCACTACCGCTACGTGATCGCCAGCCTGGACGCGGAACCGCGGGACCTGGATTCAGAATTGTCCGCCCTCGAAGACCAGTCCGAGGAGATTTCCCGATGAGCAGCGCAACGTTCGGTACCGCCAATGAGGACAACGCGCACCTCAGCCGGAACGAGAGCAAGGCCGTCCGGCGGCGCTCCCTGACCCTTCTGGGCTCCCTGATCCGCCCCGTCCGGGCCCGTTTCTGGCTGACCATCGGCGCCGTCGTCCTGTCCCAGGCCGCCCGCGTGGCCGGGCCGGCGCTGATAGCCTTCGGGATCGACCACGCCCTGCCGGCCGTGCGCGCCGGCGACAACCTTCCCCTGGTCTTCGCCGGCGTCGCCTACCTCGCCGCGGCCGTCGTGGCGGCCGGCCTGACGGCCCTGTACGTGACCTCGACGGCGCGGCTCAGCCAGGCGATGCTGCTGGACCTCCGCGTCCGGGTCTTCCGCCACACCCAGCGGCTGAGCCTGGAATTCCACGAGAAATACACCTCCGGCCGCATCATCGCCCGGCAGACCTCGGACCTGGAGGCCCTGCGCGAACTCCTGGATTCCGGCGTGAGCTCGCTGGCCTCGGGGATGCTGTTCATGGCGTTTACGGCCGTGACGGTGTTCGCCCTGGACTGGCGCAGCGGGGTGCTGGTGCTGGCCGCCGGTGTGCCGATGTATTTCCTGGCCCGCTGGTACCAGAAGCACTCACAGATCGCCTTCCGCGAATCCCGGGTGGTCTCCGCCCGGCTGATCGTGCACTTCGTGGAGACCATGACGGGCATCCGGGCTGTGAAGGCGTTCCGGAAGGAACGCGAGAATGCCGCGCGCTACGCCGAACTGTCGGAGGACTACCGGCGCGCGACCGTCCGCTCCATCAACCTCAACGGCATCTTCCAGCCCGGGCTGGTGCTGATCGGGAACGTCTGCGTGGCCCTCGTGCTGCTCACGGGCGGCTTCCGGGTCCTCAGCGGCGACCTCGAGGTCGGTGTGCTCCTGGCCCTGATCCTGTCCACCAAGCGTTTCTTCCAGCCGGTGGACCAGATGGCGATGTTCTATAACTCGTTCCAGAGCGCCCAGGCGGCCCTGGAAAAGGTCTCGGGCCTGCTCGAGGAGGTCCCCACCGTGCGGCCGCCGAAGACACCCGTTGCCCTGGACCATGCGCGGGGCAGTATCGACTTCGACGGCGTCGAATTCCGTTACGGCGACGGCCCGGTCGTCATCCCCCGGCTGGACCTGCACATCCCCGCTGGCCAGACGGTCGCGCTGGTCGGGCAGACAGGCGCCGGCAAGTCCACCCTCGCGAAGCTGATTGCCCGCTTCTACGACGTCTCCGCCGGGTCCGTGACCCTCGACGGCGTGGACTTGCGCCAGCTCACCACCGAGGACCTGCGCCGGCACGTCGTCATGGTCACCCAGGAGGCCTTCCTGTTCAGCGGGTCCGTGGCGGACAACATCGCCCTGGGCCGGCCCGAAGCCTCGCGCGAGGAGATCGAGGACGCGGCCCGGGCAGTGGGGGCGCACGCCTTCATCATGGACCTTCCGGACGGCTACGACACCGACGTCAACAAGCGCGGCGGCCGCGTCTCCGCCGGACAGCGCCAGCTGATCAGCTTCGCCCGGGCTTTTTTGGCCCGCCCGGCCGTCCTGATCCTGGACGAGGCAACGTCCTCGCTGGACATCCCGTCGGAGCGCATGGTCCAGCAGGGGCTCGCGGGGCTTCTGCGCGGGACACGGGAGGCCGGACCGTCTGAGACCGGCGGCCAGCCCGCCGCAGACGCGGACTCCGGCCCGGACGCTGCCGCCGGCTCCGGGCGGACAGCGCTGATCATTGCCCACCGGCTCTCCACCGTGGAGACGGCGGACCGGGTCCTGGTGGTGCATGACGGACGCGTCGTCGAAGACGGCACCCCGGCGCAGCTGATCGGCGACGGCGGCGCTTTCGCCCGGCTCCACGGCGCCTGGAAAGACTCGCTGGTCTGAACAGCTCCTGCCGTCCCGGGGCCCGCCCGGGACGGCACGGCGGCCAGGCCACTTCGTCCCGTCGGCGTCGTCCTCAGGCCCGATTTCACATCCGGGGCCTTGATCGGATACTCTTGTGAAGTTGCTTTTGAAGCAACGGATCGGGATGTGGCGCAGCTTGGTAGCGCGCGTCGTTCGGGACGACGAGGTCGCAGGTTCAAATCCTGTCATCCCGACCACAGACAAAAGAGGGCCCCCCACGCGGAGGGTCCTCTTTTGCGTTTCCGCACTATTTGTTGCCTCCCGCACGGGCGGTCCCCCCGGCGCGGACGCTGCCCGGACACGACACAGCCCCGGGAGAAATCTCCCGGGGCTGCACCGTTAGATCGGGGCTGTTACATCGGATCGGGCCAGTTGCCGACGTTCAGCGAGTGGGTCATGGGGTCGGGCCAGTTGCCCACCGCCTGGGCGGCGCGCATGGGGTCGGGCCAGTTGCCGACGGCGGCAACGTCTGAGACATCGGTAAGTGAAGCAGCGGACAGCACGGCCGGGGCCGCGGCGGAGAATGCCAGTGCGCCCGCCAAGACGGCGCCGGCTGCAATCTTCTTCAACATAGGTTTCCTCAATATGGGTTGGGGTCCTTAACCAAGTCAGCACTACCCTTGTTGACACACATTGTAAAATGGTTTCCACAGAGACTGTCAAGCATTTAGTACAAAGAATGTCCGGAATTAGGAGGTATCCGTGGGGAACGGATTTGGGGAGAAGCTCCGCGCGGAACGGCTCGAACGGGGCCTGACGCAGGCGGAGCTGGGCCGTGACCTGTACTCCCCCAGCTACATCTCTCTGCTGGAAACCGGACGCCGCGAGCCGACTGCCGATGTCATCGAAGAGCTTGCCCGCCGGCTCGAACTGGCGCCCAAGGCGCTCGAGGCCTGGAGCCAGCCGGTTTCCGTCAGCGACGCCGAATACGTGCTCGCGGGACTGTATGCCCGGCAGGCCTGGGACCTCCGGGACTACCCCGTGGCCGCCACCCACGCCGCCGCCGCCGCCAAGATCGCCCTGGAGGCCAAGAACACCAGCGCGTGGTGGAACATGACCTATATGCAGGCCGAGTGCCTGATCAAGCAGGGCCTCTGGCAGGAGTGCAAGGACGTGGTCCAGAATCTGCTGGAGCACCCGATGGCCGCGGAGTCGGCCGGGCTCGGCGTCCGGGCCCAACAGATGCTCGCCGCAGCCTCGCAGGGGCAGGGGCAGCTGACCGCCGCCGTCGAGCATGCGCAGGAAGCGGTGCGGCTCTGCGCCCAGCTGCCCAAGGGCTCCACCATGATCATCGGCGCCCTCCGCGCCCTCATCGGCGCCCTGGCCGAGAGCGGCCGGCTCGATGAGGCCTGGGAGTACTGCCAGGCCATGAACGACCAGATGGACGACCACTCAATGTCCCAGCTCGCCGGCGAAGTGGCCTGGGTGATCGGCAACGTGGCCTTCATGCGCCACGACTACCCCGAGGGGATCAAATACCACGAGCGGGCCGGCCGGCTGCTGTCCCCGGCCAATGACATCGACCTGTGGGCCCGGTTCAACAAGGCCTCCGCCGCCGTCCGCCTCTCCTCGGGAATCGTCGAACCCGAGACGCTGTCATCGATCGAGCGCGCCGAACTGGCCCTCTCGATTGTCGGCGGCAACAAGACGGACCAGCTCGAAGTCGCCTTCATCCGCGCCCGCTGGCTCTACCTCACCGGCGACATCGTGGCCGCCGTCCAGAAGCTGCGCGAGATCCCCGCCGAGCGGGAGGCGCTGGCCCGGCACACCGCAGGCGAGGTCTCCCTGCTGCTGGGCAAGGCCCTCAAGGCCGCCGGGGAATCCGCGGAGGCCCTGGTGTACCTCGAGGAAGCCCAGAAGGAGTTCAGCGCGGCAGGCGCCTCGGACCGGGTCCAGCAGGCCCTGGACGCCGTGCTCGAGATCAAGCTGGCCCAGCGGCGGGCCGAGGCCGCTTCCGCGGAAGCGTAGCCCCGGCCCGGACGGGCTAGGCGAACGTCCGGCCGGTGAGCTTCTCGTAGGCCTCCACATAGCGGCTGCGCGTGCGCGCCACGACGTCGGCCGGAAGGACGGGCGGGGGCGTGTCGGAGGCCTTGTCCCAGCCCGATTCGGCCGAGGTCAGCCAGTCGCGCACATACTGCTTGTCGTAGGACGGCTGGGCCTGCCCGGGCTGGTACGTGGYCGCATCCCAGAAGCGTGAGGAATCCGGGGTCAGCACCTCATCGCCCAGGGTGATGACGCCGGTGGCGGCGTCGAGGCCGAATTCCACCTTGGTGTCAGCCAGGATGATGCCGCGGCCGCGCGCGATTTCCTCGGCCTTGGTGTAGATCTCCAGGGTCAGCCGGCTCAAATTCGCCGCCACGTCCGCACCGACCAGGCCCACGACGGCGTCGTAGGTGATGTTCTCGTCGTGCTCGCCCACCTCGGCCTTCGCCGAGGGTGTGAAGATGGCTTCCTGCAGCCGCGATCCGTCCACAAGGCCGGCGGGCAGCGGGATGGCGCACACGGTGCCCGACTCGCGGTACTCCAGGAGCCCGGAGCCGGTGAGGTAGCCGCGCGCGATGCATTCGACCGGGAACATGTCCAGTTTCTTGCAGATCATCGCCCGGCCCTCGACGGCGGCGGGAACACCGCCGTCGACCGTGGACGCGAGGACGTGGTGGGCGACGCCGAGCTGTTCGAACCACCACAGGCTCAGCTGGGTCAGGATGCGGCCCTTGTCCGGGATCTCGCTGGCCAGGACGTGGTCATAGGCGCTGATGCGGTCGCTGGCCACCACCAGGACGCAGTCCTGGCCGAAACGTTCGGTGAAGGCCGGGTCCGCGGGGACGTAGAGGTCGCGGACTTTCCCGGAGTAGACGTGCTGCCAGCCGGGCAGGTCCAGCGTGGCGGTGTCCAGTCCGCCCTTGGGCTGGGTCTCGGGCTGGGTGCCGGGCGTCGGGGTTGCGGGTTCTGTCACGTTCACGCCTTCGCTTTCGACGCCGCCGGAGTTCCCGGTGCCGCGACGCGGATTTGACCGCGGGCGGCCTTGCCGCCGATGTCGGTGCGGAACTGGCTGCCGTCCAGCTGGACGAGTTCGACGCCGTCGTACGCCCGTTCCCGGGCCTCCACGAGGTCCGTACCCAGCGCCACGACGGCCAGGACGCGGCCGCCGGCGGACACGACCTTGCCTTCGCCGTCGAGCTTGGTACCGGCATGGATCACGTGGACGCCGTCCAGGGCGTCGACCTTTTTCAGGCCCCTGATGCGGTCGCCCGTCCGCGGGGTGTCCGGGTAGTTTTCGGCGGCCACGACGACGGCGACCGCCGTGTCCTTGGACCAGCGCAGCGGCTGGACCTTGTCCAGTTCGCCCTTGGCAGCGGCCATCAGCAGCCCGCCGAGGGGCGTCTTGAGCCGGGCGAGGACGGCCTGGGTTTCGGGGTCGCCGAACCGGACGTTGAATTCGATGACCCGCGTGCCGCGCGAGGTCAGGGCGAGGCCGACGAAGAGGACGCCGACGAACGGCGTGCCACGGTGGGCCATCTGGTTGATCGTGGGCTGGGCGACGCGGTCGATCACTTCCTGGACGAGGCCTTCGGGGGCCCATTCCAGGGGCGTGTAGGCGCCCATGCCGCCGGTGTTGGGGCCTTCGTCGTTATCGAAGATGCGCTTGAAGTCCTGCGCCGGAGACAGGGCCACGGTGTTGGTGCCGTCGCAGAGGACGAAGACGGAGACCTCGGGCCCGTCGAGGAACTCCTCGATCACCACGGTGCCGCCGGCGTCGAAGCAGCTCTGGGCGTGCGCGAGAGCCTCGACGCGGTTGTTGGTGACGACGACGCCCTTGCCGGCGGCGAGCCCGTCGTCCTTGACGACGTAGGGGGCGCCGAACGTGTCGAGCGCGTCGGCGGCTTCCTCGGCGGTGCCGGCCACCCGGGCCATGGCCGTGGGCACGCCGGCCTCGGCCATGACTTCCTTGGCGAAGGCCTTGGACGCCTCGAGCTGGGCCGCGGCCTTGCTGGGGCCGAAGACGGGGATGCCGGCGGCGCGGACGGCGTCGGACACACCGGCGGCGAGGGGCGCCTCCGGGCCGACCACCACCAAATCCACGGTGAGCCTGACGGCCAGCGCGGCGACGGCGTCGGGATTGTTCGCGTCGATCGCATATGTGGGGACCAGCGCGCTGATGCCGGCGTTGCCCGGGGCCGCGTGGACCTCGGAAACGTTGGGGTCGGCAAGCAAGGATCGGACAATGGCGTGTTCGCGGCCGCCGGGGCCGATGACAAGTACCTTCACAGTCTCCAAGGGTACGTGGTGCACCCCGCAGGCTCCTAAGCTGTGTCGGCCGCTGGACATGCTCAATCTTCGCGGCGCGGCACGCCCGGGCGCCGGCCAATCCGCGGGACATGCCCAGTCCAGGCCCCGGCCAATGGACACAATGCCACCATGTCCATGCCTGGAAACCAGCACTGGACATGCCCCCTGGGCCGCGGAACATACCCAAGCACCAGGCATGAGAGTGGCTCTGAGTCCGCAGCGGGGCAAGCCCGGGGCGCCGGACAATCCGCGGGACATGCCCAGTCCAGGCCTCGGCCAATGGACACAATGCCACCATGTCCAGGCCTGGAAACCAGCACTGGGCATGTCCCCCTGGGGCCCAGGAGTATGTCCACTCGCCAGACAATCCGCCCGCCGCGCGGCTACGAATGGCCTGTATGAACAAGCCCAGCATGAAGCCCAACAAGCGGTCCCGCGGCGCCACAGCCCTAGCCGCGGTGGCCGGTGTGGCCGCCGCGGCCGTCGTCCTGTCCGTCGCGGAACTGATCGGCGCGTTCTTCACCGCGCGGGCCACGCCCCTCATTGCGCTGGGCTCCACGTTCATCGACTTCACGCCGCCGTGGATGAAGGACTTTGCCATTGCCACGTTCGGCACCAACGACAAGGCCGCGCTGTTCGTCGGGATGGCGGTCACGATCCTGCTCCTCGCGTGCGTACTCGGCATCGTGGCGTACCGGAAGTGGGCCCTGGGTGTGGCCGGTGTGGTGCTGATGGGCGCCGTGATCGTCGGCAGTGTGGTGACCCGGGCAAGCGTCAAACCGGTCGACGCGATTCCCTCCCTGATCGGCACCGTGGCGGGTCTGGTGGTGCTTCGTCTCCTGATCACCAGGCTGTGGCGGATGCAGGCATGGCCGGACCGTGCGGCCGACGTCGCCGCGAAGGAACCCGAGCGCCCGGCGACCACGCGGCGCGCATTCTTCGCCGCCGCCGGCATCACCGCGGCCGCCTCGGCCGTTGCTGCCACCGGCGGGCGCCTGCTGAGCGCGGCCCGCAGCAACGTGGCCGCGGCCCGCGAATCGCTGAAGCTGCCCGCACCGGCCAAGGCCGCCGCCGCCGTCCCGGCCGGTGTCCAGTCCAAGGTGGCTGGCGTCACGCCGTGGCTGACCCCGAACAAGGACTTCTACCGGATCGACACGGCCCTCAGTGTGCCGGAGATCAACGCCCAGGACTGGGAACTGCGCATCCACGGCCTTGTGGAACAGGAGGTCCGGCTCACGTTCCAGGATCTGCTCGACGCCCAGCTGATCGAATCCCATGTGTCGCTGACCTGCGTGTCCAACCCGGTCGGCGGCAACCTGGCCGGCAACGCCAAATGGCTGGGCATGCCCATCCGAGACGCCCTGAAGCTGGCCCGCCCCAAGCAGGGCGCGGACATGGTGCTCTCCACCTCGATTGACGGTTTCAGCGCCTCCACGCCCCTGGAAGTCCTCCAGGACGACCGCGACGCCATGCTGGCGATCGGCATGAACGGCGAGGCCCTCCCGCTCGAACACGGCTACCCGGTACGGATGGTGGTTCCCGGGCTGTACGGCTTCGTCTCCGCCACGAAGTGGGTGGTGGACCTCGAGGTGACCCGGTTCGCCGACAGCAAGGCGTACTGGACCCAGCGCGGCTGGTCCGAACGCGGCCCGATCAAGACCATGGCGCGCGTCGAGGTGCCCAAGTCCTTCGCCAAGGTCCCCGCCGGAAAGGTCGCACTCGGCGGTACCGCGTGGGCCCAGACCCGCGGGATCACGAAGGTCGAGGTGCAGATCGACAGCGGCCCCTGGACCGAGGCAGTGCTCTCCGACGAGGCCTCCCTCATCACCTGGCGGCAGTGGTCCTTCGAATGGGACGCCACGCCGGGCCCGCACTACATCAAGGTCCGCGCCACGGACGGCACCGGCGAGGTCCAGACGGACAAGCGGGCGGATCCGGTCCCGGACGGCGCCTCCGGCTGGCAGTCAGTCATGGTGACCGTGGAATAACCGGGGTATCAGCACAGGGCACCATAGACTTGCTGCATGGCTTTGAACCCGCATGCAACCTTCACAGTCGACTCCGCCGTCGAACTGGCAGTCATCGAACGCAGCGGCTTCGTGGAGTCCCGCCACATCGGCTCGGCTGTTGTGCTTGCCGCGGATGGAACTGTAGTGATCGAGCTCGGCGATATTAACGCGCCCATTTTTGCCCGGTCCACGCTCAAACCGTTGCAGGCCCTCGCATCGATGCAGTCCGGAGTGCCCCTGCGGGGTGCCCAGGTGGCCATCGCGTGCGGCAGCCACGTCGGGTCCCTGGACCACATGGATGTGGTCGAGGGCATGCTCAAGGCGGCCGGGGCCAAGGAAGACCAACTGCAGTGCCCGGCCGACTGGCCCCAGGATGAGACCGCCCGGAACTGGCTCGTCCAGACCGAGCGCGGCAAGTCCAGGCTTGCGTTCAACTGCTCGGGCAAGCACGCTGCGTTCCTTTGGGCGTGCACGGAGAACGGCTGGGACAAGAACAGCTACCTCGAACCCAACCACCCGCTGCAGCAGCGCATCCGCTCCGTGATCGAGGAGTACTGCGGCGAACACATCACCCACCTGGGCATCGACGGCTGCGGCGCACCGGTTGCCGCCGTCTCCCTGATCGGCCTGGCCCGGGCCTACTCGAAGCTGGCCAAGGCTCCGGGCGACAAGAACTCGAACGCACGGGCCGCCACGATTGCCACGTCCATGCTGGACTACCCGTGGGCCGTCCAGGGGCGCGGGCAGGCCAACACGATCGTGATGGACGAACTCGGCATCCTCGCCAAGATCGGCGCCGAGGGGGTGCTGGTCATGGCCACCCGCCAGGGCGTCTCGGTTGCCATCAAGATGCTCGACGGCAACATCCGTGCCACCACCCTGGTGGGGCTGACGCTCCTCGCGGCCTCCGGTGCCGTCGAAATCCCTGAAGTGTCCAGCGTCCTGGACAAGGTGGTGGACCCCGTCCTGGGCGGGGGACGCCCGGTAGGCAAAATCCGGCTCGGGCGGGCCGTCGCGGCTCTGCTGGACTAGGGCTGGAGGCAGGAAAGTGGCTGTATCGCGCCGTCGAATCGCCGTGGACGAGGGCCGCGCGGCACTTGCCGCATGGCAGGACGCCAATCCCGCGGCACCCGGCCCCGAAGGAACCAGCGCCGTCCCGCGCAGCACCATCGCGACGGCGGTGCGCTACTCGCTGGAGGAAGTCAGCGCGCGGGCGCCCGGCAACTCCGTGGAGGTGCGGGTCCCTCCGTTCGGCGTCACGCAGTGCGTGGAGGGCCCGCGGCACACGCGCGGCACCCCGCCGAACGTCATCGAGTGCGACGCCGCCACCTGGCTGGCGATGGTCAGCGGGCGATTGAGCTGGGCAGACGCCGTCGCGGCCGGCCATGTTGCGGCCTCGGGACTGCGAGCGGACCTGTCCGCCCTGCTGCCGCTCTAACCCGGCCTCCTAACCTCCCACAAGCCGGTCCTCAAGCGGCCAGGACCTCAGCCGCGGCCGATGAACGGCATGCCCGCAGCCGTGACCACGAGGGATCCCACGTTGGCCGACGCCGGCATCCCGGCCATCAGCAGCACGGCCCGGGCGGCGTCCTGCACCGCAAATGTCGGCTCGGCCCGCAGGCTGCCGTCTGCCTGGACCGCCCCGGAGCCGACGCCGATCTCCTCCATGAGATCCGTTGCGGCATTGCCGATGTCGATTTGTCCGCAGGTGATGCCGAACTCCCGCCCGTCCAGGTCAATGCTTTTGGTCAGCCCCGTGATCGCATGCTTGGTCACCGTGTAGGCCACCGTCCGGGGCCGGGGTGAATGCGCCGCGATCGAACCGTTGTTGATGATCCGTCCGCCCTGGGGCGACTGGGCCTTCATGGCCCGGACGGCGGCCGCGGCGCAGAGGAGGGATCCTGTGAGGTTCACGGCCACGGTCGCGTCCCAGTCCTCCATTGTGATCTCGTCCACTGAGGCGGCGGGGCCGAACACGCCGGCGTTGTTGAAGAGCACGTCCACCCGTTCCCACTGCCCCAGCGCCGCGGCGAAGAGCCGCTCGACGTCGTCGGGGACGGTGACATCGCACGGGACCGCGAGCGCCTGGCGGTGGCCGGCCGCGGTCTCGCGGAGCGGCTCCTCCCGCCGCCCCGCCAGGACCACCCGGTAGCCCTCGGCCAGCATGAGGCGGGCCACCGCACGGCCGATGCCGGAACCGGCTCCGGTGACGACGGCGACCCTTCCGGGGGTGTGGTGCTGGCTCATGGGGTCCTCCTCGACGGTTACGCGGCTGCCCGGCCAGCGTACCGCCGAGATGGCACTTCACGGCAGTGTTTCGCGCCCGGACCGCCGCGAACTGTCATCTCGGTGGGTCATCTCGGGAGGCTGTGGGCGGACATTTCGGGGCGGGCCGCCCTAGCGGGAGTCCTCGCCGCGGTCCCGGGTCTGCCGGCCCGTCCGGTAGCCGGACCAGAACGCGAGTACCAGCAGCCCGACGCCGATCAGCGCGGACCCGGTCCAGGCGCTGGCGCCCATGAACATAAGCCCCTGCGGCACGACGGGTCCGGTGGCCAGCGGAGCATACGCGAACCARCCAAAGTCCTCCTGCGGCACCGGCTGGGCGAGGAAGACCAGCCCGGCGAGCAGCATGGCCGCGGCAGCGAGCGGCACGGCCACACGGCCGAGCAGATTCTTCCGGGCACGGCCGGAAATCCGATTCCCCCGCGGATCCATGGCCATACTGTAACCGCTCGGCGCAGGAATCCCGGCAGGGCCAACGGCCGCCCGGAGGTCAGTGGCGGGCCTGCGCCCTCTTTCCCGCCGCCAACGAGCCCCCAATTGCGGAGTTTGATCGCCCGGCACCGCCGCGCCGCCCCCTGATCACCCGGGCGGACGAGCCGGGCACCGCGGCCCGTCCATCGGCGCTGCGGTCCCTGATCAGGCCGGTTCCGGCGATCTCCCTCGCCTGGGCGACGCCGGCAACGGCCGCTTTCTTGGTGGGAAACGTCACTGAGACCGCCATCAGTTGTCCTGCCCCGTCCATCATCCGAATGCGGTAGCCGCCGTCGGGCGCGTCCACGAGCTCAAAATACCCCGCCATTGCACACTCCTCGTTCCCTCGTATCCCCCGCCGGGATGTTAGTAAGTGTACTTACTTAACGGTGGAGGGAAAGTGCTGAAGGTCCTGCCGTTCCCCCGCTGGAGCCCACCGGCGGCCGGGCCGAGGTCACGGGGACAGGTCACTGGCAGGGTTTGCGGGCACGGGCACACGTCACGGGGGGCGGGCGCGCCTCAGGGACGCGGGGCGGGTCCGGGGCGGGGCGATCTGCGGGTCCGGGGAGGCGCCCCGCCCGCGCCCGCACGCAGCGGGGTGTCGCTGCGGCGGACGCCATCGTCTTGCAGTTCCAGCGCGCTCATCACGAGGGCGAAGTGGCTGAAGGCCTGCGGCGTGTTGCCCAGCTGACGGCCGGCCTCGACGCCCCACTCCTCGCTGAGGAGTCCGACGTCGTTGCGCAGCGCCAGCAGGCGCTCGAACAGTTCCCCGGCCTCGTGGCGCCGGCCCGCCCCGATCAGCGCCTCCACCAGCCAGAAGGAGCACGCCAGGAACACCCCTTCCTCGCCGGGAAGCCCGTCGTCGCTCTGCGCCGGCAGGTAGCGGCGCAGGAAGCCGTCGTGCGTCAGCTCGCGCTGGACGGCGTCGATGGTTCCGATGATGCGCGGATCATCCGGCGGGAGGAACCCCACCCGGGGCAGCAGCAGGAGACTGGCGTCCAGCTCGGGCCGCCCGTAGGACTGCACGAATGTGTTGCGTTCGGCGTCGAACCCGTTGGCCATGACCTCGGCGTGGATTCTGTCACGCAACTCCTCCCAGCGGTCCGCCGGGCCGGTCAGGCCGAAGTCCCGGACCCCCTTGACCATGCGGTCCGCCGCCACCCATGCCATCACCTTGGAGTGCGTGAAGTGGCGCTGCGGGCCGCGCATTTCCCACAGCCCGTTATCCGGCCGGCTCCAGGCTGTCTCGAGATGTTCCATGAGGGCCACCTGGACGTCCCAGGCGTCGTCGGTGTGTTTGAGGAGGGAGTTCCGGGTCAGGGACAGGCAATCGAGCACCTCGCCCCAGACGTCGAGCTGCAGCTGGCCGGCCGCGCCGTTCCCGGTACGCACCGGGGCGGAGTTTTCATAGCCCTTCAGCCACGGCAGTTCGAGCTCCGGCAGCCGGCGTTCACCGTGGAGGCCGTACATGATCTGCAAATCCGCCGGGTCCCCGGCGACGGCCCGGAGCAGCCAGTCGCGCCACGCGCCGGCCTCCTCCGTGTAGCCCGCGGCCAGCAGCGCCTGCAGGGTGAGGGTGGCGTCGCGCAGCCAGCAGAAGCGGTAGTCCCAGTTCCGGGTGCCGCCGATCTCCTCCGGCAGGGACGTCGTGACGGCGGCAACAATGCCCCCGGTGGGGGCGAAGGTCAAGGCTTTGAGCGTGATCAGCGAGCGCTGGACGGCGTCACGGTGCGGCCCGGTGACCTTGCACTTCGCCGACCAGCCAAGCCAGAACTCCTCGGTGGAGGCCAGGACCGCTTCCGGGTTCACTGAGCGCGGCCGGCGACGGTGGCTGGGGCTCCATGTCAGTACGAAGGGCACCCGGTCCCCGGCCGTGACCGTGAAGTCGCTGACGGTGTGCATCCGCTCGCCCCGCAGGGGCGCCTCGGTCACCAGATAGGCGGAGTCGGGCCCGGCGACGGCGTGGATCCCGCGCTCGTCGTGGCGGACCCACGGCACAACATGGCCATAGTCGAACCGGAGCGCCAGTTCGCCGCGCATCCGCACCGTGCCGCGGACACCGACGACGATCCGCACGATATCCGCCACTTCGTCGCGCGGCGGCATGAAGTCAATGATCCGGACCTTGCCCTCGGGCAAGTCCCACTCGGTTTCCAGGATCAACGTGCCCTTGCGGTAGCGGCGCCGGGTGCATTCGCCGCCGCCGGCCGGCGCCAGCAGCCACCGGCCGGCCGCGGGGGTATCGAGGAGCGCGCCGAAACAGGCCGGTGAGTCGAAGCGGGGCAGGCAGAGCCAGTCAATGGAGCCTTCGGTGCTGATCAGGGCCGCGGTGTGCAGATCCCCGACCATTGCGTAATCCTCGATGCGGGCCATGACACTTACAGTGCCACACCACAGTCCCGCCCGGCACGGGAGGGCAACGGGAGCCGGCTCACCGGAGTGCCCGCAGGACTAGGATCCATCCGTGGGAGAACTATCTGCGGGGGAAAGGGACCGGGCATGGCAGGGCACGAAGCCGCTTGGCACGACGGCGCCGGTCACACAGGTACCGGCGACACAGGGACCGGCCGCATAGGAACTGTGCGGATCGGAACGTCCGGCTGGAGCTATGACCACTGGGAAGGGGTCCTCTATCCGCCAGGCCTGCCCGCCCGGGACAGGCTGGCACACTATGCGGCCCGCTTCGACACCGTGGAACTGAACGCCAGCTTCTACCGCTGGCCCAGGGAGGCTTCGTTTGCCGGGTGGCGCCGCCGCCTGCCCGAAGGTTTCGCCCTGTCCGTCAAGGCGCCCCGGGGCCTGACCCACGGAAAGAAGCTCTATGCCCCGGAGGCCTGGGTGGACCGGATCACCCGGTGCTGGCACGAACTCGGCGACAAGCGGGCCGTGCTGCTCGTCCAGCTGCCCCCGGACTTCGCGCGGGACGATGCCCGGCTGGACTACTTCCTCGCGGCACTGCCCGGGTGGATCCGTGTCAGCGTGGAGTTCCGGCACCCGAGCTGGGACGACGCCGGCGTTTACGCCGTGCTGGAACGTTACGGCGCGGCCTACTGCATCATGAGCGGCGCCGGGCTCCCGTGCGTCCTGCGCGCGACCGCACCGTTCGTCTACGTCCGGCTTCACGGCCCGGACCGCGACGTCCTCTACGGCGGATCGTATCCGGACGAGGACCTGCACTGGTGGGCCGCGCGGATCCGCGAATGGCGGGCGGCCGGCAAGGACGTCTTCGCCTATTTCAACAACGACGGCGGCGGCAACGCCGTCCGCAACGCCACCGCACTGCGCCGGCTGCTGGATGAGCCGCCGCCTGGGTAATCCGGAGTCACGGGCGCCGCCTCCCGGAACCCCGCCGGCACTGCCGCGGCCCGGCACTGTGGGAGAGTGGAGGCATGGAATTGGCGTCGCAACCAGCGCAGCAGCTGCCCGTGTCCGGCAACAGGGCCTTCCGGCTCGCCCATTGGGTGTCGGACACCGTCAATGGGGTTCGCCTCAAGACGGCCCGCCGCTGGAAGTTCATCCCGCAGACCGTCGCCTATCAGGGCTACGGTTCGACAGAGTGGGTCAGGCTGCTGGGCCGCGTGGTCCTCACCAGCAGGCCCGTGCCCGGCAGCAAGGCGGAGCGCCTGGCCCTGAACGGAAACCAGAACATCCGCGGCTGGCGCGCCTTCACGAGTGTCCCGGTTCAGTTCACCGAGGTGGAGATCCAGATCGGCGGCGTCACCACGCGCGTGCATACGGACCGCGGCGGCCTGGTAGACACCCTGGTCCACGTGGCGTTGGCCCCGGGCTGGCATACGGCGGTGCTGCGGGCCGAAGGAACGGAACCGGTTGAGGCCAGGATTTTCGTGATCTCCCCGGACACCAAGCTGGGCATTGTCTCGGACATTGACGACACCATCATGGTCACGGCCCTCCCCCGGCCTTTCCTGGCGCTGTGGAACACCTTCGTCCTGAACGAACGCGCCCGGATGGCGACACCTGGCATGGCCGTCCTGATGGATCGGCTCAAGGTGGAACACCCGGAAGCGCCGGTGATCTACCTGTCCACCGGGCCGTGGAACGCAGCGCCCACTCTGGCCCGCTTCATCGCCCGGAACCTCTATCCCTCGGGCGCACTGCTGCTCACGGACTGGGGACTGACCCACGACCGCTGGTTCCGCAGCGGACAGGAACACAAACGGCGGAACCTTGAGCTGCTGGCCCAGGAGTTCCCGAACATGCGCTGGCTGCTGTTCGGCGACAACGGCCAGCACGATGAAGAGATCTACTCCGGCTTCGCGCAGGAACACCCGGACCAGGTCGCCGCGATCGGCATCCGTCAGCTCTCGGCCAGCGAGGCCGTCTTCGCCGGCGGCCACTCCGACACAGGAGACCACTCGGAATCATCCGTCCCGTGGCTCTACTCGCCCGACGGCGCCGGACTCGCCAAGGGCCTGCAGGACCTGGATCTGCTCTAAGTTGTCGCTGCCTTAGGGGCGTCGGCCCCGGGGCGGGGCTGCCCGACGTCGGCCTGCTTTCCGACGTCGGGCTGCGCGGCGGGCGCCGCGTTCCGGGCCGCCAGAACTTCCTGGAGCCAGTAGTAGGAGGCCTTCGGTGTGCGGACCTGGGTGTCGAAATCGACGTGCACCAGACCGAACGGCTGCTTGTAGCCGGCGGACCACTCGAAGTTATCCATGAAGGACCACACATAGTAGCCGCGAAGGTCCACGGCCTCGGCCGCACCGCCGGGACGTGTCGCTTCCAGGGCCGTGCCGATGTGCTCCGCGAGGTAACGCAGGCGCCGTTCATCCGGAACCATCCGGCGGTCCGCCCCGACACACTGGACCACCACGTCCTCGAAACTGGCCCCGCCCTCGGTGATGTAGACCGGAGGCAGATCCGGGTAGCGCTCGGCCATCTCAGCCAGGGCAACCGACATGTATTCGGGCTTGACCGGCCAGCCGTAGGCCGTGGTCTCGGTGTCCGGGAACGGCGCGATGTGGAAGGGCGCACCGGGTGTCCCACTGAGGTCATCCCCCATGGCCTCGGCCATGCCGGGCGGCACGGTCCCCTCACCCGGACCCGCCCCGACGCGGGTGGGCATGTAATAGTTCAGGCCATAGAAATCCAGGGGCTGGGAGATCAGGTCCATATCTTCACTGGAGGGGCTGAACGACGATGAAAAGAACGTAGCGGCCCGAATGATGTCCGGGTACTTGCCGAGCAGCACGGGGTCAGCGTAGAGCCGGTTCTGCGCCACATCCATGAGTCCGGCGCTGACCGCGTCCAGCGGGTTGGCGGTGGCCGGGACCATCGGTGAGTACACATTGGTAATGCCGATTTCGCCCTGTACCTTGGCGGCACGCAGCACTTGGAGCGCCAGGCCGTGGCCCAGCAACTGGTGGTGCACGCTGGGGAGGGCCTTGAGCATGAGTGCCTCGCCGGGCGCATGCATGCCCAGGGCGTAGCCGTTGGTGGTGACCGTGGCGGGCTCGTTGACAGTCACCCAGCGGCTAACGCGGTCCCCGAAGGCGGCCGCGGCGATGCCGGCGAAGTCCCTCAGCCGGTAGGCCGTGTCCCGGTTCATCCACCCACCGGCCTCATCCAGGGGCAGCGGGGTGTCCCAGTGATAGAGCGTGGCCATGGGGGAAATACCGTTGGCGAGCAACAGGTCGATCAGCCGGTCGTAGAAGTCCAGTCCGGCGGGGTTCACGGGCCCGCTGCCGCCGGGCTGGATCCTGGACCAGGACAACGAAAACCGGTACGAATCGATCCCCAGGTCCTTCATCAGTGCCACGTCCTCTGGCATCCGGTGGTAATGGTCGCAGGAGACGGCCGGGCTGTGGTCCTCCACGATCGAGCCCGGTTTCGCAGCAAAGACGTCCCATCCGGTGGGGCCGCGGCCGTCTTCATCGAGTGCGCCCTCGATCTGGAAGGCGGATGTAGCCACGCCCAGGGTGAAGCCGGGCGGAAGAAGGGAAGCCAGATCCTTGGCGGAAGCGTTCATCGACGGGACCTCTATGTAGTTTCAGGAGTTGGTTGACTGATCTTAGGCTTCCCCGGGGGCGGGCGCCACGACCCGGGCCGTTTGACGGACGCGATGCCGACGGCCACTGTTGATCAGTGCACCTGACAATTGAACAAGGCGTCAACCGCCGGCCGGCCCCGGCGACGCCTGGCCCCGGCCGGCAGGCAGCAGCTCTCCTCTGCTTCCTCGCGGTCTCCCATGGGGTGTCCTTTGTGGCGTCGCTGGTCATCATCGGGAACGCCGGCGGATGGTACGCGGCGGCGGACAAGGCTCCGTGGACTCCCCCGGGCTGGGCCTTCGGAGCGGTCTGGACGGTGCTTTATACAACCATGGCGGTGGCGGCGTGGCTGGTCTGGCGCCGGGGAACAGGGCTTGCCTCCTCCGGGCGCAGCCGAGGCGCCATGACCGTCTACGGCATCCTGCTGCTCGTGAACCTCGCCTGGGCGCCCCTGTTCTTCGGCATGTACCCCATGGTCGGCTCGGCCGCCCTCTGGCTGGCTCTCCTGGTCATCGCCGCCCATGCCGTGGCCGCGGCCGCCATCGTGGTCCGGTTCGGCCTCATCATCCGGGCAGCCGGCCTGCTCATGCTGCCGTACGTCTCGTGGATTGTGTTCTCACTTAGCCTGAACGCCTACGCCGCCGCCAGCAACTGAACCCTGCCAGCAACTGAACCCCGACGTCCTTCCTGTCCCACTTCTTCCGCTCCGGTCAGCGGCCCGGGCAACAGTGTCTCCCCCGTCACGGCCCGGGTTCCCGGCGAACGGGGAGCACGCGCACAAGGGGATCCCGACGCCGGACGATGCGCACCGGGATGTCGCGGCCGCCCGGGCCGGGATGGCCGCTCTGGCCGTTTTGGTGGCTCCGGCCGTTCTGGTGATTCAAGGTGCCGTCCTGGACGTCAGGCCGCCCGCCGCCGGCGTCATACTCCGCCCGGGTCCTGGCGTCCCGCAGCACGGCGAAGGCCTGCAGAATCCCGCCCGCGTCACTGCCGTCGGGAGGGCCGATGTCCGGATAACCGATATCCGGATGGTGCCGGCGCATCAGCGCCCGGAAGGCGCGGCCAATCTCCTGCCGGCTCGCCTCCGGCGAGATGTGCAACAGCGCGTAGTAGCCGCGGGGATCAGGGTTGCTGCCGGGCATGGTCATTTCTCCGGGGCTGACGGCCGGGGCCGGCGCCGTGGTGCGTGCTCGGCGCCGGCTCCGGGGGCTACTTCCCGATCTCCTGCCGTTTGTCCTGCGAACGGGTTATTTCAATCTTCCGCGGCTTGGCCTGCTCCGCCACGGGAATGCGGAGGGTTAGGACACCGTCAGCGTAATGCGCCTTGACGTTTTCCGTGTCCAGGGTGTCCCCGAGGATCAACTGGCGGCTGAAAACGCCGCGGGGGCGCTCCGAAACCGTCAGCTCCACGTTGGGCTGCGTCGGGTCCCGCCGCTCCGCCCGGACGGTCAGGACATTGCGCTCAATGTCGAGCCCGATCGAGTCGACGTTAACCCCCGGGAGGTCGAATGCAACGACGAATTCGCCGTTCTCCTGCCACGCGTCCATGGGCATGGCCGCGGGGCGTGCCACCGTCCCGAACACCTGCTGGGCGAGCCGGTCAAAGTCACGGAACGGGTCCGTCCGAATCAACATCATTTCCCACTCCTTCAGTGCGAGTTGGTCTGTATTCCTTCCACACCCACCACGATTTTTCTGTAGTGGTGGGTATAGATTTTTTATAGCACCGGTGGCACACTGTTGCAAGGGAAAATTGCGGACAGGAGGAGGACCATGGCGGACCGCGGCGCGGATTCAGGCCTGTACGCCATCTCCGTAG
The DNA here is from genome assembly GCF_056406615.1 of Arthrobacter sp. P1_B3. Taxonomy (NCBI): domain Bacteria; kingdom Bacillati; phylum Actinomycetota; class Actinomycetes; order Micrococcales; family Micrococcaceae; genus Arthrobacter; species Arthrobacter sp. P1_B3. The sequence goes on along the minus strand of NZ_JBFTZV010000034.1, from coordinate 5,926 downwards.
TGGCGCAGCTGGTGGGCACCGGGCAGCAGAACATCCGGCTCTACGAGCGCCGGGGACTCCTCGCACCGGACCGCACCGCCGGGGGCACCCGGCAGTACAGCGACGCCGACCTTGTGGTGCTGCGGCGGATCGGCGAACTCCTGGCGGAGGGCCTTAACCTGGCCGGCGTGGCCAAGGTGATGGAACTGGAGGAAGCCAATGCCCGGCTGCGGGCCGAGCTCAAGCGGGCGCGCGGCCGCTGACGGTGCTCAGTCCTGGCCGGCGTCGGCGGTGGAGAGCGTTCCCGTGATCTGTTCGCCCCGGATCCGGGCCGTCCGCCAGGTGTCCAGCGCAATGACCCCGCCCAGGACCACCAGCGAGATGGAGAAGGCGCCCAGGGCATCGGTCAGCCAGTGATAGCCGAGGTAGAGGCGGCTGATTGCTGCGAAGAACATGCCGATCCCCGCCACAATGAAGGCGACGACGGCGGCCCAGGGACTCTTCCGGCGCGAGAAGACCAGGAACGTGGTGACCAGCAGGAAATCGCACGCGCCCAGGACGTGACCGGAAGGGAAGGAGAACGTGGTGTCGGCACCGAAGAGCATGAGCTCCACGGGTGGACGCTGGCGTTCCACGATGCGGCCAATCACCTGCGCAAGGATCACCCCGGTCAGCATGGCGCCGGCCAGGAGCATCGGCCGCCAGGCGTGCTTGGCCAGCAAGCCCCAGGCCACAGTCACGACGAGGACAATGATCGGCAGGCCGATGGGGCCGAAGACGATCGCCAGAATGATCATGATGGTGGTGGCAGGTTCCCCACGCAGGGTCAGGAGCCAGGACCGGGTAGGCTCGTCCGCCGCCGACAGGCCGCCGTGCTGGAGGACACTTGCGAGGATTACCACGAACAGCACGACGCCCGTGATCATCAGGGCGACGGCCGTGAGATACAGATTCCGGCGCGCCGTGGCGCTCATGTACCGCTCTTCCACGACGAACTTTTCGTGGAAGGTCCGCCACCGGCCCTGCGGTTTACCTGTTTGAGCCTCTGCCATGTCGCCGTGCCGCCTTTGCGCCGTGTTGTGGATAGTCCCCGCTGAAGATTATCCCCTGTTATTTGCGCGGTGGTAGGCAAATGGCCCGACGGGATCTCCCCCGTAGAGGTGTGGCCCGGCCGCCGGATTCCGTAACCTGCCGGCCCGGACGGGGCAGGACGTTGCTGTGAGCCGCTTCACAGTGTAGCCTCCCAAATTAACAAGGTAGCCTCCAAGACAACTTGTGATGCTTACTAAGCAACTCTTGCGGAATCAATGATGAGCTGGATGGAGAACAACAATGGTCGAGGAACAGCCTGCTGATGCCCGCGCGGGGCGGAACCCCGGAAAGGTCACCGAGGTGGAGACCTACGGCATCGAGCGGATACCCGAGAAGGACCGCAATGCGAGCGCCCTTGACCTGTTCAGGGTTTCGTTCGGCGGGGCCAACACCTTCGCCACGGCCTTCCTGGGCGCATTTCCGATCCTTTTCGGCCTGTCATTCTGGCAGGGACTCGCCGCGACGGTGACGGGCCTGGTTGTCGGCGCCCTCCTGCTGGCACCCATGGCCGTCTTCGGCCCCACGAACGGGACCAACAACGCAGTGTCATCCTCAGCCCACCTGGGCGTGCACGGCCGGGTGGTCGGATCATTCCTGTCATTGCTAACTGCCTTGGCATTTTTCTCCATCTCGGTCTGGAGTTCCGGCGATGCCCTGGTCGGCGGCCTGAACCGGCTGGTTGGCCTGCCGCAGGACATGGGCTCGTTCGCCGTCGCCTACGGCCTCTTTGGTGGACTCGTCCTGGTTGTCTGTGTCTACGGGTTCAAGTTCATGCTGCTGGTGAACAAGATTGCCGTCACGGCGGCCACCCTGCTGTTCGTTGTCGGCTTCATCGCCTTCGCGGGCGACCTCAACCTGAACTTCGAGGGCTCCTTCGGGACCGGATTCGACGGCGTCGGCATCGCGGGATTCATCCCGGCCTTCATCGGCGCGGCCCTGATCGTCATGTCCAACCCCATCTCGTTCGGCGCGTTCCTGGGCGACTGGGCGCGATACATCCCCACCGCCACACCGAAGCGCCGGGTCATGGGTGCGGCGCTGCTCGCCCAGCTGGCCACCCTTATCCCGTTCGTCTTTGGCCTGGCCACGGCGTCCATCATCGCCACCAAGGCACCGGAATTCATGGATCCGGCGGCGCCGAACTACGTCGGCGGACTGCTGGCGATTTCCCCGGCCTGGTATTTCGTGCCGCTCTGCGCCATCGCCCTGATCGGCGGCATGTCCACCGGGGCGTCCTCGCTGTACGGCACCGGCCTTGATTTCAGCAGCGTGTTCCCGAGGTTCAACCGGGTCCAGGCCACCCTGTTCATCGGGACCCTGGCGATCGTGTTCATCTTCGCCGGCCGCTTCGCCTTCAACCTTGTCCAGAGCATTTCCACCTTCGCCACCCTGATCGTGACCTGCACCGCGCCGTGGATGGTGGTCATGCTCATCGGCTTCATCACCCGCCGCGGCTGGTACGACGCCGATGCCCTCCAGGTGTTCAACCGGCGCCAGAGTGGCGGACGGTACTGGTTCAACCACGGCTGGAACCTGCGCGGCATGACTGCCTGGCTGGTCAGCGCCGGGGCAGGGCTGAGTTTGGTGAACATGCCCGGCCAGTTCCAGGGGCCCCTGGGCAATCTGGCGGGCGGTGTGGACATCAGCCTGCCGGCATCGCTGGCGCTGGCGGCCGTTCTGTACCTCGGGCTGCTGTGGATTTTCCCGGAGCCGCGCGGAGTGTTCCCGGCCGCCGGGCCGCGCTGGATCCCCTCGAAGGACACACCGGTGCCGCCGGTCATGGATGCGGCCGGCAACACCGTCCCTGCCGCACCCCAGGAGGCAGCCGCGCCGGGCTCGTCCGGCGACCGGGACCCGGAGCTGGTGAGCCAGCCGTGACGTGGTTCGATCTCAGCGTTCCGCTGCGCACCGGAATGCCTGTTTACCCCGGCGACCCAGAGGTCCGGATCGCATCGGCACTGACCGTGGAGGCCGACGGCGCCAACGTGCTCTCCCTCGCCATGGGCTCCCATTCGGGCACCCACGCAGACGCACCCCTGCATGTGGGCGACGGCTGGGCAGCCCTGGACGAGCTGCCGCTCTCCCTCTTCGGCGGCGTCGCCGAAATCGTGGACATCCGGGGCGTGGCCCGCGGCGGCGCCATCACCGCCGCGCAGTTGGCAGGGATCGCCCCGGCGGGCATGACTGGGAATCCCGGGGAACCTGGGAATCCAGCGAGGATCCTCCTGCTGCACACCGGCTGCGCCGCGGCCTGGGGAACCGACGAGTACCTCAAACACCCGTGGCTCGACGCCGCGGCGGCGCAGCTGATCGTGGACCGCGGCTACCGCGCCGTAGGCCTGGACGCCCTCAGCGTGGATCCCAGCTCCCCCGGCGCTTCGGACGGCAAGCCGGCGGACGGCAGCTTCCCAGCTCACGCCATCCTGGCCGGAAACGGCTGCATTATCGTAGAAAACCTCACCGGGCTGGAGCAGGTCCAGCGGGCCAGAGAAGCAGGATCCGACGTCGAGGTCTTCCTCTTTCCACTCAATATCCCCGGGGCCGACGGTGCCCCGATCCGGGCCGTGGCACGGCGGCTGCCGGCTCCGGAACTGCAGCCGGCGGTGCTGTACCCGACGGCGCTGCAGCCGACAGTGATCCGCGCCCTCAGCCGCCAAGAGGTGCAGGACGCAGCGGACCGCCTGGTTGCCGCCTTCGCGGCCACGGACACCGAAGCCTACTTTGCCGCCTTCAGCCCCCAGGCGACATTCATCTTCCATCCGGAAGCCCAGAGCCTTGGTTCCCGGTCCGCCTACCGCGCTCTCTGGGACAACTGGCTCGCCGGCGGCTGGCGCGTGCTCGAATGCCGGAGCAGCGAGCAGGACATCCAGCTTCTGGGGGCTACCGCGGTGTTTTCCCACCGCGTGGCCACGACAGTCCAGATTGACCGGGAAGGTGGCCGCGATACGAGCGATGAACGGGAGACCATCATCTTCTCCCGGGCCCCGGACGGCAGCATCGTTTGCGTCCACGAGCACCTCTCGGCCTGCCCCCAGTGATCCGGGTGACCAGACTCACTGGGACAGCCGGGGCCGGGATGGATCTGCAGGTCAACCGCCAGGGCCGCTACGTGCGGGCATTTGGCGTCCGCACGGCCTGCGCTCAGACACGGCGTGGTGATTTGACGGGTCAATAAATATGACGTTATTGTTCCTGAATCCATTGGGGCCGACTAGAAGTACTCCAAGAAAGACAGAGCGATGACCACGATTACCGAGTCCATTGAGATCCAAGTCGACAACCGCCACGTCCTCGACGAACGACTCAACGACGCCGTCCGCGGGCTGCAGCAGCTCGCCATGACCACGGGGAAGCACGGCATTCTGCTCACGCGGCACAAGCCGGGCCACTACACCGCGGCCCTCTCCGACAAGGTCCCCTACGGCATGACCCGCGAGCTCGTTCACTGAGCCACCGGTAGACCGGACGCCGAGAGCCGGACTTCAAAGAGCCAGGTCCCGGGCGGCAGAGCATCGACTCGCCGCCCGGGACCTTTTTGGCGTTTCAGGGGCCGGTTACCATCAGCGCCGGTCACCAGTCATGGCCGGTTCACCAGTCATGGACGGTGCCGTCGACGAGGCGGTTGTAGGGCAGGTAGGCCTGCTGGTAGGGGTAGGCGGCGGCGGCTTCGGCGTTGAAGTCGACGCCGATGCCGGGCTTGTCTCCCGGGTGCAGGTAGCCGTCCACGAAGGTCATGGACTGTTCGAAGACCTCGTTGGTCGCATCCGAGTGCTGCATGTATTCCTGGATGCCGTAGTTGTGGATCGCCAGGCCGACGTGCAGCTGCGCGGCGAACCCGACCGGGGAGATGTCGGTGGGGCCGTGGAAGCCGGACTTGATCTGGTACTGCGCGGCGAAGTCCATCACCTTCTTCAGCGGGCTGATCCCGCCGAAGTGGGTGGACGCGGCCCTCACGTAGTCGATCAGCTGTTCCTTGATCAGACTCTGGTAGTCGTAGACGGTGTTGAAGATTTCACCGATCGCCAGCGGGGTGGTGGTGTGTGCCCGGACCAGGCGCAGCGCCTCCTGGTTCTCGGCCGGGGTGCAGTCCTCGAGCCAGAACAGGTCGTAGGGTTCCAGCGCCTTGCCCAGCTTCGCGGCCTGGATCGGGGTCATCCGGTGGTGCCCGTCGTGCAGCAGCGGGATTTCCGGGCCGAACTCGTTCCGGACCGCCTCGAACACGGTGGGCAGGTGGCGGAGGTAGGCGCGGGTGTCCCAGTCCTCCTCCTGCGGGAACGCGCCGCGCCCGGCCGGTTCGTAGTCGTAGCGTTCGCCCGAGGCCTGCGCCTGGGCCGCGACGCCGTAGACGGCCTTGATCCCGGGGACCGCGGTCTGGATCCGGATCGACTTGTACCCCAGTTCCAGGTGCTCCCGGACCGAATCGAACAGGGACGGGAGGTCCGCGCCGGAGGCGTGGCCGTAGGCGCGCAGCCCGTTCCGGGACGCCCCGCCCAGGAGCTGGTAAACCGGCATGCCGGCCAGCTTGCCCTTGATGTCCCACAAAGCCATGTCCACCGCGGCGATCGCGGCCATCGTCACCGGGCCGCGGCGCCAGTACGAGGACCGGTACAGGAACTGCCAGGTGTCCTCGATCCGGTGCGGGTCCTTGCCGATCAGCAGCTGCGCGACGTGCTCCTTCAAATACGCGGCCACCGCGAGCTCGCGCCCGTTCAGGGTCGCGTCCCCGATCCCGGTCACCCCGTCCTCGGTGGTGATCCGCAGGGTCACGAAATTCCGGGAGGGGCTGGTCACGAAGACTTCAGCGGCAATGATTTTCACAACAGGTCCTTTTCTGGTCTAACGGGGGTGTCTTAGG
>NZ_JBFTZV010000033.1:0-38731 GCF_056406615.1 Arthrobacter sp. P1_B3 | reverse complement strand
GGCGAGCACGGCGGAGGCGGCGTTGGTGCCGTGGGCCGAGGCCGGGATGAGGCAGACGTTGCGCTGCTCGTCTCCGCGGGAGTGGTGGTAGCCGCGGATGGCCAGCAGGCCGGCGAGCTCGCCCTGGGATCCGGCGTTGGGCTGGATGGAGACCTGGTCGTAGCCCGTGATCTCGGTCAGCTGGGCTTCGAGGTCCTCGATCAGTTCGCGCCAGCCCTCGGTCTGGGAGTCCGGGGCGAAGGGGTGGATGGAGGCGAACTCCGGCCAGGAGATGGCTTCCATCTCGGCCGTGGCGTTCAGCTTCATGGTGCACGAGCCCAGCGGGATCATGGTGCGGTCCAGGGCGAGGTCGCGGTCCGAGAGGCGGCGGATGTAGCGCAGCAACTGGGTTTCGGAACGGTGCGTGTTGAACACCGGGTGCTGGAGGTAGTCGGAGGTGCGCTCCACGGCGGAGTCCAGGCCGAAGCCCTCAGATGTGTCGGTCACCGACGCGCCAAACGCGGCGATGACGTCGGCGACGATAGCCACCGTCGTGGCCTCATCGGCGGAGATGCCGACAGTGTCGGCGTCGATGGCCCGCAGGTTGACGCCCTTGGCGTCGGCGGCCGCGATGATCTCTGCCGCCCGGCCCGGCACGGAGACGGTGATGGTGTCGAAGAATGACGTGTGCAGCACGTCCAGCCCGGCGGCCTTCAGGGAGGCGGCGATGGTCTTGGCGTGGACGTGGACCGACTGGGCGATGGCCTTCAGCCCGTCTGGGCCATGGTAGACGGCGTAGAACGAGGACACGATGGCCAGCAGTGCCTGGGCGGTGCAGATGTTGGACGTGGCCTTCTCGCGGCGGATGTGCTGCTCGCGGGTCTGCAGGGCCAGGCGGTAGGCGGGGACGCCGGCGTTGTCTTTGGAGACACCCACGAGGCGGCCGGGCATGGAGCGCTCCAGCCCCTTCTGCACGGCCATGTAGGCGGCGTGCGGGCCGCCGAAGAACAGCGGCACGCCGAAGCGCTGGGCGGAGCCGACGGCGATATCCGCACCCTGCTCGCCCGGAGGGGTGATCAGGGTCAGGGCCAGGAGGTCCGCGGCCACAGTGACCAGCGCGCCGCGTTCCTTGGCGTCGGCGATCACCGCGGTGTGGTCCAACACGCGGCCGGAGACGCCCGGCTGCTGCAGGACGACGCCGTTGATGACGCCCTCGGGCAGGCCCTTCGAGAGGTCCGCGACCTCGACCTCGAAGCCGAGGGCTTCCGCGCGGCCCTTGACGATCGCGATGGTCTGCGGGAGGCAGTCGGCGTCGAGGACGGTCTTGCCGTCGTGCGCCGTCTTGTTCTTGTTGGCGCGGCGCATCATCAGCACGGCCTCGGCGACGGCGGTGGCTTCGTCCAGCAGCGATGCGTTGGCGATCGGCAGGCCGACGAGGTCCTGGACCATGGTCTGGAAGTTCAGCAGGGCTTCGAGCCGGCCCTGGGAGATTTCCGGCTGGTACGGCGTGTACGCGGTGTACCAGGCCGGGGCTTCGAGGATGTTGCGGCGGATCACCGGCGGGGTGAGCGTGTCGTAGTAGCCCTGCCCGATCATCTGCACGGCGGTCTTGTTCTTCGCTGCCAGCTTGCGCAGCTCGGCGAGGACTTCCACCTCGCTGAGGGCGGCGGCGAGCGCGAGATCGGAGTCCTGACGGATGTCCTTCGGAACGGCGGTGTCCACCAGGGCGTCGACGGTGTCGTAGCCGACAGCCTTCAGCATGGCGTCGACGTCGGCCTGGCGGCGCGCGCCGATGTGCCGGTCAACGAAGGACGTGGAGGCTGGGGTAACAGTCACAAGGAACTCCATAACTCAGGCGGCGCAGGGTACGCCACATTGATTCGGGTTCCTCCCCGCTCTGTATTGGACCTGAGAGTTTCCGCGAAGCCTGCGTTTCAGGGGCTCCGCTTGCACCGTCGGTGAGCACAGCATGTCCGGGACACGCCTGCTACTTTCCAGAGATGCCTTGCCGCGGCGGTACATGGGCCTGAGAGATTCCTGGGGAGGGTTTGCTCCTACGGCGCCTGCTTGTACCTACTTGCAGGACTCTCCCGCCGCAGATCAAAGGCGTATTCAGTTGGGTGATTAATCGTGGGTGACAACAGTCACAGCTCCCATTCTCCTATGCCGGGCGCGCGTCCGCAAACTCCCTGCCAGCCGCCGACCCAGGTTACGGGCGACAAGCCGCCCCCGGGTGCGTCCGCCAACACGAGTTCGCCGGACAGCGGCCAGGTCGCCGCAACTTTGCGGCGAACTCGCACGCTTCCGGCGAGTTCGGCGGGGTGGGCGGGAGCGGGCGGGGTGGGCGGGAGCGGGCGGGGTGGGCGGGAGCGGGCGGGAGCGTCAGCGGCGCAGCTTCTCGACGGCGGCCAGCAGGCTCTCGACGTCCGCTTCGACCTCCGGAAGCGGCCCGCCGGGGCCCCGGCCCAGCATGGCGTTGAAGTACAGCCCGTCCCCCATGTACAGGACGGCCTTCGCCATGGCGGGTCCGACGTCGGCCGCCAGCAGTTCCAGCCAGCTCGCCTGGGCGGCGGCGAAGCGGCGGAGGGTCTCCCCGTGCGCCACCTCGGCGAGCCGCGTGGCCGCCACGAAGACCCGGTCCATGGGCGTGTCCGCCCACACCGAGGACCTAATGAAGTACGCCGCCGCCCCTTCGGGGGCCGCCGCCATGGCGGCAACATCCGCAGCCAGATGCCGGTCCAGCCGTTCCAGCAGGACCGCGATCATCGCCTCCTTGGTCGGGAAGTGGTAGAGCAGGCCGCCCTTGGAGACGCCGGCCCGGCGCGCGACGGCGTCCAGCGTCGCGGCGCGTTCACCGACTTCGATGAGCAGGGATTCGAAGGCATCGAGGACGGCCTCGCGGGCGACGGGTTTCCTGGGCATGCCTCCCATCATGCCTGCCCAGCCCTTCATTTCTTAACTGTACCGTCCAGACGGTATAGTTATGTCCTATGAGCATTTCATCGATCACCGCAGCCACCAGCATCCCGGCGGCCACCGGCCCCCGGGCACCGTGGCGCGACTGGGTGGCGCTGGCCCTGCTAATGTTCCCCGTCCTGCTCGTGGCCGTGGACAACACCGCCCTGACGTTTGCCCTGCCGGCCATCGCCACCAGCCTGTCCGCTTCCGGCGTCCAGCTGCTCTGGATCGTCGACGCCTATCCCTTGGTCCTGGCCGGACTGCTGGTCGCTATGGGCAGCCTCGGCGACAGGATCGGACGGCGCCGCCTGCTCTTCGTGGGCAGCGCGGGTTTTGCCGCGGTTTCGGCCGCGACGGCGTTCGCACCGAGCGCCGAATGGCTGATCGCCGGCCGTGCCGGGCTTGGCCTGTTCGGCGCCATGCTCATGCCGTCCACTCTTTCCCTGATCCGCAATATCTTTCCGCAGCCCAACCGGCGCAGGCTGGCCGTGGCGATCTGGGCCGCCGGCTTCTCCGGCGGCGCCGCCCTCGGCCCGATTGCCGGCGGCTGGCTGGTGGAACACTTCTGGTGGGGCGCCGTCCTGCTGGTCGCAGTGCCGATCATCCTTCCTCTCCTGGTGCTCGGTCCGGCGCTGATACCGGAATCCCGCGACCCGAACCCCGGCCGCGTGGACGTGCCCAGCATTGTCCTGTCCCTGCTGGTCATGGTGCCGGTCGTCTACGGGATCAAAACCCTCGCCACCCACGGGCCCGCACCAGAGGCCTTCGCGAGCATTGGAGCCGGCCTGCTCATGGGCTACGTGTTCATCCGGCGGCAGCGGGCACTTGCCCGCGGGGAAGGTACGGCGCCGATGCTCGATGTCAGCCTCTTTGGCAACCGGATCTTCAGCACGGCCATCATCGCCAACGTCCTGGCGCTGTTCTCCTTCAACGGCTTCATCCTGTTCCTGGCACAGCACCTGCAGCTGGTCGAGGGCCAGTCCCCCTCGGCTTCCGGAGTCGCCATGGTCCCGGCCCTCATCGCCACTGTCGTGGCGGGGCTGCTCGTGGTCCCGCTGGTGCGCAAGGTGCGGCCAGGCTTTGTTGTGGCCGGCGGGCTGCTGCTGAGCGCGGCGGGCTATTTCCTGGTGGCGTTCGGCGACCACAGCCATGGCCCGTCTCTGCTCCTGGCCGCGCTGCTGGTTCTCTGCCTGGGGGTGGGCGCCGCGGAGACGATTTCCAATGACCTGATCCTGGGTGCGGCGCCTGCCGACAAGTCGGGGGCCGCCGCCGCCATCTCCGAGACCGGCTATGAAGTGGGGTCTCTGCTGGGCACGGCGATCCTCGGCTCGATCCTGACGGCTTCCTATCAGGGCAACCTCCGGCTCCCCGAGGGGGTGTCCGGGCTCGTCCCGGCAGAGGCCACCAGCCAGGCGGGTGAAACCCTCGCCGGCGCGGTGGAGCTCGCCCACATGCTTCCGGCTCCCCTGGCGGAGGCAGTGACGGCTGCCGCGCGCACGGCGTTCGACTCCGGCGTCCACGTCACGGCGTCAATCGCGCTGGTCCTGATGACCGGGGCCTGCGTCCTCGCCGCCATTGTCCTGCGGACGGTGCCGAAGGCCAAATAGCTTGGACAGCAGCGTCCTGCGCCGGAAGAAATCCGGCGCCGGACGCTGCTGGTTTAGGGTCGGACCGGTGGGAGCCGGTCCCTACTTGTCCTCCGGAGTGGTCACGCTGGCGTTTGCCCGCATGGTCTCGGCATTCACCATCCAGGCATACTGCTCAAGCTTGGCAATGAAGGCGTGCAGGAGGTCGGCGGTGGTGGGGTCTTCCTCATCAACTTCATCGTGAACTTTGCGCATCGTGCCGACGGCCGCCTCGAGGGCCGCGACAATCCGTTCGATGGCGTCCTTCGTGTTGATCAGGCCCGCGGGGAACTCGGCGAGTGCGGTGGACTTGGAAACCGTGGAACTGCGGCCGTCCGGCAGGGCGTGGAGGGCGCGCATGCGCTCGGCGAGATCGTCCGCGAACTCCCGGGCGGCGTCGACGATCTCGTCCAGCTGGAGGTGGAGGTCCCGGAAGTTAGTCCCGACGATGTTCCAATGCGCCTGCTTGCCCTGAACGTGGAGTTCGATCAGGTCCACTAGGACCGCCTGCAGGTTGGCCGTCAGTGTAGGTGTCGCTTTCATGCATCCTCCTCAATAGAACCGGTACCGTGCGGGCCGCGCGCACCATTTGCTGGCACCGCGGCCGATGCTTCCGACGCTACCGCAGGGCAGCGACGGGCCGCGACGGTTCGGGGAGGAATTTCTCGGTCAGCTTACTAAGTCGGCTTACTAACCGTTTCGGGAAGCTGAGACTGCCCCGTTCCTATGTTCCGTTAGGCACGGGCGAGGGAGAGATTCTTGACGCTGTCTGCCCCCTCTTCGCGGGACAGCAGGACCTCCCTGCGGGTCTCTTCGGCGCAGCGGACCATCTGGTCAATGCTTTCCTGCGAACAACGCCGACAGGCCTGCGCCGTCGTCGTAGGGGGCGTCAGTCCGGACCACGTTTAGCGGAAAGCCGGGGTGTTCTCCTCCGTACCGTCGGCAGGACCGGCCGCTTCGTTAGGCGCCGTGGTGACGGGCCGGTTCCGCAGGGGCGGCCGACGTGGGCCAGAATCCCCATGCCAAGGCTGTTGCGCGGTATTAGGGTGGGAGCTGACGGGGCCACGCGGCCCGCCCCGTTGGACGCCTGCTCTGTTGCAGTTCGTCCCTTGCAGTTGGTCCATTGCCAGGAAACGACGGCCGTCCGCCTCGTCAGGAAGGCCAGCCATGGTGCCATTTCCCGCTCTGGAGCAGCCGTTGAACCCGTTTCCCCGCTATGAAGCCATGCGGGACAGTGAACCCGTTTTCCAGGATCAGGAGACCGGGGTGTGGCATGTGTTCCGCTACGATGACGTGCAGCGGGTCCTGTCCGAGCACGCCACGTTTTCTTCCCGGATCGGCGGGGACAACCCCTCCGAAACGGGCCAGCTCTTCGCCGCCAGCCTGATCAACACGGACCCGCCCAGGCACCGCCAGTTGCGTTCCCTGGTGTCCCAGGCGTTCACGCCACGGTCAGTGGAAGCGCTCGGCCCGCGCATCTCGGAACTCACCGACGAGTTGCTGGACCCGGTAGTTGCTGCCGGTTCCGCGGACCTGATCGACCAGCTGGCCTATCCGCTGCCGGTCATCGTCATCGCGGAGCTGATGGGCATCCCGGCCGCGGACCGGGACCGGTTCAAGCAGTGGTCCGACGTGATCGTGAGCCAGACCCGCCCCGGCGCCGACGAGTCCGGCCACATGGCCGCACACCGGGAAATGGCGGAGTACTTCATGGGCATGATCGAGCAGCGGCGGCGCCAGCCGGGCCATGACCTCATCAGCGCGCTCCTCGCGGCCGAGATCGACGGGCAGAAGCTCAGCGCCATCGAGCTGCTCGGATTCTGCGCCCTTCTGCTCGTTGCCGGCAACGAGACCACCACGAACCTGATCGGCAATGCGGTGCTGTGCTTCACCGAAGCGCCGGGCACGGCGGAACGCCTCATCGCCGAGCCTGCCCTGCTCCCGCAGGCGATCGAAGAGGTGCTGCGCTACCGCTCCCCCGTCCAGTCCATGTACCGGATCTCCGCCGTCGACACGACCGTGCGGGGCCTGCCGATCCCTGCGGGGTCGCCGATCGTGGCGTGGATCGGCTCGGCGAACCGTGACGCGGAGCAGTTCCCGCACCCTGACGTGTTCGACGTCGGACGCTCACCGAACCGTCACCTCGCCTTCGGCCAGGGCATCCACTTCTGCCTCGGCGCTCCCCTGGCCCGGCTCGAGGCCAGGATCGCGCTGCAGGCCGTGCTCTCCCGGCTGCCCGGCTTGGCCGTGCGACCCGGGGCGCAGCTGGAGCGGATGGAAAGCACGATCGTCTACGGAGTGAAACAGCTTCCCGTGTCCTGGCTGGCTGCCTGACGGCGAGCGCCGCCTCCGTTGCCCTATCAGTTGTGGCTGCTACGGATTGACTTTGCCGTCCGAATGACAGCCGTAACTGATAGGGCAACGCGGGGCGCTAGCGTTTCCACCGGAAGGGTGTGCCTCCGGTCCATTTCGACACCTAGGGGCACCTCGCTCCGAGCGCGTCGAACCACCTAGGAGTCGAACTGCCCAGGAATGGGCTGCTCGCACGCCCAACTGTCCTGTCAGTCGAAAAAGTACGCGGGTTGGCGAGGTGGACAACTGCATCATCGGCAAGAGCGCAGCGCATTGGTCGCAGCGCACGAAATGCTCCTGATCCACCGTGATGCCACCAAAGGCCTTGAGTTCGCAAGTCGCGCAACGCGCCGCGTTGCTCTGCCGCCCCGGCCATCACCAGAAGTGCGCCACGTCCACCACTAGCCGTGACCCGGTGCCCGGCCCGGACAGGGACAGGACCCGGAACGGCAGCCGCGCGCGGACCCCCAGGCCCAGGCTGCTGTACCCTTCGAAGCTGCCCGCCCACGCCACTTGCCGGAACGTCTGGTAACCGGTCACGTCCGCCAGTTCGCCCTTGTTCGCCGGGTTGTAGGTGGGATTGCCGGCGTCGTCGTATGCGGGCGCATTGACCGTGAGCTGGATGAAGGCCTGGCCCCGCAGCGGGATCGGCAGGCCGGACCCGTCCTGCACCACCTCGGGCACGTAGCGGACGGCGTAGCCGGCCACGGGGCCGTTGAGGTCGATGACCAGCCGGTCAAAACAGTAATGCTGACCGGTCCGCACATTCACCACCTTGGCCTGGCTCATGGCCGGATCCGTTTTGACCAGCGAACCCCAGACCAGGCCGCAGTACGGGTCCGCGGCTGCCGGAGCCGGCGCAAGCACCCCGAGACCGGCGGCCATCAGCACTGCCGCGAGCAAAGCGTGGATCTTCTTCAACTGGGTCTTCTTCAACTGGGTCCTCTTCAACCCCGCCACCCCCTGGTGCTGCCCGAGCCCTTGCTGGCCAAACAGTCAGCGCAGGTCAGACGCTTCCAGCGTAGGCGGCCCCGAACCGGCGGGCGAGGTCCTCATCCGTTTCGGCGCCCAACCGTTAAAGTGGCCCGTTGCTGGTCACGGACGGATTGCACGGACACATCCCGCCAGGTTCCTTCACGAACAGATAACGCCGGCAGCCGCGGGCCACGCCAGGAACGGCGAAGCGCCGGCACCCCCGAGGGTCCGGCGCTTCGTGCGGCCTTGGTGTTGCTGAAAAATTCTTAGCCTTCGCAGTCGCGGCAGTACTTCATGCCGTTCTTTTCAAGGGCCACCTGGGACCTGTGCCGGACCAGGAAGCAGGAGGAGCAGGTGAATTCATCGGACTGCTCCGGTACAACAATGACCGTCAGCTCTTCGCCGGACAGGTCCGCACCCGGAAGATCGATGCCTTCAGCGGTGTCGTTCTCGTCGACGTCGATCACAGCAGTCTGCGCGCCGCCGCCGCGGGACGCCTGCAGGGCCTCCAGCGACTCAGCGGGAGACTCTTCTTCTGTCTTACGTGGGGCGTCGTAATCGGTAGCCATATCGGGGTTCACTTTCGTTGCTGCGCAGCGCCATTTCAGGCACCTCAGTGAAGCAGTTTAGGACATTATGCATGGAGTTGAGGAATAGTGTGGCCAATCAGACACAATGAGTCGGACGGGGCGCGGAAGCCCGGGTCGGCGGCCCCGGGACGCCCCGCGTCCGCGGCCCGCGGTGGGCAGTTCAGGCGACCGGCCAGACCACCAGCGTCTGCCACTTCGCCGGGTCGGGCTCGGCACCGGGATCGGTGAGGTAGTACTCCCACATGGCTTCCCCGGGGCTCGCACCGTCCTGCCGCATCCGCGCCATGATCGCGCCGTAGGTCTGCTGCAGTGATTCGTAGGGCCCGATGTGCATCGCCTCGTAGGCCCGGCCTGCGGGGAGTGCCCCGGCGATGACCTCAGTGTCCGCGCCGCTTGGGTTCGTGAAAGGTGCGGCGAGAGGGAACCCCGCCTCCACGTCGACGACGTCGGTCGGTTTGCCCCGGTACAGCGCGAACGGGGGTCCGGCCAATTGGACATGCTGATCCTGCACCGCACCCATGACGGCGCCGAAGGCACGGCCGAAAAAGTCGCGCAGCGCATTCATCGGGACAGTCTCACGCACCACTGCAGTCGGCTGTTCCTTGAGTTGGGCGGGCTTGATGTCCGGAGCCGCCCCGGGGTTCGTTGGAGTCATACGCCCAGACTCTGCCGCGCCCAATCCGCGGTCTAGGGCCTTACGGCCCGCGCCCACGGAGCGGCCTGCGGCGTGTTCGCCCGCACGTCCGGACTCGGCGCACGTACTACCGCGAATAAATAAATGAACTTTATTCATATTAGGCCTTGCCCGGCGCGACCATCGCCTAAATACTAAATGAACAACGTTCATTTATGTGACGCCCGTCTCACTGGAGTAGCCATGATCGAAATCACGTCCCTCGACACCCCGCCCTCCCTCGCCCGCACCACGTCGTCCCGAAGTGCATCGTCCAGCCGGCCAGCACTGCGGGTCGGCGTCGTACAGCACCGCTGGCATCCTGACGCCGCGGCCCTGCACGCGGAACTGGACGAAGGCATCGGGCGGGCCGCCCGGTTGGGAGCCGCCGTCGTCTTCCTGCCCGAGCTCACACTGTCCCGGTACCCCGCGGATACGCTTCCCGAAAACGACACCACCCGGGCCGGGGCCCCGCGCCCGCGGCCCTCGGACATCGCCGAGGACCTGTTCACCGGCCCCACGTTCCGGTTCGCGGCGGACGCGGCCCGCCGGCACGGAATCTGCGTCCACGCTTCGCTGTACCAGAAGGCGGAGAACCCGGACGGTTCCGACGACGGCCTGGGCCTGAACACTGCCATCCTGGTCTCCCCCGAAGGCGAACTGCTGGCACGCACGCACAAGCTGCACATCCCCGTCACAGCCGGCTACTACGAGGACAAATTCTTCCGCCAGGGCCCGGACGGCGACGATGCTTACGAGGTCCATTCCCCCGCCGAGCTCGGCGGCGCACGGTTGGGCATGCCCACCTGCTGGGACGAATGGTTCCCGGAGTTGGCGCGGATTTACTCCCTCGGCGGGGCAGAACTCCTGGTCTACCCCACCGCCATCGGCTCCGAGCCGGACCACCCGGACTTCGACACCCAGCCGTTGTGGCAACAGGTCATTGTGGGCAACGGCATTGCCAACGGGCTGTTCATGGTGGTCCCCAACCGCTGCGGCAGCGAAGGCACCCTGAACTTCTACGGCTCCTCCTTCATCTCCGATCCCTACGGCCGGATCCTCGCGCAGGCACCACGGGACGAATCCGCGGTGATAGTGGCGGACCTCGACCTCGACCAGCGCCGTGACTGGCTCACGCTCTTTCCCTTCCTGGCCACGCGCCGCCCGGACACCTACGCGCGGCTGACCGAACCGGTACGCGCCGATGCCCCGCTCGGCCTCGACGCCTATGAGCCCACTGCGTATGAGGCCACCGCGTATGAGGCCACTGCGCAGAAGGTCACGGCATGAGCGCCTGGCGGATGCCGTCCGAAACGGCACCCCAGGACCGTGTCTGGATGGCGTTCCCCACCGGCGGCTACACCCTGGGCGAAACAGAGGCAGAAGCCCACGCCGCCCGCTCCGTCTGGGCCGCCGTCGCGAACGCCGTTGTGGAATTCGAACCGGTCACCATGCTGGTGGCGCCGGCGGATGTGGAGACCGCCGCCCGCTACCTCCACCCGGACATCGAGGTGGTCACCGCCGCCTTGAACGACGCCTGGATGCGGGACATCGGCCCCACGTTCGTCCTGGACGACGGCGGCCGGCTCGGCGCCGTGGACTGGGTGTTCAACGGCTGGGGCGGCCAGGGCTGGGCGGCCTGGGACAAGGACTCGCTCGTGGCAGCTGCCGTCGCGGCACGCTCGGGGGCCAGCCACCTCGTCTCGCCCCTGGTGAACGAGGGCGGCGGCATCCACGTCGACGGCGAAGGAACGGTCCTCGTCACCGAGACGGTGCAACTGGATCCGGGCCGGAACCCGGGGCTCAGCAAGGCCGACGTCGAGGCCGAACTGGCCCGGACCCTGGGCACCAGCCACGTGATCTGGCTTCCCCGCGGGCTGACCCGGGATTCGGAACGGTTCGGCACGCGCGGCCACGTCGACATCGTCGCGGCCATCCCGTCTCCGGGCACCTTGCTGGTCCACTCCCAGCAGAACCCGGCACACCCCGACTTCGAGGTCAGCCGGGACATCATCAGCCACCTCGCCACCACCCGCGACGCGGCCGGCCGCGAATGGACCATCATCGAGGTCCCCGCCCCGGAAACCCTGACCGACGAGGACGGCTTCGTCGACTACAGCTACATCAACCATCTGGTGGTCAATGGCGGCGTCATCGCCTGCACGTTCGGCGACCCGATGGACGAAAAAGCCTTGCGCATCCTCGGCGACGCCTACCCCGGCCGCAAAGTGGTGGGCATCGACGCCCGCCAGCTCTTCGCCTGCGGCGGCGGCATCCACTGCATCACCCAACAGCAACCGTCCGCCTCCCACAAGACAGGTCAGCCATGAGTCAGACAATCGGCCGCGAAGACGGCACCACCACCGCCCACGGCGCAGTCGATCCCGCCGGCTCGAAGCACGGCATCACGGGCAAGGGGCTCAAGGGCGGGCAGCTTGGCCTGCTCGCCGTCGTGGTCCTGGGCATCTCCTCCGTGGCGCCCGCCTACAGCCTGACCAGTTCGCTGGGACCGGCCGTCGGCGCCGTGGGCGTGCAGCTGCCGGCGATCTTCATCGTCGCGTTCATCCCCATGATCCTCGTGGCGTTCGCCTACCGCGAGCTCAACGCCGACTCCCCGGACAGCGGCACCACCTTCACGTGGGCAACGAAGGCATTCGGCCCGTTTGTCGGCTGGATGGGCGGCTGGGGGCTGCTGGCCGCCAACATCATCGTCCTGTCCAACCTGGCCGGCGTCGCGGTGGACTTCTTCTATCTCTTCCTGGCCCAGGTGTTCAACAACCCTGAACTCGCGGACCTGACCTCGAACACGGCCGTGAACATTGTGACCTGCCTGGTGTTTGTGGCATTGGCCGTCTGGGTCAGCTACCGCGGCCTGCACGCCACCAAGCTCGTGCAGTACAGCATGGTCGGCTTCCAGGTGCTGGTCCTGGCCGTCTTCATCATCATGGCGCTTAGCCACGCAGCCTCGGGTGACTCGGGCACCGCGATCGCGTTCAGCTGGGACTGGTTCAACCCGGCGAAAATCGAGAGCTTCGAGCAGTTCACCGCCGGCATGTCACTGGCCGTCTTCGTCTACTGGGGCTGGGACGTCTGCCTCACTGTGAACGAGGAAACCAAGGGAGGCAGGGGCACCGCCGGGCGGGCAGGAACGACGACGGCGGTGGCCGTCCTGGCCCTCTACCTCGCCGTGATCGTGGCCACCATGATGGTGGCCGGCACCGGCGCCGACGGCATTGGTTTGAACAACCCGGACAACCAAGCGAATGTCTTTGCCGCACTGGCCTCCCCCGTCATGGGCCCGCTGGCCATCCTGATGTCCCTGGCCGTGCTCTCCGGCACCGCGTCCTCCCTCCAGTCCACCATGGCCTCCCCCGCCCGGAGCCTGCTGGCGATGGGGCACTACGGGGCACTGCCGCCGCGCTTCGCGTCCGTCAGCAAGCGCTTCGGATCCCCCGGCTACGCCACGGTGGTTGCGGGCCTGCTGTCCGGCGGCTTCTACGCCGTCATGAAGGTGGTCAGCGAAAACGTCCTCAACGACACCATCATGGCCCTTGGCCTGATGATCTGCTTCTACTACGCCCTGACGGCGTTCGCCTGCACGTGGTACTTCCGGCACAGCCTGTTCTCCAGCGTCCGTAACTTCTTCATGCGGCTGCTGTTCCCGGTCCTGGGCGGCCTGGTCCTCACCGTGGTCTTCTTCCAGACCGCCGTGGACAGCTGGGCGCCGGAGTTCGGCAGCGGCTCCGAGGTCTTCGGCGTGGGCCTGGTGTTCATCCTGGGCATCGGCATCCTCGCCCTCGGCGTCGTGGTGATGCTGGTGACCGCGAAGCTGCATCCGGGCTTCTTCCGGGGCGAGACCATCCGGAAGGACACCCCCGCCCTGGTGGTTCCCGAGTAGCCGCCAGCGCCAATGGACGGCGCACGGCTTTGCCCCCTGCCGCGGGGCAAAGCCGTGCGTTTGCTGTCGGTGGCGCCTTGCACTTATTGATTGGGACTAAAGGCAAACTTCTTGCTGGGCGGCGCTCACGGGCCGACTTTCAACAGTTCCGGCTCTGGCTCTGCCTCCGCCGCCAAAGTGCCGCTATTGCGTCGACGCAGGCGCTTCTCGACCACGAATCCCGCCAGGCCAAGGATCACGAAAACCACAATTACTGCGTAGTTTTGGTACCAGGGCGCTTCTGGCTGTCGCGGCCAGGCGATATTGACGACCTCAAAGCCCAACCACAGCAGCGCGGCCACGTTCACTACTGTGCCAAAAACTCCCAGGCTGAAGGGTCCGGCCTTCCACGC
Organism: Arthrobacter sp. P1_B3; assembly: GCF_056406615.1. Lineage (NCBI taxonomy): Bacteria > Bacillati > Actinomycetota > Actinomycetes > Micrococcales > Micrococcaceae > Arthrobacter > Arthrobacter sp. P1_B3. Next base: position 25,289 of record NZ_JBFTZV010000033.1, on the reverse strand, counting down.
CCCTTTCAGCCGAACCACCAGGGCGGCCAGCACTGGAAAGAGGAATGCCACGTAGAAGCCGGCCGTCGCGAAGGCAATGAGGGCGCCGTACACCTGTGATGCCGACAGGGCAAGAATAATCATTGAAGCGACCGCAGAGACTAAGAGTGCGTTGATGGGCAGCCGGTCGGTCTTGCTGAGGCGCCTCAGAACCTTGGCCGCAGGCAGGGCGTCCAGCCGGGCGAATGCGAAAATTGATCGTGAGACAGCTGCCTGCAGCGCCACTGTCCCTGCGATAAATCCCAGGACGATGGTCACCAGGAGCGGTTTGGTGATTCCCTCGCCAAGATTGGCAGTGAGGGTTGTGGTAATCGGGTCCGGGTCTGCCCCCGACATGGCGGCACCAATATCCGGGATTGCGAGGAGCAGGGCCAGGCACGAAAACGTGATGACAGATGCCACCGTGACCAGGGACGTCAGTACAGCCCGCGGCACTCTGCGTTCGGGTGACCGGACTTCCTCGGCTATGGCGCCCGCACTCTCAAATCCCACAAACGACCATCCGATAATTGCCACGGCCGCCATAAAAGGCCCAAAGACATACGCGGTGGTGTCTGGCGCGGATCCGAAGGAGTCCAGAATCGTGCTGAGGGAATTTCGGCGATGGAAGATGATCAGTACCAACCCGACCCCCAGGCTGGCGATGACCTCGCACACGATGCTCACAGTCACCAGCAGACTCAGCCATTTCCTGCCGGCGGAGTTGGCAATCGTACTGACCAACAAGATAACGGCGCCCAGCATGATTTTCGTTGTGGTGTCAGGCTGTTCGATGCCGAACAGTGAGGCCAGAAATGTGCCTCCACCGAAGGCTACAGCGGCAACTGTGATGATGAGGGTCCAGATGTAGGCCCATCCTGCGTACCAGCTGTAGGTGTGCCCGAGAAGGGACCTGGACCAAAGGCAGACCCCGCCGGCAACAGGCCAACGCGAAGCGAGCTCGGCAAGTACAGCCGCTACCAGGGCCTGGCCCAAGAGGACAACCAACAGACCCCACCAGAAGGCCGGCCCTGCGGCCATCAGAGCCAAGCCAAATACTCCGTACAAGCCGATGATTGGCGACATGAAGGCAAACGCCAAGGAGAAGGAGGACCAGAACCCCATCTCCCGTTTGAGTTGGAGGGATTCAGGATTAGGGGTCTGCGGTGGACCAGGTGCATCCGACAACAGCTGGGACGGGGAGTTCATTGCAATGAGCCTTCTTTCGCTGGGACGGTCTTAGGGGTGAAGCTTCACAACGAGCTGCGGGCGTGGCTGAAGCGCGGCCATGGGCTTCGCCCTTGGCCTGTTGTGTTTTGGGGTCACCAATGTTCGCCGTGCCGCCGGGTTCAGCAGTCCGGCGTTCAGCAGTCCGGCGTTCAGTAGTCCGGGTACAGCTCCGCGGACGCTGTGACAGGGTTGAGGGGCTCGGCGATCAATGCAGGGTCACCGAGAGCCGCGTCCGCGAGCGCTTCGCATGTCGAGAAGCGGACGTCGCCCCGTTCCAGCGCCGTTTCGATCACGGTCCGCAGGGCCTCCAGCCGTCCTGCCCGTCCCGTGAGGAACGGGTGGCACGTGAGCATGAAGAGCGCGCCATGACGTCGCATTGCGTCGATCTCGTGAATCCACATATCAGCGACCACTAGTGGCGACTGGATGATTTCACCGATCTTGGGTTCCGGAAGGAAGGCATACTGCTCCCAGTCGTCCAGGCTCCAATGTGGAGGGAGCTCCGCAACTGTCCCCGCCGGGGTTTCAATGAGATACGGGACGTCCGCATCCATGAGGCTGGAATCGTATGTCAGCCCGTACTCAGCCACCAGCGACGGCGTCTGCCACGAGGGCTGCCACAGTGCGGCGCGATGCCCTTTTGGCGAAATGCCGAAGCGCCCGAGTGCGGCAAGCGCCAGATCGAAGTCGGCGCGTTCGTCGTCGAAACTCATGTTCACCGCGGTGCGGTGAGTGTGCGAGTGGTGCGCGATCTCGTGTCCCGATTCCAGGACCTGTTCAACCATGTGGGGATATCGTTCCGCGGTGACTCCTGGAATGAAGAACGTCGCCGGCTGCTGCACATCCTTCAACATTTGGAGAATCCGAGGAACGCCCACCTTGGGTCCGAACGCCTGGTGAGTCATCGCCATCGCATTGTCGGCGTAGCGGCGGCCGGCGGCCAGGATGGGGGACTCGGCGTCGACGTCGAACGTCAACGCCGCAACGCATGCCGCCCCCTGCCTCCAGCCGCTCTTATCGACGTCAGAAGTCATGGCCCGAGAGCCAGTCTGCGTAATCGCCGAGGGCCCGCTGCAGGGGCCAGGCCGATTCGTAGCCTAGATCCCTGGCCGCGGAAGCGATGCTGAAATGGCCCTGCAAGTCCAGGGTTGGATCCGTCCCTGGCCCGATCTCCACGGTGGCGTCCGGGAATGCGATTCGAACTTCTTTGACTACGTCGCTGAGGGTCCAGTACTCGCTGCCGGAGATGTTGTACGCCAGGGGCCTGGCCGAGGCCGTTTCCGGTGCCTGGACTGCCGCAAGTACGGCAAGAGCGACGTCGCGGACGTAGACCAGGTTGTACCGGTGGTCGGCCCCGTGGTCCTGTGAGAACGAACCGTCGCGGACTACGCCGCGCATAATGTCCCGCATGACCTCATCCATGCGGTTGCCGGGTCCGTAGACCTGGCCGATGCGCAGGGAGATGACGTCGATTCCATACCTGTCGCCGTAGACCTGTCCGAGCCATTCCCCGGTGACCTTCGTCACGGCGTACGGCGTCGTCGGATTTACGGGCTCCGATTCGAGAACCACAGGTGCTGAGGTCTTTCCGTACACGCACTCGGACGAGAAGAAGATGATCCGTTTGACGCCGTGGAGTCGAGCCGCCTCGAAAACCGCCACCGTTCCCTCGACGTTGGCAGCAAAGGTTGCCAGGGGAAAGCTCAAGGAATAGGTCGGGTGGGAGATGGCTGCGGTGTGGACGATGGTGTCCACGTCGTGTTCCTTGAATACCTCGAGGAGGCGGGGGATATCGAACAGCTCGCCCTGAACGGACACGACGTCGGGGCGTGGCGCGTCGAGGAAGTCCCGGTTGTAGCTGACCGTTTGATGGCCGGCGTCGGCAAGTTCGTTGACTATGTGGCGTCCCGTGAATCCGGCACCACCTGTGACCAGGACAGAGCTCATGTGATTTTGCCTTTCAGTACGAGAGTTAGGTGTGGGATTCAATGTCCGAGCGGGAACGTCGTGGTTCGACCACCGTCGACAACAAGGTTTGTTCCCGTGACATATGAGGATTCAGGGCCCAACAGCCACAGCGCCGCCGCAGCAATCTCCTCGGCCAGGGCGAATCGGCCAAGCGGTACGGACGCTTCGTCCCTGGCGCGTTCTTCTTCGTTCGCGAACTCGGCCGCAAGCATCGGAGTATCTGTCGTCCCCGGCGACAGGGCGTTGACCCGGACGCCGGCAGGTGCGAGTTCGGCGGCCAGTGACCGCATCATCGACAGGACACCGCCCTTGGTCGCGGTGTATGCGGTGTAGCCAGCCTGGCCGACGAGTGATAGCTCGCTGGCGGTGCAGACGAGCGATCCACCGCCGTTGGCTGAGAGCGTTCGCGCCGCTGCCCTGGCGAAGTGGAATGTGCCGGTCAAGTTCACCCGGACCAGTCTCTGCCACAGCTCATCGGACGTTTCGGCGATGGGCGCAACACTGGAGATTCCTGCGGAGTTGAACGCTCCGCTCAGTGGTCCGAGTTCAGCTTCCGCCTGGGCGAAGGCGCTATCGACCGGTTGTGACTCAGAGACGTCGGCCTCAAGGAAGATCACAGCGCCCGAGAGTTGGCGTTTTGCGTCTTCAAGCAGACGGTCCGGGAGCCCAACTGCCGCAACCTTTGCCCCCTGCGCCAGAAGCGCCCGAGTGGTCGCGAGACCGATGCCGGAGCTGGCTCCGGTGACAAGGTAGGCCTTGTCCTGAAAATGGCTCATGTCTTCTCTTCCCCATTGGTTGTGGCACGGCAGGCGCAGCCTAGAAGGCTGATTTAGCCAACGAGCGCACGGGTGTGGTCGTTAAGGAACATGCCGCGGGGGTCGAACTCCCGGCGTATCTGGATGAAGGTGTCCAACTCCGGGTAGAGACGCTCCAAGCGGCTCCGCGTCATGAAATGGATCTTGCCCCAGTGTGCCCGTGGCTCGAATTCCTGCAGCACCGCATCCGCATCCCGGAAGAAGGGCCAGTAGTCGGTCCCCGGTTCGGTGGTCAGGGTAATGACGGTGGTGTCGCGCCCTTGGAACTGGGACATGTAACCTTCGTCGGCTTTCACCCAGCGGACCTCAACGGGGTACTTCTGGTCGGAGTGCTTGGTGCGGATCAGGTCCTGGACAGCCTCGACGGCCTCCAAGCCATGTTCGCTGGGAACGAAGTACTCGAGTTCATGGAACGGTGTGGTGAATCCGCCCGGGTAGATGCGGTACGACCGGTCCAGCCGGGCACCCTCCGTGCGGGAAATTTCACGCTCGTCCTTGACCTGGGCGATGTTGTACCGCTTGGTGTAGCTGCGGTTCGCCATGCCCTGACCAGGCGAACCGGGCAGGTCCAGGAGTTCGCATGAATCGTCGTCCGGGCACCAGAGGAAGGAGTAGTGCCGGTTCCCGTCGATGTCGGCCTGCCAGGTTGCCGCGGTCTCCGCCCACGTGGGATAGGTAATCTCCTCCTGCAGGTAATAGCGGTCCTCGACCGCCAGTTCTACCTCGAGGAAAATCCCGAGCGTCCCCAAGGCGACCTGGGCGGCCCTGAGTTCGCGGAGCTGGCCTTCACCGATTTCGACGATTTCGCCGTAGCCGTTGATCAGTCTGACCCAACGCAGGGCTGATGAGAAGCTGCCCAGGTTTTTTCCGGAGCCGTGGGTGCTGGTCGCGAGTGCCCCGGCGATCTGCTGCTTGTCGATGTCGCCCTGGTTGCCCAGTGCCAGCCCCTGCTCCCACAGCGGATCGCCAAAGGCGTTGATGGTTGTGCCGGCCAGGGCCCGCGCACGGCGCCGCATGAGGTCGGTTCCGGTGATGGCCGAGAGTGCGGACATGTCCATCAGGACGCCGCCCGTCTGGACCAGCGGTGAGGACGAATGCCCTGAGCCGACTGCGCGCACGGGCAGGCCTTCGCGGATGGCGAACCGGACGGCGTCGAGCGCTTCCTGTTCGTTCCGCGGCCGGACGGTGAAGGCCGGCGTGGCGCTCTGGTTTCCGCCCCAGTTGGTCCACGTTACGTCTGTTCCGAAGGGAGCGGACGGGGTTGCGGCGCGCGCCGACGACGCCGAGTGGGGATGATTCATGGTGGTCATAGCTGAGCTCCGTTCCTGGTCTTAACGCTCATGCGCCGTGGTTGATCATGACGTGCTTGGTCCGGGAGTAATCGTCCAGGGCATACAGCGAGAGGTCGCGGCCGTAGCCGGATCCCTTGAATCCGCCCCACGGAACCTCGCAGGCCAGCACCAGGTGGGAATTGACCCAGACGGTGCCGAAATCGAGTTTCTTCGGAACGCTGAGCGAGAGGCTCGAATCCCGCGTCCATACCGAGGCGGAAAGGCCGTAGGGGCTCTCGTTGGCCCGAGTAATGGCCTCTTCAGTGGAGCTGAAGGACTCGACGGTGACGACGGGACCGAAGATTTCGTGGGTAGCAATATGCGCCCCTGCCGGTACGTCGCTGATCACTGTGGGTTCAATGAAGTAGCCGGGGCCTTCCAGGGCCGAGCCCCCGATGGCCACCTGAAGACCGGCAGCCTTTGCCTCCGCGAGCGCTTCCTTCACGCGGTCGAAGTGCGGGCGCGAAATCATGGGACCGATTTCGACGTCGTCCCCTGCGCCCGGGGCGCCGACGACGAGCGTGCCGACTTCCCGTACCAAGTGTTCGGTGAACTCCTCAGCCACGGATTCGTGGACGAGCACGCGGCAGGCGGCGCCACAGTCCTGGCCGGCATTCCAGAAGCCGGCGTTTCGCACGCCGGCGGCGGCCGCGCGGAGGTCGGCGTCGGGGAAGACCACAACAGGGGCCTTGCCGCCGAGTTCCAGATGGACGCGCTTGACGGACCGGCCCGCGGTCTCCGCAACCGCCTGTCCGCTGACGACGCTCCCCGTCAACGCAACAAGGGCGACATCGGGGTGTTCGGCGAGCCGCTGTCCAACGGTTCGGCCTTGTCCCGTCACGATGTTGAGAATTCCATCGGGGATGCGTCCAGCGACCAGTTCTGCCAGCTTTAGCGTCGAGAGCGGAGTCTGTTCCGAGGGCTTGAGGACGATGCTGTTTCCGGCGGCCAGGATGGGCGCGATCTTCCACGCAGCCATCAGCAGCGGGTAGTTCCACGGGGTGATGACGCCGACGACGCCGACGGGTTCCCTGAGGATGACCGAGGTGTGCCCGGTGGCGTAGTCGCCACCTGCCATGGACGTCAGCGTGCGGGAAGCCCCGGCCATGAATCGGAAGGTGTCGATGGTGCTTGAGACATCGTCCTCCGCGACCGCTCGCGGTTTGCCGGTGTTGGCGGACTCGATGATTTCGAATGCTTCACGGTTGGTTTCAATGATGTTGGCGATCAGGGAGAGCACTTCTGACCGTTCCTTCGGGGTCGTGGCGCCCCAGAACTTCTGGGCCGCCACGGCCGCCTCAACCGCAACGTCCACATCCGAGGCCGTGCCGGCCTGCACCGATGCAATGACCTGCTCTGTGGTGGGATCTACGACGTCGATCAGCCGAGTCGAGGAACCGGGAACAAACGCTCCACCGATGAAGTGCCCCACCGGAGGCAAAACGCTGGCGCAGCTTTGCTCCGCGGAAGTGCGTCGGACTGTGAACTGCTCGAGGTCAGTGAGTGTCATGGTACTTAGCCTTGCTTTCTGCGCCGGTCTCGGCGTCGGGAGTTTGTGTTGGGGGCGGGCGGTATGCCCGGGGCGGGCGTTAGGCCCGGGGCGCTTCAATCAGGTCAGCTGCGAATACGGGCGACTGAAAGGGGGCGACATCCGGCGTCTTCCGGAACACGCGGGCCGCAAAGTAGTACAGGGGTGCAACGACCACCAGGCCAACAATCCAGGAGAGGTCCACGCCATTCATCGCTGCGGCGACAGGGCCCGTGAACATCGCTGTTGCCGAGAACGGAACCTGGATCAGGGCGCCGGCAACATAGGCTCCGATCGCAATCCAGTTGAACCTTCCGTACACTCCGCCGTCGCGCTTGAAGAAGTCTTCAACCCTGTAGTCGCCGTGCCGCAGAAGGTAGTAGTCGACCAGGTTGATGGCCGTCCACGGAACCAGGACGTACATCAGGAAGGAGAGGAAGTTCGTGTAGAAGAAGATGAAATTGTCGCGTGCGAACAGCGAGATCATGAGGGCGAGCGTGAAGAGGATGATCGCCGCAATGGTCCGGGTCTTGGCGTGGGGCAACCAGGTTGGCCTGAATGTCTGCCCAATGGTGAGGGTGCACAGGACCCCGCAGTAGAGGTTCATGGCGTTCGACGCCGCAACGCCGAGGCAGAAGATTCCGATGATCACCATGGTCCATGGCCCGAGCATGGATCCCAGGCTCCCGACTATTTCGACGCTGCTGCCATCGCTGATCAGTGCCAGGGCGAGCGTTCCCACCAAGGCACCCAAGACCATCGGGAAAAGTGTTCCCAGGACGCAGCCTGAGTAGGATGCCCAGAACGCCGGGGCCGAGCCGGTCCCCTGAGGCATGTAGCGGGAATAGTCCGAGACGTAGGGAGCGTAGGCGAGCTGCCAGAGGGCGGAGACGGAGATGGTGGCCATGAAGCCCACCCAGTTGAAGTTTCCCTGGTCCAGGAAGCTGGCCGGCAATCCGTGGACGACCAGGATCCAGGTGAAGGCCAGCACCAGCGCCAGACCGGCCACGATGCTCAAGAAGCGTGCATAGGCGTGGATGAGCCGGTAGCCGAAGATGGTGGCAACGACGCTCACGACGCCAATGACAATGATGCCTGCGTCAACACTGATGCCCGGGTTGACTGCGGCCAGTGCTTGACCGCCAAAGACGAGGTTCGCCGCAAAAAACCCGACGTACATGATCACCACGATGACAACGATCAGTAGCGCCCCGTACGAACCGAATTGACCGCGGGTCTGAATCATCTGCGCCACGCCCAGCTGCGGGCCTTGGGCTGAATGCAGGGCCATGAAGATGCCACCGACAAGGTTTCCAATGATGATTCCGACGATGGCGGGCACAAAGCTGAGCCCGAACACCGTGGTCGCGAGTCCCCCCGTCACGATGGTCATGATCATGATGTTGGAACCGAACCAGATGGTGAAAAGATCCCGTGCTTTTCCGTGGCGTTCATCGGCGGGGATGGGCTGAATGGTCTTGTCCTCGAGCCGGGGCACCTCGCCCGCGACGGTGTGAGTGGGGTGCGTGCTCATGATGCGTTCCAGGAGTTCATGGGAACCTCTTTGTTCTGTCCCGGCGCTTCGTCGAGCACGGGATCTGATGTATCAATCATTCGTGACTTTTGTCACAGTGGAAATCCGGCGATTGAATAGACGCCGTAAACCTGTTCATACATATGTACAAATCAGGCGCGATGCCCAGCCCTTGTGGGCTCAAACGGTGGCGGTTTGCAGTTCTTGGGCGACGTTGGCGGTGGCCTTGCTGCGGTTCACCATCAGGGCGAGGAGGTCGAAGACGAGGGTCGCGGCGGCGACTGTGGTGATGTCTGCGTGGTCGTAGGCCGGAGCGACCTCGACGACGTCGGCGCCCACGATGTTGATGCCGTCCAGTCCGCGGAGCAGCGCCAGCAGTTCGCGGGAGTGGAGCCCGCCCATTTCCGGGGTGCCGGTGCCCGGCGCGTAGGACGGGTCCAGGACATCGATGTCGATGGAGACATACACCGGAGTGTCGCCCAGCCGCTCCTTGACGCGCTGGATCGCAGCCGGAACGCCGATGACGTCCAGGTCCGAGCAGCGGATGATCTGGAAGCCGAACTCGTGATCGCGGAGGAAGTCGTTGCGGTCATAAACCGGGCCGCGGATGCCCACGTGCATCGACTTGTCCTCGACAAGAAGGCCTTCCTCGAATGCCCGGCGGAAGATGGTTCCATGCGTGACCGGCTGGTCGAAATAGGTGTCCCACGTGTCCAGGTGCGCGTCGAAGTGGAGCAGGGCCACCGGGCCGTGGACCTTGTTCAACGCCCGCAGCATCGGAAGCGCGATGGTGTGGTCGCCACCGATGGAGATGAGCCTCTTGCCGGAGCCGGCGTCGCCGAGGAGCGGGAGGGCCTGCTCCTCGATCTCGCGGACGGCGCGGGCGATGTCGTAGGGGGTGCAGGCGATGTCGCCGGCGTCCACAACCTGGGCTTCGTACACGGGCTCGACGTCGAGCTCCGGGTGGTAGCCGGGGCGCAGCAGCCGCGACGCTTCACGGACAGCGGCCGGACCGAAGCGGGCGCCAGGGCGGTAGGAGGTACCGCCGTCGAACGGGACACCGACAATCGCAATGTCATAGTCCGGCACGCGGTCAATCTGAGGAAGCCGGGCGAAGGTGCCCAGGCCCGCATAGCGGGGGACTTTTGTTGCGTCGACGGGGCCGATTGGCTTGTGCGTGGTCATGTCAGGGATCCTCCAGTTGCTTTGGTTTCAGCCGGCCTGGCAGATGTTCTTCTCTGAGCTGAGGTCCTGCGCCGGTCGAGGTCTATGCCTTAACTATTAGTGATCGGCGTCACGTGGCATATGCGTCGATTGACTACAAATAGCCGAGAGGCTTATACATATGTATAAGCGGCTTGGGGACGGCCTCCGGACTGATGAACAGGAACCGCGAATGGCGATCACCGTGGCCGAACTGCTGGCCGAACCCCAACTGGGCCTGACCCTGCTGGCGGGCCCGGCCGGCCTGGGCAACCGGGTCACCTGGGCCCACACCTCCGACCTGCCGCGCTTGTGGGAATGGGTCACCGGCGGCGAGCTCATGATGACCAACGGGCTCTCCATTCCGGCCGATCCCGAGGGGCAGGTTGAGCTGGCCGAGGCGCTGGTGAACGCAGGTGCCAGTGCCCTGGCGATCGGCGAGCAGATGCATGCCCCCGAGCTCCTTCCGCAGTTCCTGGCGGCCTGTGACCGCCTGCCGCTGCCGGTCATCAACATCCCTTACCCGCTTCCGTTCATCGCAATCGCACGTTCGGTCGCTGAATCTTCACTGCTTGAGGAGTCCCGCAGGCTGCGCCAGACGGCCCGTATCTACGACCTGCTGCGTCTCGCGGGCCCATCGGAGAACCACTGGCAAAGCCTGATCCTGGGCATCGAAGCTGAGCTCGACGCCAGCCTCTTCGTGGTTGATCGACGGTGCCTGCATGCCTGGCATCACGGAGGCCAGTCACTGCCGCCGGAGCTAAGGCAGCAACTTGAACCGCTGACCAGCAAGTCACCTGTGGCCAGCAAGAAGTTCCAGTGGCACCGTTTCGGGGACAGCCACCTTCTCATGATGGATATTCCGACTCACGCCAATGCGCTTCTGGTGGTGCTGCCGAAATCCGAGCCTCACCCGGATGCGGTGGTGCTGCTCCATGCGGCCACAGTCCTTGGACTGGAGCTGTCGCGGACGGCGCTGTCCCTCGAGAACCAGCGCCGGCTGGGTGCGGAGTTCCTCTTGCAGGCCTTCGACGGGCGCCTGGGCATCGCCGACATTGAAAGCCGGCTGCCTGAGTTCGGGATTTCGACACGGGAATTCCTCATCATCTCCATGTCCAGCGAGGACGGTGAGCGCCTCGCGGGGATCCACGTTGATCTTTGGCGACACGGCTATCCGACGGCGTGCCAGCGCACGTTCAACACATTGCACTTGGCTGTCGCCTCAGACTGCACCGATGATCTGCTGCGGCATACCGTCCCCGTGGACGTCAGGATCGGGATCAGCCGGCCTTCCGCGGCCGCTGGAGTGCAGAGAGCTCTTCAGGAATCGATGTGGGCACTAGGAACGGCATCAAGCACCGGCGAGCGGCTGGTCCGGTATGCCGAGGGACCCTCGTGGCTGGGACTGACCAGCTTTGAGGAAGGCAATGCACTGGTCCAGCGGCTCCTCGGACCCATCTTCGAATACGAACRGGGAGAAAACGGGGACCTCATCGTCACGCTGAAGACGTTCCTGGACATGCAACGGTCCTGGCAGAAAACGGCGGCGGCCCTGTTCGCGCACCGGCAGACCATCATCTATCGCATCCGGAAGATCAGCGAGCTCACCGGCCTTGATATGACCGAAACCTCCACGCTGGCGCAACTGTGGTTTGCCCTGCAGATCCATGAAGCCATGGACCTCCACGGCAATCCGCGGCGTCTGCCGACGGCTGAGGTCAGCACTCCACGACGTTGACGGCGGGGCCGCCGCCGTCGGTCATCCCCATCGATTGCTCCGTAGCCGCCCTTATCAGGTGCCAAAAGGGCGGCTACGGAGCAATCGATAGGTTTAGTGGGCCCCTGTCTGCGCGGCCCGTTCCGCGAGGACGGCGATGGCCAGGGAGAAGCGGCCGGGTAACGGAGAAAGTGCCAGACGGAGCCAGATGGCGTCCGAGTACGCATCGAACCGGACTGGACTGACGCGCAGTTCCTCGGCCACGGCCAGCACCTGCGTGTGAGCCGTTAGGTACCGTGCCGGCGTCATGCGGTTATTTCGTAGATGAAGCTCCAGATGGGCGTCCAGGCCGGCCAGATCCCGGGCGGCCTCGTGTCGGGCCGTACTGTCGAAGTCCAGCAGTCCGGGCTGGATGTCGCCGTCAGGAACGATGATTTGCTTGTCGTACAGGTCTCCGTGGGCCCATACCACCGGATCCGGTGCCGTCCGTAGCAGGTTCATGGCCACTTGCTCTGCAGCGGCGCGCAAGACAGCGCGCTGAGACGACAACTCGGGGACGGTTTCATTGTGCCGCAACCAGTCGTCCACCCGTCGACACACCTTCGTGGCTTCCCACTCTGCTGAACGGAGCGGAAGGCTGTCGAGAACGCCTCGTGCTGCTGGGCCATGGGAGCCGTTCAGTTCCGCGACCCAGGCGCGCGACCATTTCTCCCATGCCTTGGCGAACGCTTCATCGCAGACGGCGGCCTCCACCCGGCCCAGCTCGTTCAGAGTCGGTCCCGGCATGGTGCTGAAAACGATGACGTCCGCCTGGGAACTCTGACGAAGGATTCTGGGCGTTTTGAAGTTGCCGGCGTCCAGCAGGACGTCCATCTGTGCGCAGCGCTCGGCCGGTACGACGGCGCCCCCGGGCCCGAAGATCTTTATATAGCGGCCCTCCGCCCGGACGACAGCCTGGTGGTACGGCCAATACGAAATCAATTCCCCCTGCTGCGCTTCCGCCCGCAGGGCGGGCAGTCCCGGATCGTCCGGCGGGATGAGTTCAAGGTGCCCGTGACGCAGATGGGCTCCCCGGACGCCGGGCCGTCCCGGTGTCCGGACCTCTAGAACGTAGTCTCCCGGTGTCCTATCGGGCCACGCCCGCTGGATATGCCAGGTTGTGCCGGAACCGTCGTCGGCGGACAGTGGGACGGGGGAAGGCCAGCTGATGTGGGGAGGGTCCGCCGCCATGCTCGGTCCATTCATGTTGCCGTCCTCAGCGTTCGCGGGCTCTTCCGACACAAGCCGGCTGGTGTGACCAGCATGGCCTACAACGATGAGGCGCCGATTAAAGGGTCATGAAGGAACCCTCATGAAGGCCTTCTTGCCGGTCCCACGCGAGCGGCGCCGCGTGCAGCACAGGCGCCAAGAGGGAGGCGGCGAAGGAACGCCCGAGACCGCAAGTGCCGAAGGGGCTTGGAGGGGATGCCGTTGCTGAGGCCTAAACGAAACCGCGCCGCCACCGGGCTGATCCCAGTAACGGCGCGGTTCTTCGTGGGGCCCCCTGTCGGATTCGAACCGACGACCCCCGCTTTACAAGAGCGGTGCTCTGGCCAACTGAGCTAAGGAGGCATTCCTGCGCCCCTGGACTCCAAGCACTGGATTCCAAAACACCAGACCAAGAATTGGGCGGATGTCAGGACGCTAGACAAGATTAGCCCACCGACGCCCGGTGAGAAAAACGCGCAACGCCCCTGCCGCGAAGCGAAGGGCAACAGAAAGGCCCGGCCCCGGATTCATCCGGGGCCGGGCCCTCACTTGCGGGCTTTCAACGGCAGGTGCCGTGGCGGGCTACTTCTTGGCGTCGACCGCGGCCTGCAGGAACTGATCGAACGGAGTCTGGGCGCTGTCGCCCTGGCCCCACTGCTTGCCTTCGACGAACACGGTGGGCGTGCCGGTCACTCCGATCACCGAGGCCTCCTGCGTGGTGTGCTTGACCCACGGGCGGTACGTCTTGTCATCCACGCACGTCTCAATGCTGTTGGCCCCGACGTCGGCGGCCAGCTTCTTCAGCTCGGTATCGGAGAGTCCCGCACCGCCTTCTGCCGGCTGCTTGGCGAACAGCAGGTCGACGAAGTCCGAGTACTTCTCCGGGGATTCGTTGACCACGCAGGCTGCGGCGTTGGCCGCGCGCGAAGAGTAGTTGGTGGTGGACCGGCTGTCCAGGAAACCGAGCGGGCGGTATTCCACCGAGATCTTGCCTTCGTTGCGCAGGTTGGTGAGCGTCTCGTTGTACTGCGCCTCGAAGCTCTTGCAGACGGGGCAGATGAAGTCGATGTAGAGGACCACCTTGACCGGTTTGCCGGCCTCAGCCTCGGCGCCCGGTGCCGTGACCGGAGACGGCGGGGTGGCCGGCGCTGGTGGCAGGTCGGACAGCTTCACGGTTGCGGGATCGGTCTTTGCAACCTCAGTGTTCGCCAGCAGGGTGACGCCGCCGTGGACGTTGCCGTTGGCCGGCGTGGGCCCCTCGTCGGCCACCGGGGCGTTGTTCTTGATGTTGGAAGTGACAACCAGCGCCACGATCACGATGATGGCGACGACGGCGGCAACAATGCCCCACCCAATCAGCAGCTTGTTGCGCTTCTCTTTTTTCAGCTGCGCCTCGCGGATTTCACGGGCTTTGTCACGCGCCGCGGCAGTGCGCTCTGCCTTAGACTGTCGGGGTTCGTTTGCGGGGCTCATTGGTTCCTCGGGTCGTTCGGCCAGGGACGGTCCACTCAGTGGCAACTTCATCATTTTAGGGGAGAAACCCGAGAACTTGCGCTTTCAAGTTTCCTCCCGCCTGCCCAACGGACGAATAGCCCGGAAGATTCCGTGCGGCTAGGGTTGATGGAGAGCCACGAGCGGACCCCAGGGGGCACCAATGGAAGCAACGGACAGCGCCGGCCACGGCGGGCACGACACCACTGAAGCGGCTCGGACGGCCACCGACGGCGCGGCAACCGGCGCCGGGGCAGGGGATCAGTTCGACTTCATGGTGGTGTCCAACCGGCTGCCCGTTGACCGATGTTCAGCCGACGAGACCGGCTGTGAGGACGGTTGGCGCCGCTCCCCCGGCGGACTCGTGACAGCGCTGGCCCCGATGATGACCAAGACCGACGGCGCCTGGGTGGGCTGGCATGGCGCGCCCGATGAGAGCGTCGAGCCTTTCAGCCACGGCGGCATTGACCTGATCCCAGTCCAGCTGAGCACGGACGACATCGAGCTTTTCTACGAGGGCTTTTCCAACGCCACCTTGTGGCCGCTCTACCACGACGTGATCGCCCCGCCGGAGTTCCACCGCACCTGGTGGGACTCCTACCGGAAGGTCAACCGGAGGTTCGCCGACGCCGTCATCCGCCATGCGGCCGACGGCGCCACCGTCTGGGTGCAGGACTACCAGCTCCAGCTGGTTCCGAAGCTGCTCCGGGAGGCCCGGCCGGACCTGACGATCGGGTTCTTCAACCACATCCCGTTCCCTCCGCCGGAGATCTTCGCCCAGCTCCCGTGGCGCCGGGCGATCATCGACGGACTGCTGGGCGCTGACCTGGTGGGCTTCCAGCGCAGCAGCGATGCCGGAAATTTCATGCGCTCCGCCCGGCGCTTCCTGGGCGCCAGCGTCAAGCAGCAACAGGTCCACGTCAGGGGCACCGACGGCGAAACCACCCACATCGCGAGGGCCCAGGCATTCCCTATCTCCATTGACGTCAAGCAGATCAGCGAGCTGGCGAAGAGTCCGGAAGTCATCGAGCGCGCGCAGCAGATCCGCCGGGACCTCGGCAATCCCAAGACCATCTTGCTCGGCGTCGACCGACTCGACTACACCAAGGGCATCCGGCACCGGCTCAAGGCCTACGAGGAACTGCTGCAGGACGGCAAGGTCACCGTCGAGGACGCCTCGCTGATCCAGGTGGCCAGCCCCAGCCGGGAACGCGTAGAACAGTACCGCTTGCTCCGCGAAGAGGTCGAGGGCACGGTGGGCCACATCAACGGCACCTATGACACGATGCAAAACACCGCCGTCCGCTACCTGCACCACAGCTACCCCATCGAGGAAATGGTTGCGCTCTACCTGGCCGCCGACGTCATGCTCGTCACCGCCCTGCGCGACGGCATGAACCTGGTCGCCAAGGAATACGTCACGGCCCGGACGAACAACGACGGCGCCCTGGTGCTCAGCGAATTCGCCGGCGCCGCGGACCAGCTCAAACAGGCGCTCCTGATGAACCCGCACGACATCGACGGGCTCAAGGACACGATCATGCGGGCGGTCAACATGCAGCCCGCCGAGGCCGGACGCCGGATGCGCGCGATGCGCAAGCAGATCCTGGACCATGACGTCGACCTCTGGTCCTCCGACTTTCTGACCGCCCTCGCTGAAAAGGTTGTACGCGATGACTCCTGACGCCACCGATACCAACGATCCAGGCACGGCCCCGCTCTCGCTCTCCCCTGAACTGCTGGCGGCGCTTCGCCGCATCGCCGGCACCGAGCACCTGCTCGTGGCGATGGACTTCGACGGCACCATGGCACCGCTCGTGGATCATGCGGGGGACGCCCGCGCGCTCCCACGCTCCGCGGCCGCCTTCGCGGCACTGGCACACCTTCCCCGGACCACGACGGCGCTCATCTCCGGCCGCGCGCTGGACAGCCTGCGGGCCGTCGCCTCCCCGCCGGAGGAGACGCTGCTGATCGGCAGCCACGGCGCAGAGGTCTGGATGGGGCCCGGCTCCTCGCAGCTCATGCTCGACGATGCCCAGCGCGAAATCCTGGCCGAGGTCCGCAAGGAACTCGAAGGGATCGTGGAACAGGCCCCCGGAACCCTTCTGGAGGATAAACCGGCCGGCGTCGTCCTGCACACGCGGCTCGCGGCCGACGACGTCGCCGAGGACGCCGTCGCCGCGGCGCGATCGGTCCTGCAGGACCGCAGCGGCGTCTTCCTCAAGACGGGCAACCGCGTCCTGGAGACCTCAGTGGTGAATGCCTCCAAGGGCGAGGGCATTGCGTTCCTGCGGCAGGTTGCCGGAGCCACGGCTGTGGCTTTCGCCGGAGACGACACCACCGACGAGGACGCCTTGGCCAGCCTGATCCCGGGCGATCTCGGTGTGAAAGTGGGGCTCGATTTCACCCAGGCCGAGTTCCGCGTGGAGGCGCCGGTCCACATCTGCGAACTGCTCGAGGCACTGCTGCGTGAACGGAAGAAGGCCGTCGAATCTGGGAGCTAAAGCGGGCATACTGAGCGGGCAACTGGGCGTCGGTCACGACTCAGGTTCGTAGCCGATCAACCAGTGCAGTCCGTGACGGTCGACGACCTGGCCATCTGTTGCGCCCCAGGGCTTCGGGGCAAGGGGGTCGATCACCCGGCCGTCAACGGCGAGCTTGTCGAACCACTCGTGGAGAACTGCCGGTTCGGCGGTCCCCAGCAGCGAGAGCATGAGGCCTTCGAACCGGACGCTTTTCTCGCCCGCTGCCGCATCCGACCCCGCCAAAGCGACTGCGCCGTTCAGTTGTCCGTGGGCAATGGCATCCGGCGGGCCGTCGCTGCGGTTGAACTCCTCGTACGTGAACAAGGCAAGCTCTCCGCCGAAAACGTCGGCGTAGAAGCCAAGTGCTTCACGCGCCGTGCCGGGGAAACTGACATAGATCTGCAGTGCCGTCATGCGCACAGCATACATACCCACTTCGGACGCCACATGACGGACATCACCTGTGACATCCGTAACATTTTGGTCCAAATGCCATATATCTGACATACTCTGGTTGTGATGTGGCGCACAGCTACCGTGCGGCGTCACTGGATACTCCTCGGCTTCGGCCGAGGAGTATGCGCGTGAGAAACCCAAAATTGAATTAACAACTGAATAAAATGACCATTCACTACGGATCGTCCGGCACGTACCTGCCGGTGAAGGGATTGATAACTGTGGCTACAGTTACTTTTGACAACGCAACACGCCTGTACCCGGGCACCGATAAGCCCGCTGTTGACAAGCTCAACATTGATATCGCCGATGGCGAATTCCTGGTCCTCGTTGGACCCTCCGGCTGCGGAAAGTCGACCTCCCTGCGCATGCTTGCAGGTCTTGAGGACGTCAACTCCGGCCGCATCCTCATCGGCGACCGTGATGTCACGGACGTTCCGCCGAAGGATCGCGACATCGCCATGGTGTTCCAGAACTACGCCCTGTACCCGCACATGACCGTGGCGGACAACATGGGCTTCGCGCTGAAGATCGCCGGCGTCAGCAAGGAAGAGCGTGCCGAGCGTGTCCGTGAGGCCGCCAAGCTGCTCGACCTCGAACCGTACCTGGACCGCAAGCCGAAGGCCCTCTCCGGCGGCCAGCGCCAGCGCGTCGCCATGGGCCGCGCCATTGTGCGTAACCCGCAGGTCTTCCTCATGGATGAGCCGCTGTCCAACCTTGACGCCAAGCTGCGCGTGCAGACCCGCACCCAGATCGCGTCCCTGACCCGCCGACTCGGCGTCACCACGGTCTACGTGACCCACGACCAGGTCGAGGCCATGACCATGGGTGACCGCGTCGCCGTGCTGAAGGACGGCCTGCTGATGCAGGTCGACACCCCGCGCAACCTCTACGACAAGCCGAAGAACGTCTTCGTGGCCGGCTTCATCGGCTCCCCGGCCATGAACCTGCTCGAACTCCCCGTCGTCGACGGCGGCGTGCAGTTCGGCGGGACCGTCTACCCGGTACCGCGCGACGTCCTCGAAGAGGCCCACGGCCAGACCGTGACCCTCGGTTCCCGCCCGGAAGACCTTGAGACTGTTGCCCAGGGCGAAGGCCTCCAGGTTGAGGTCGACGTCGTCGAAGAACTCGGCGCCGACGCCTACGTCTATGGCCACACCACGCTGGACGGCCAGAGCCACGACATCGTGGCCCGCGTCGACGGCCGCCGCCCCCCGATGAAGGGCGAGTCCATCTGGGTCCGCCCGCAGTCAGGCCACGTACACCTGTTCGACACCAAGACCGGCCTGCGCCTCGGCGACTGAGCCCCACCGGTTCCCTAACCTCGCTCCGCTTCGGCTAGGGAACCCTACCGGCGTGGGCCCACCCACCGGCAACCGACGGCGGTCCTCCCCTGTGGAGGGCCGCCGTCGGGCGTTAACTGCCCCGCTTTAGGTGCGGCCCTGCAAATACGGAAGAATTGATTCATGACCGAGGAACACGCATGACCGAGGAAAACAGCGCCCAGTGGCACGACGAGCCCACTGACTACGGTCAGATCGGAAAATTGCCCCGGTACGAAGCCGCGAGCGCCAATGACCAAAAGGCCTCGCTGGTGTCCAGTTCGCTGAGCATCACGGCCGCCGCCACCGAGCCCGAGCTCCTGGACTTGCCCTGGCACATTGCCCTCGAGGACTGGCCGGCAGAGTATTTGGCAGCGCTCCCCCGCGGCATCTCGCGGCACATCGTGCGCTTCGCCCACCTCGGCGGCTCCGTCATCGCCATCAAGGAAACTTCGGAGCACGTGGCCCGCCACGAGTACCACATGCTCCGCAAGCTGGCCCGGCTGGACGTTCCCGGCGTGGAGCCGGTGGCCGTCATTACCGGGCGCACCACCCCGGAGGGCCGGCCACTGAACCCCGTGCTGGTCACCCGGCACCTGAAGTTCTCCATGCCCTACCGCGCGCTCTTCTCCCAGATGCTGCGCAAGGACACCCTGACCCGCCTCATCGACGCCCAGGCGCTGCTGCTGGTCCGGCTGCACCTGATCGGCTTCTACTGGGGCGACGTCTCGCTCTCCAACACCTTGTTCCGCCGCGACGCCGGTGCCTTCGCCGCCTACCTCGTAGACGCCGAAACCGGCGAGCTGTACCCGGATTTGTCCACCGGACAGCGCGAGTACGACCTCGAAATCGCCCGCGTCAACATCGCCGGGGAACTCATGGACCTGCTCGACGGCGGCCTGATCGAGGAGAAGGTTGACCCGGTGGCCACCAGCGAGCTGATCATGGACAGCTACCGGCGGCTGTGGACCGAGCTGACGGAAAAGGAGTCGTTTGAGATCGGGGAACGCTGGCGCGTTGCCGCCCGCATCCGGCGGCTCAACGAGCTCGGGTTCGACGTCGAGGAATACGCGATCAAGACCACGCAGAACGGCTCCACCATCCAGCTCCAGCCCAAGGTCGTCGACGCCGGGCATCACCAGCGCCGGCTGCTGCGCCTGACGGGCCTGGACGCCCAGGAGAACCAGGCCCGCCGGCTCCTGAACGATATGGACTCGTTCCGGGCGGATAACAACCCGGGCATGGACGAGGAATACAGCGCGCACCTTTGGGTCAGCCAGATCTTCGAACCGATCGTGCGGGCCATCCCCCGCGACCTCTCCGGCAAGCTCGAGCCGGCCGAGGCCGTGCACGAGGTCCTGGAGCACCGCTGGTACATCTCCGAGAAGGAGAACCGGCACATCCCCCTGGCCGAGGCCGTCCAGTCGTACATTGACAACGAACTCCGCCACCGCCGGGACGAGGCTGCCATCATGCTCAACCCGGACACGGGGCTGCTCAAGATCCTCGAGGTGGAGACCGAGGAATCACGCTACGGCGCCGACGAATCGATCGACGAATACCCCGACTCCGACGACTAAGCCGCGCGCCGGGCGCGTTGTGGCACGCCCGGGCTAAATCGCCTCAGCTAAATCGCCTTGCCGGGGTTCAGGATCCCGGCCGGGTCGAACAGCTCCTTGATCCGGCGCTGCAGTTCACGCACCGGTTCTTTCTGCTCCAGGCCCAGCCAGCGCAGCTTGTACTGCCCGATCCCGTGTTCGCCCGTGATGGTGCCGCCCATGGCCAGCGCCACGGCGATGGACCTGTCCAGGGCGGCGCCGAGGCGCGCCATGGCATCGGGGTCCACGGTGTTGTCCGCCCGGTCGATCCAGAACGTGGGGTGCAGGTTGCCGTCGCCGGCATGTGCCACGACTTTGAGCTGGACGTTGTGCTCCGCCGCCATGGCCTCCAGCTCGGCCACGTAGTCCACCAGGCGCGAGCGTGGCACCGCCACGTCCTCGCCCACCCGGTATTCGTCGTCCACCTCGGTGCCGCGGCTGTTGCGGCGCAGCTCGACAAGCTGCTCTGCCTCCGCGTTGGCCTCCATGGTGACCACCGCTCCTCCCGCCGCCAGGACCGGACGGATGGCCGCGGCTTCCGCCGCCGCGCCGAACCCGTCCGTCTGGATCAGTAGCAGGGACGCCCCGCGCGCGGCCAGGTCCGAGCCGTGGATGTCGTCGAGCTGGGCGAGCGAGCCGCCGTCGAGCAGTTCCATGATGGCCGGCTGCACGCGGGCCCTGCCTACGGCGAGGACGCCGGCCGCGGCACTGCGGAAGTCCGGATAGAAGGCGGCGATGGTGTGTACTTCGCGCGGCAGGTATTTCAGCCGCACGGTCACCCCCACCACGATCCCCAGGGTTCCCTCCGAGCCGACGAACAGCCCGGTGAGGTCGTAACCGGCGACGCCCTTGAAGGTCTGGTGGCCGGTGTGGATGAGGGAGCCATCCGCGAGCACGACGTCGAGGGCCAGGACCGAGTCCCGGGTCACCCCGTACTTCGCGCAGCGCAGCCCGCCCGCATTTGTGGCCACATTGCCGCCGACGGTGGACATCTTGAAGCTCGCAGGATCCGGGGCGAACATCAGCCCGTGCACGGCCGCGGCGGCGTTGAGGTCAGCGTTGATGACGCCGGGCTCCACGACGGCGGTCTCGTCATCCGGGTTGAGGTCCAGGATGCGGTTCATCCCCTCGAGCGTGAGCACCACGCAGCCCTCGCTCGCGTGGGCGCCCCCGGAGACTCCGGTGCCGGCCCCCCGCGCCACGAGCGCGACGCCGCGGGCGGCGCAGGCACGCACTGTGGCCTGCACGTCGGCCACCGATTCGGCCCGGACCACGGCCTGCGGCAGCTGATAATCCAAGACGGGAGCCTGGTCCACGGCGTAGGCGGCCAGGGTGGCGGCGTCCACGGCAATTTTCGCCGCGCCAAGGGAAGAAGTCAGCTCATCGATGATGCTGCGCATGCGGTCTCCAGTTCGGTCGGATTCGAATCCCAGTCTAAGGCTGTGCATTGTCGGTGATGCGGCTCACAGTTGCAAGCGCTTCCAAAGCTGCGTCGGATAGTCCAATAACCGGTCGAAATTACCGGAAGAAAAATGACTGGAAGCGTTTTCACTTTTTGGCAACGGAGCCTTACGATTGCCGTCATGTCCGTTGATTCAGTTCTTTTCTCGCCCGCAGCGCTGGCCGGCCCCCTGACCGGTCCGCTGACCCCGGTGCACGCCGCAGACCACATTCCCGGATGGTGGCGCTCTGCCGTCATCTACCAGGTTTACCCGCGCTCGTTCCGGGATCTGAACGGTGACGGCATCGGCGATCTCGCCGGTATTACGGCCGAGTTGCCGCGCCTTGCCGAACTGGACATCGATGCCGTCTGGCTGTCCCCGTTCTACCGCTCTCCGCAGCGTGACGCGGGCTACGACGTCAGTGACTACTGCGACGTCGACCCCTTGTTCGGCACGCTGGACGATTTCGCCGCCATGATGGCCGAGGCCACCCGGCTGGGGCTGCGGATGATCGTGGATCTCGTGCCCAACCACTGCTCGGACCAGCACCCGGCCTTCCAGACCGCCCTGACCGCGCCCGCCGGCAGTCCGGAGCGGGACATGTTCATCTTCCGCGATGGCCGTGGGGCATTCGGCGAGGACCCGCCGAACAACTGGCAGTCCCACTTTGGCGGCTCAGCCTGGACGCGGATCACCGAGCCGGACGGCGCCCCGGGCCAGTGGTACCTGCACCTCTTCGACTCCTCCCAGCCGGACTTCAACTGGGACAACCTCGCCGTCCATGAAGAATTCGAGCGGGTCCTGCGCTTCTGGCTGGACCGCGGCGTCTCCGGCTTCCGGGTGGACGTGGCACACGCCCTCGTGAAGGCCCCCGGCCTGCCGGAGTGGGGCGGCCGCGCCGACGGCAGCAGCTCCGACGGCTTCCCCGGACACGACGCACCGATGTTTGGCCAGCCTGCCCTCCATGACATCTACCGCCAGTGGCGGCGGATTCTCGCCGACTACGGCCCCGACCGGATCCTCTGCGCCGAGGCAAACGTTGACCCGCTCCCCCGGCTCGCGGATTGGGTGCGCCCGGACGAAATGCACCAGGCCTTCAACTTCCCCTACCTCCACGCTGGCCTGGACGTGCACCGGATGCGCCACGTCATCACCGAGTCACTGACGTCGCTGGACGCCGTCGCCGCTCCGAGCACCTGGGTGCTCTCCAACCACGACGTCGTCCGCCACGCCACCCGCTTCGGATACAACGGGCAGGCGCCGCGCGACGGTGACGGAATCGGCACCTGGGATCCGCAGCCGGACGAGGACCTCGGACGGTCCCGGGCGGCTGCGGCGTCCATGTTCATGCTGGGGCTGCCCGGTGGGGCTTACCTCTACCAGGGTGAAGAGCTCGGCCTCCCGGACGGAATCGACATCCCGGACACCCGGCGCCAGGATCCCACTTTCGCCCGCACCGGGGGTGCGCGGCTGGGCCGCGACGGCTGCCGCATCCCGCTGCCCTGGCGGGCCGGGGAACTCAACGCCGGATTCGGCCACGGGCAGGACCCATGGCTGCCTCAGCCGGAGAGTTTCGCGCGGCTGGCGCGGGATGTGCAGGCCGATTCGCCGTCATCGCACCTGAGCCATTACAAGAGGATGCTGGAGCTGCGCCGCCGGCTGGACCTTGGCCGCGGCTCACTGTCCTGGTACGAGGACCTCTGCACGGACACCAGCCTTGCCTTCCTCAACGGCTCCACGCTGGTGCTGCTGAATGTGGGGTCCGAGCCCCTGGAACTGCCCGCCGGGCGGGTGCTGCTGCGCAGTTCGACGCCCCCGGGGGCCAGCTACGACGCCGGGGACGTGGCCAGCGCCGGCGATCCGTTAAGCTCAGGTGAAACTGTTTGGCTGGAAATCTATATCGAGGACACGGAGGGCTAATAAGCATGCCCGGCATCAAGGACGTCGCGGAACGGGCCGGCCTCTCCATCGCTACCGTTTCGCGCGCCTTGAGTGGCAAGGGCAATGTCTCCCCGCGCAGCCGGGAGCGTGCCCGGACCGCCGCCGCCGAACTCGGCTTCGTCGCCTCGTACCAGGCCTCCAGCCTCGCCTCCGGGCGGAACCACAATGTCGGCCTGGTTGTCCCTTCGATCCACCGGTGGTTTTTTTCCTCGGTGGTCGAGGGTGTCTCGGCGACCCTGCTGGACGCCGGCTACGACCTCACGCTGTACAACGTCAGTGAGGGCCGGGAGCGCCGCCACAGTGTGCTGAACGACTTCCTGCTGCGTAAACGCGTGGACGCCGTGATCGCCGTGTCCCTGGAGCTCTCCGAGGCGGAGATCGACCAGCTGCTGGCCATTCACCGTCCGATCGTGGGGATCGGCGGCCCGCTGCCCGGAGCGTCGACCATCCGCATCGATGACTCCGGCATCGCGGAGGCCGCAGCGCGCCACCTTATCCAGCTTGGCCA
This sequence comes from Arthrobacter sp. P1_B3, assembly GCF_056406615.1. NCBI lineage: Bacteria > Bacillati > Actinomycetota > Actinomycetes > Micrococcales > Micrococcaceae > Arthrobacter > Arthrobacter sp. P1_B3. The sequence goes on along the minus strand of NZ_JBFTZV010000033.1, from coordinate 1,414 downwards.
CAGCAAAATCGCCCACATGACCGGCGATGCCGCCTATGAGCAGGACTTCCGCCTTCCCGGGACACGCCAGGCAGGCTTCAAGAAAGCCATGCGGGACGCCGGGCTGGCGGTCCGGCCGGAGTGGCAGGTCTCCGCCGATTTCACGATCCAAGGCGCCTATGCCAATGCCCGTAAGCTGCTCGGCAGCTCACCGGAACGCCCCACGGCCGTCTTTGCCGCCTCCGACGAGATGGCGATCGGCGTAATCCTCGCTGCCCGGGACTTCGGACTGCGGGTGCCGCAGGACCTCTCAGTCATCGGCATCGACGGCCATGAGCTGGGTGAGGTCTTCGGGCTGACCACGTTCGATCAGGACGCGCGGGGTCAGGGCGCCCTGGCCGTACGGCGCTTGCTGGAGAGGTTCGACGGCGCCGGCGACACGGCGGCCGCGCACACCGAATACCCCACGCACTTTGTCATCCGCAACAGCACCGCTGTTCCGCCCGTGGACCAAGGACGTCTGCGGGGCTAGGAACGCCCGGGCTGCGCCGGTCGGCCGCCGTTGTGTGCGCCGGCGTATAGGGGGATGTCAGATCCCCGGGCTGCTCAGGCGTCCGGGCTGCTCGCGCCGGCGCCGCCCATGAACCGAACGAAGCGGTCCAGGACACCGGGCCAGCCTGCCAGGTAGTCCGCGCGGGTGGCGGCTGGATCCTCGGCGCCTTCCCACCCGCTGTGAACCAGGCGGAGCTCTGTTCCCTCGCCTACCGCCCTGAATGCCACCCGGAGTTCGGTGGACCACATGGCAGTGGTGCCAGGGTGCCAGCTGGCATGGAAGGACAGCGGCGGCTGCCAGTCGTCAATCGAACCCCAAACGGCCGTGCTGCCATCGTCTGCGGTCTCCATGATCAGGTTCTCCTCGAACTCCACATATGATCCGGCGCCGTAGACGCTGTGGTCCTCAAGCGGCCACCACAAGTGCGTGTGCTCGGTGAACCCGACAAAGGCCCTGGCGACGGCGCCAGGCACCACCACCGTGAATACGACGGGATCGAGCTCGTCCGCTGCGGCAGGTTCCGGTGCGCCCGCCGGAGCATGGCTGAAGAGGTTATCCATGGGCAACAACTCTACCCGTGAGGGCCGTTCCCCGGCTTTCACGGAATGGCTGGTGGCAATTTCATGGTTTGTGGGTTAAATGCGGGAGGACCCCCAACCTGTGGTTGGGGGTCCTCGACCGTGAATGGTGTTCCGGCGGTGACCTACTCTCCCACACCCTCCCGGGTGCAGTACCATCGGCGCTGTGGGTCTTAGCTTCCGGGTTCGGGATGGGACCGGGCGTTTCCCCCACGCTATGACCGCCGTAACCCTGTGTCCGCACCCGCCGGCCGTGCCGGGGGTGGGAAATCTGGTGGTTACAACATCTGTGGTGTTGTTATTT
>NZ_JBFTZV010000032.1:0-40680 GCF_056406615.1 Arthrobacter sp. P1_B3 | reverse complement strand
GGCCGGCAGCGCGGGGTCCTCATCCGCGGCGGGCTCATCGCCGGGGCCGGGCTGGTGCTCCGGGCTGGTCGCGGCAGCCGAAGCGCCTGCACCGGTCGAAACGTCGGAAGCAGAAGCGCCTGCACCGGACGGGGCGTAGTCGGCACGGGATACGCAGGCCGATGCCCCGGCAGCAGCAGCACTGACCGAAGCGTCACCGGAGGCCGCACCGGCGGTCCAGCCGCCGCCGGCAGTCCAGCCGTCACCGGAGGCCGCGCCGGCAGTCCAGCCGCCGCCGGCAGCAGTGGCGCCGGCGGCCGTGCCTGCGGTCCAGCCGTCACCGGCAGCAGTGGCGCCGGCGGCGGACCTCTCGGCGGTGTCCGTGGCCGGGGAGGTTCCGGTGTTGCCGGTGCGGGGGTTGGTGGCGGTGTTCATGACGGTCAGGAGGTGTTCGAACTGTTCGGTGGTCGCGAAGATCTCGAGGTGGTGCAGGCCGTGGCGCCGGCGGCGGATGAAGGCGCCCTGGAGCTGGCGCAGCAGTTCCTCGGAGGGCTCGGCGCCGTCCTGGTCCAGCGCGTCGGCCCAGCTGCGGGTGACGCGGACGAGGAAGTCGGCGTCGTTCTCGGCGGCCGTGCGGGTCAGGGCGTGTTCCATCCGGGCCGCGGCGTCCGCCTCGCACAGGGGCCGGACCCGCTCGAGCGCGGCGGTGATGACGCTCGCGGCCCGGGACGCGACTTCACCGGCCGCGACCGCGGCCCCGAGCTCCCGGTGCAGGGGCGGCACCGGCCGGCCGGCGAGTCCCTGCCCGGGCAGCAGAGCCTCGGCGAGGGAGAGCCTCCGCCGGGCCTCCGCGGCGCCGATCCGCAGCCGGGCCCGCAGGAACTCCATGGTGTTCCGGTACCCGTCATCCAGGACCGACGCCGGCACGGCTGACCCGTCAGCCACGTCAGCCGTCGCAGAGGCAGGAGGCGCCGCCGCGGCCGCCGATCCGGATACGGCAGCCGTCACGGACGCCGCCACGGACGCGCCGCCTGCGGACGCGCCTGCCGCGGCGGTGCCGGCAGGCTCCGCGGCTCCGGATCCGCCGGTCTCCCAGCCGGCCGGGCTCTCCCGCCAGCCCGTGGTCCACGAGGTGACAGCCCCCGCGGCCCCGGCATCGGCCGCGGACTGCTTCCGGGTCCGGTCCACAGCCGAAGCCGCCACCAGCTGCAGAAACTCCACCGTGCGCGAGAACTCCTCCACCCGTCCGGCGAAGTCCGACGCGGCCCGGAATCCCCACGACCCCGCGTCCTCCACCACCGTCCCACTCAACGCCTGCAACGCGGCCAGCGCCCCGTCCAAGCCGTCAATCCCGTCCACACTGGGTTGCTGGACCGGGGCTGGGCCCCGGTCCGTGTCCTGCCCCTCTTCCTGGCAAGCAATGAAATCCCTGACGGCTTCCATAACCAGAGTCTGCCAAAGGGGTGTGACATTTTTAGGCAGGACCCCGAGTGTGCACTCTGGCAACAAAGGCGACATCGCCATGGCCGGTTTGTCGTCAGGAAGATCCTCCGCGACAACTCTGCAGTGAACGCGGCGGCCAGGTGGGCATGACCTTGCGGGTCGCGGCCCCCACCGGCTGTTGCACCGAGTCGGCATGCCCGGCGGAACAAATGCACCTACACTGCTGGAATGCCTATCATTCCCGATTCCAAGGACTGGACCTGGGTCCTGTCACGGCCCTGCCCCGAGTGCGGTTTCGATGCCTCGGCTGCGACCCCTGCCACGGCCCCGGGGATGGTCAGCAGCATGCTCCCGCGCTGGCGGGCGGCCCTCCGACGGCCGGACGCGGCGGAACGCCCCAATGAGGCCACGTGGTCCGTCCTCGAGTACGGATGCCACGTCCGGGACGTCTTCGCGCTTTTCGATCACCGCCTGTCCCTCATGCTGACCGAGGACGATGCCCGGTTCGATGACTGGGACCAGGACAAAACGGCAATCGAGAAGGACTACGCCAACGCCGACCCAGCTGAAGTCGGTGTTGAATTGACCGCCGAGGGCGAGCAGATTGCCGCGTCCTTCGCGCGGGTCCCCGAGGAGGATTGGGGGCGCAAAGGAACGCGGAGCAACGGCTCGGTGTTCAATGTCCTGACTTTCGCGCAGTACTTCCTGCACGACGTCGTCCATCACCTCCACGACGTGGACGGCTAGCGTGTGGACGGCTAGCGCGAAACACGGCCAGCACGCCGGCCGGCTGGCACCCACACGGCAAGTCTGCGGTCCCCTAGATAAAGCTGTCCCCTAGAGCATTCCCTAAGGCGCCGACCGCTGGAGATCCTTGTCCCAAGCCATGCTTCGGTTGACCGCCACATAGCCCATCTTGACGTAGAGCGCGAGGGCTCCGGTGGGGTTCTCCGAATCGACGTCCAGCGAAGCCACGTCCATCCCCGCGGCGGCGAAGCGGCGCATGGCATCGGCCAGGAGCACCTGCGCGATGCCCCGGCCCCGGAATTCCCGCCGGACTCCGAGGAGCTCGGTGTATCCCTCGCGGAACCCCCGGGTCAGGGCGGCCTCGGCGTCGTGGGTGGCCAGCTGGTAGCCGGCCACAATCCCGGTGGAACGGTCCAGTACGACGCCGCTCAAGTCCGGCCGGGCCTGCGGATCGTTCACCACAAAGCCCCAGGCCTCCTCGTCGCGGGGCTCGCTGCCCCAGTGGTCCCGAAATGCCGCGTTGTGCGCCAGCCGCACCGGCTCATGCAGCGCCGGTCCAAACGTCACGAGCTCCAGTGCCGGGTCCAGGATGGCCTCAGGCACAGTCTGGGTCAGCGGCCGGTGCATCTCGTTGTAATAGCGGACAATGCCGTAGCCGGAACCGGCGAACAAGGCGGCCTGGTGTTGGTGCTGCTGCTCCATGTAGAGCCGCAGCCTCGGGCGCGGGACCGCGCTCCGTGCGTCCCCGTCCTCGTCGGCAGTCCCCGCCGCGCGCGCGTCCTCGGCGAAGCGGTCCCTGGTCCGCTGTTCCATCCAGCCCAGCAGTCCGGTGCCGATCCCGCTCCCCTGCCACTCAGGGTCAACGCAGCCGGAGCCGTTCGCCTTGTCACCGTCGCGGTTCTTGGTGATCCGGCCATATGCCCGGGCAACACCGTCCGGATCGAAGCCGAGGAGGGTGTTTGCCGCCACCGGGTTGTTCTTCGACTCCAGGATCTGTTCCAGATCCGCCCGGCGTTCAAACCAGACGGGCTGCTCGACGGCGGCGGTCCGGGCGATCAGCCTGGCCCACGAGTCGAGGTCGCCGTGCTCCGCCGCCCGCCAGGACAGCCGGGGATCGAGTGCGGGCCGGGGCAGGAGCTCGCCGTTTTGGTTCATGGCAACAGGCTAATCGGCCGGCTACCCCCGCGCCAGCACAGCCGCCGGCGCCGGACCGTCGCCCGCGGCGGCCGCGGCAGCCGCGGCGTCGAGGTCGAGTCTGGTGTCAGCGGGGTCGATATCGTTCGGGTTGTGGGTGACAAGGACAACGGTCCGGTCGCGCAGCCCGTTCCGCAATTCGGCGAGCATGAGCCTGCCTGATTCCGCATCGAGGTGTGCGGTCGGTTCATCGAGCAAGATGATATCGGCCCCGGTCATGAGCGTGCGCGCAACGGCCAGACGGGTACGCTCCCCGCCGCTGAGGAACGCCCCGCCCGGGCCGATCCGGGTGTCCAGTCCGTCCTCAAGCCGGGCCAGCACCGGACCAAGTCCGACGGCGTCGAGGGCAGCGCGCATCTGCTCGTCGCCTCCGGCGGCCGCGGACGTTCCGCCCGCCGCGGCATCCCCGGCTCGCGCGGCATCCCCGGCCGCACCCGTGGCGCTGTCCGTGCCGGCGCGAGCGGGCTCAGGCCGCGCGAGTTGAAGGTTGCCCCGGATGGTCGAGTCGAAAAGGTGCGCCTCCTGCGGGCACCAGGCGGCGCGCCCGCTCAGGTACAGGTGGCCGCCGGCCGCCGGCAGGAAACCCAGGATCGCTGCCAGCAGGGTCGATTTGCCGGAGCCGGAGGCGCCGGTGACGGCCAGCCAGCGCCCTGGGCCGGCCTCGGCAGTGAGTCCGGTAAAGACGTTGCCGCTGCCAGGCCACGCGGCTGCGAGGTCCACAAGTTCGATCCCGGGCCCGCCGCCGGGTCGCGAAGGCACGTGCACCAGGCCGCCCGTTGCGGCGTCGTCGCCCTCCGGTTCACCATTGGCCCCCGGCTCCAGGACACCTGCCTCGCTGATCCGCCGCATTACGGCGCGCAGCGCCGGGTATTGCCGCACGGCCGTGGTGATGGCCGCGTAGGGGTCCACCAGGGCAAGCTGCACCAGGACCACGACGGCGACCGTCTCCGCTTCGACCGCGCCGCTCAGAGCGAGCGGGGCGGCCAGCACGGCACTGGCCAGGGCGGCTCCGGCGCAGGCCAGGACGGTCAGGGCCTGGCCGAGCCCTTCCGCCCACGCCGACCGCTGTGAAGCAGCCGTCGCGGCCCGGTCCGCCCGGCCTATCGCACCAAGCACGGGGGCGCTCACGCCGTTCGCATTCAGTTCTGCGCGGGCGTCCAGGGCGGCTGCCACGTGACGGAGCACGCCGGAGCGGAGTTTTTGTTCGGTGCCGGCAGACATGCGGTCGGCGGCCAACGCCAGTGCCGGGGCAACGACGATGCTCAGCAGCGCTGCCACAACCACGGCGGGCAGCGCCGCGGGAAGCAGCAACCCGATCCCGCACACTGCGGCCACGGCAACAGCCATGGCAGTCACGGGCGGCAGCACGACGCGCGGCAGGAGCTCGCGGACAGTGTCGACGTCGTCCACCACCGTGCCCAGGACGTTGCCACCCTGCAGCAACCGGCGCAGGGACAGTGCCCGCCGGCTCAGCGACTCCCACAGCCGGCCCCGGAGCCGGGTCAGGGCGGCGAACACGGCGTCATGCAGCAGCAGCCGTTCGGCGTACCGCAGGCCCGCCCGGCCGACGCCGAAGAACCGCACGCCGACGATCGCGGTGAGCAGGTACAGGATGGGGGGCTGCTCGCTGGCGCGGATGATGAGCCAGCCGGAGAGCCCGGCGAGGGCGACCGCGAACAAGGCCGCCAGAGTGCCTACGGCTCCGGCGGCGGCAAACCGGCCCGTTACCGGGGCCAGCAGGCGACGCAACTGGGAGGTGACTGAGCCGGCCGGGCCGACCGAGCCGAATGAGCCGGCAGAGCCGACGGCCACGGCAGGCGCGGCGCCAGCTTCAGGGCCGCCAGGCGTTGCGCTCGGCGTTGCGCCCCGGCTCGGACTCGGCGTCGCGGCAGCCGCGGCGGAAGGCGGCCGGATGGCCGCGGCCTGGACGTCAGCGGCCTGGACGTCCGCATCGATTGATGCCGGCAAAGGCGTGGCGATGGACGGATATTCGACTCCGTGGCGCCCGGAGCCGTGCGGAGCCACCGCGACGAGCATGTCGGCAAGCTCCCGGGTCTGCCGGTCGTGCGCGACGAGCAGCACAGTGACCTGTCCCCGGAGCCCGGCGAGGGTCCGATTGACCTTTGTGGCCGATTCCCGGTCCAGATGGGCGGTGGGTTCATCCAGGAGCAGTACGCTGGCGCCGGCCTCGATCCGTGCCAGCCCGCGGGCCAGCGCCACCCGCCGCAGCTCCCCCGGGCTCAGCTCGGCCGGGTGCTTGGCGGCCAGGTGTTCCGCGCCCACGGCCGCGAGGCACCGCTGCGCTGCCGCATCGTTTTCCGCGCTGGCCGAACCGCCGGTGGCAGCGCTGGCCGCGGCGGCGTCGGGTCCGTTGGCGGGAACACCGAGATACAGGCGGATCTCGTCCAGCACCGTGGAGGCCACCATGACGGGGTGCTGGGGCACCCAGGCGAGATCCGCCGTCGTGAATCCTCCGAGGCGTCCCGATACGACGGTCCCCGAGCCCGTCCCGACGGTCCCCGCGAGGACTCCGAGCACGGTGCTCTTGCCCGCACCGCTGGCCCCGTCGAGTGCCGTAATCCGGCCGGCAGGGGCGGTGAAGCTCAGCGGACCGACGGCGGCATCCCTGCGGCCGCCGAACCGAACGCTCAGCCCGTCCACGGTGATGGAGGGCGGTCCAGCGGCAAATCCGGCGTCGGGCGCCGGAACCAGTGGCGCGGTTTCCGGCACTGAAAGGACCGCAGTGGTTTCGGCGAGCGCTGCCCGGCCTTCGTCGCTGGCGTGGTGTGCGGTGCCAAGCTCCCGGAGCGGCAGGTAGCAGTCGGGGGCCAGGATGAGGGCAAGCAGCCCTGCCTCCAGCGCCATGTCGCCGTGAACCAGGCGGACGCCGATGAACACAGCGACCACCGCCACGGAAATGGTTGATATGAGCTCAAGGGCCAGGGCGGAAAGAAAGGCCGTGCGCAAAGTCCCCATGGTCCGGGAGCGGTATTCCTCGGACATGTCCTCCAGTGCCTGGCGCTGGGCGGCGGCCCGGCCCAGGCCCACCAGGACGGGCAGGCCTTTGGCGAGTTCGAGCATGTGGCCGGAGAGCCGCGCCAGTGCGGACTGGGCTTCCCTGACGCGTTCCTCTGTGTACCGCCCGATCAGCACCATGAACAGCGGCACCAGCGGCACCGTCAGCACGATCACCACGGCGCTGATCCAGTCGGCGAACAGGATGCTGGCCCCCAGCAGCAGCGGGATGGCCGCGCAGTTGACCAACGCGGGCAGGAACTGGGTGTAGTAGTTATCCAGGGCATCCAGCCCACGGGTGGCCAGCACGGCGAGGCCGCCGTCGGCGGGCCCGGACGCCCGCGTTCCGTTCCTGAGCGCCTGCTCCAGCAGCTGAGAGCGCAGCTCCTCCTTTACCCCGAGTGCCGCCCGGCGCGAGGCCACCGACTGCGCCCACACGGTCAGTGAGCGCAGCACGGCTCCGGCGGCCCCCAGAACCAGCTGGTCGGCCCAGGCGGGGTCATGCGCCGCGAGCCCGGCGAGCATCGATGCCACGGCCTGGGCCATCAGCACAAGGGACAGCGCCTTCAGGGCGGCCAGCAGTCCCAGCAGGTAGAGGGCGGAACGGGTCGCAGGGCCGGCGGGGAACGGTCTCATCAGCGAGTTAGTCCTTCGGTGCCAGGGCTTTGGCGGCGATCGCGGGAAGGAAGCTGTGGGCCTCGGGGATGTGCGCCGCGCTGACCCGGCGCCGGAACACCCAGTACGTCCAGGCCTGGTACGCCAGGACCAGCGGCAGCCCGATGCAGGCCACAATGCTCATCAGGCCCAGGGTGTAGTCCGAGGACGAGGCGTTGGAGACTGTCAGGTTGAACGCGGGATCCAGGGTGGACGGGAGCACCACGGGGAAGGCGGCACCGAAGATGGATGCGCTGCCAAGCAGGAGGAATGCCCCCAGCGACAAGAAGGCACGGCCTTCGGCATCCTTCCGGGCAAAATTCCACGCCAGGACTGCCGCGACCACGGCGGCGACGACGGCAGCGATGGTCCAGGCCTCGCCGCTGAGAAGTTGGAGGCTCACGGCCCAGCCGGCGATAGGCAGCAGCAGCACGGGCAGCAACCGGACGAACCATGCCCGCGCCCGGTGGCGGACCTCGCCGTCGGTCTTCAGCGCCAGGAACCCGAGCCCGTGCAGGAGGGAGAACCCGACGACGGCGAACCCGCCGAGCACGGCGTAGCCGCTGAACCAGGCGAACGGGCCGCCCTCGCGGTCACCGTTGGCATCCAGCGGCAGTCCCGTGGTGGTCAGGGCCAGTGCGGCGCCGACGCCGAAGGCAGCGACGAACGATCCTGCCGCGATGGCCCAGTCCCAGCGGGCGCGCCACCGGGGGTTGTCCACTTTGCCGCGGTATTCGAAAGCGACTGCACGGAAGATGAGCGCCACGAGGACCAGCAGCAGCGGCAGGTACAGTGCGGAGAACAGCGAGGCGTACCACAGCGGGAAGGCCGCGAAGGTGGCACCGCCGGCGGTCAGGAGCCAGACCTCGTTGCCGTCCCAGACCGGGCCGATCGTGTTGATCAGGACGCGACGCTCCGTGTTGTTCCGGGCGAATACCTTCATCAGCATCCCGACGCCAAGGTCGAAGCCCTCGAGAAAGAGATAGCCCGTCCACAGCACCGCGATGGCGACGAACCAGATGGTGGGTAGCAGTTCCATGCTGAGAATCCTCTGCGCTTTTTGTGTGGGGTTGCTGGGTAGGTGGGTTGCTGGGCGGGCGCCTAGTAGGCGAAAGCCAGGACGTCGTCGTCGGGCTTGCCTGGACCGCCCCGGGGGGTGCCGTCCTCGTTTTCGTCAACGGGGGCATGTGCGAGTTCCGGCATGGCCGAGGCCACGCCGCCGCGGATGTACTTGACCAGGAGCTTGACCTCCACCACCAGTAGCACTGCATAAATGCTGGTCAGCACCACGAGGGAGGTCAGGATCTCGCCGGCCGAGACTCCCGGTGAGACGGCCGCGGCGGTGAACATGAAGACCTGATCGATTCCGCTGGGGTCCGGGTTCGGGGCGACGACGAACGGCTGGCGGCCCATCTCGGTGAAGATCCAGCCCGCGGCGTTGGCACCGAAGGGTGCGAGGATGCCGAACACCGCCAGGCGCATGAGTCCGCGGGAGGCCGGCACGGTTCCCTTGCGCGTGGCCCACAGGGCCACCAGGGCGGCGAGGGCGGCCACGCCACCGAAGCCGATCATCATCCGGAAGCCCCAGTAGGTGACCTCCATGACGGGCACGTACTGGATTTGCTGGCCGGCGCGGTCCCCGTAGATGGGGTTGTCCGGCAAAGTGGTGCCGTACTTGGCCTGGTACTCATCCAGGAGGCTGTTGACGCCCTTGACCTCCGTGGTGAAGTCGCCCTTGGCCAGGAAGGACAGGATGCCGGGGACCTCGATCACGGCCACGATGTCGTCGCAGTTCTTGGCGCCGACGTTGCCGACGCTGAGGACCGAGAAGCCGGTGCCGTCGTGGCAGGCTGCCTCGGCGGCGGCCATCTTCATGGGCTGCTGCTCGAACATGAGCTTGCCCTGGAGGTCCCCGGTGACGGCGGTGCCAGCGAAGGAAATCATGGCGACGACGGCGCCGATCCGCAGCGAGCGGATCCAGACGGTGTGGTCTGCGCGGTCCCGACCGAGGATGCCGGCGGCCTCGCCGGGAATCACCTTGCCATCGGCCCCGATCGTGTCGATGCCGTCGTGGCGGCGGCGCCACAGGTGGTACCAGGCGATCCCGAGGAGGAAGCCTCCGGCGACGGCGAGGGCGCCGAACAGGGTGTGCGGCACGGCCACGAGGGCGGTGTTGTTGGTGAAGACGGCCCACGCGTCGGTCATGACGGGCCGGCCGTTGACCATTTCGACGCCGACGGGGTGCTGCATCCAGCTGTTGGCCACGATGATGAAGTAGGCCGAGAACACGGAGCCAATCACGGCAACCCAGAGGCAGGCCAGGTGGACGCCGGGTTTGAGTTGTTTCCAGCCGAAGATCCACAGGCCCAGGAACGTTGACTCGACGAAGAAGGCCAGGAGCGCTTCCATGGCCAGCGGGGCGCCGAACACGTCACCGACAAAGCGGCTGTACTCGCTCCAGGCCATGCCGAACTGGAATTCCTGCACGATTCCGGTGGCGACGCCCATGATGAAGTTGATCAGGAAGAGCTTGCCCCAGAACTTCGTCATGCGCAGATATTCCGGCTTGCCGGTGCGGTACCAGAGCGTCTGGATCACAGCCACCACCAGCCCGAGGCCGATCGTGAGCGGCACCATCATGAAGTGGTAGACCGTGGTGATTCCGAATTGCCAGCGTGCGATTTCCAAGGCGTCCAAGGCAGTCCCTACTTTTGGCTAGGTCCGAGCAACTTCTACGCGGCGTAGAAGTAAGTCTTCTACAGAGTGTAGAACACAACGGCGCTTCCCCGTAACTCAGACTCCCACGGCGCGTCACGGCCTGCAATGGTCGGACTGGCGCCGTCCCGGCGCTCCAGACCGGCCGTCCGACACGCCGAACGGCCGTGTTCTACTTCATGTAGAAAGAATGCGCAAAACACGCTAAATTTGTAACTGAAGTATTCACATATAGCGCACCGGCAGGCACCAGCATTTTCCCAGCACGACGCCGGTGCTGCAGTCATAGAAGGATGTACGCAATGGCAAGTCTCGGTGAACTGGAACGGGCAGTGATGGACCTGCTCTGGGCAGGCCAAGAAGCTGCGACGGCCAACACGTTGCGGGACCTCCTCGCGCAGAGCACTCACCCCCAGGACGGCACGGCCGGACACGTGGGCAAGGACCTCGCGGTCACCACGGTGCTGACCGTGCTCTCCCGCCTCGAGCGCAAGGGCCTTGTTGAACGCGAACGCGGCACCCGCCCGCACCGCTACCAGGCTGTCTCGAGCCGCGCGGACCACACCGCGGAGCTCATGCACGAGGTCCTCGGCTCGGCCCCGGACCGCGAGGCCGTCCTTGCCCGGTTCATTGGTTCCGTCACGGACAACGAAGCAGAAACCCTGCGCAAGCTATTGGGCCGCAACTAGCGCCCGATGTTCTGGACCTCATATTTTCTGGCGGTCCTGGCGATAGCATTGGCGTGGCCGGTGCCTATCCTCCTCTCCCGTGCCCAGTGGCCGGCCCGCTCTCCTTTCACGGCGATGCTGCTGTGGCAGGCGATCGCCCTGGCCGGTGGCCTGTCCATGATCGGCGCCATGCTGGTCTACGGGCTCGAGCCGATCGGGGATAGCCTGCTCTCCGGCCTGCGGGCCCTGGCGGGGATGGTCTTCAACAATGCCCCCACTACCGATCTGGGCTTCTGGCACATTTTTGCGCTCTCGGCCGCGGCCCTACTGACGGCGCACCTTGTTTTCACCCTGCTGCTGACCTACTACAAGATCCAGCGACAGCGCCGGCGCCACCGCGAACTGCTGGACCTTCTGGCCTCACCGTCCTCTGACGGCCCGGGGACCATGGTCCTGAACGTGGACTCCCCCGTGGCGTACTGCCTGCCCGGCGGCGCACGGTCCGTGACTGTTCTCTCCGACGGGCTCATGGCCGCCCTGGAGCCCGATGAGCTGCGTGCCGTGCTGATTCACGAGAACGCGCACCTGAGCCAGCGCCACCACCTCCTGCTGTGGGCCTTCGCCGCGTGGCGCCAGGCCCTGCCATGGCTCCCCACCACCCGGCTGGCGCAGGAATCGGTCAACTCCCTGATCGAAATGCTGGCCGACGACGTCGCGCTCAAGACAGAGAGCAAGGCGACCCTCATCAAGGCGATTGCCATTGTGGCCAGCGGTTCACCGGCCACCCCCGCGGCACGCTTGGCGTTCGGCGAGCCCGGCCTGTCCGACGTCGACTCCAGCCAGCCCGGCGCCACTGGAGGCACTGGCTCGGCCGGTACGACGGCGTCCCGGGTCAGCCGCCTGCTCTCGCCCCGGCCGCCGCTGTCGGAACCGCTGCGCGCCGTCGTCCTGGCCTGCTGTGTGCTGCTGCTGGCCGTGCCGACGGCCCTGTTGCTGGTCCCCGGCCTGCTCGGCTAGGGCCGGCCCCAGCCAATCTGATCATCGCGCTCAAACGCCGGGCCGCCCCGCCAGAAGAACGGCGAAGCGGCCCGGCTTAGCAGTCTGCGCTGTTATTTCAGCAGCTTGCTGGCCTTGAACTGGAGGTCGACGTTCCCGGAGCCGTTGCCCTTGGCGGATCCATTGACCGCCGAGGTGGTCATGGCGAAGGTCAGTGTGGAGTGGGCGATCGCGTCGGCCATTTGCTCCAGCACAGTGGTGTTGACGTTGCCGATCGTGTCGCAGGCCTGGTGGTAGCAGGAGTCATGCGCAACATTCGCTGTCCCGCCGAACACCGCCGCCTCCTCCGCGGTCTTGATGCCTTCCGCGCCCGTGAACAGGCCGCCCGCAGGAATCCCGTTGTTGATGAACCCGGAGTAGTCCGAGCGCCCGTCAAACTCCGTCGGCGCGGTGGGCAGGTTCTGGGACTTGAAGTAGTCCACGAAGACCTTCTCGACGAGCCCGGAGCCGTTGGGGCCCTTTGTGCCGAAGGAGGAACCGTCGCCGTCGTAGACGTACCGGACAAAGTTCGGCGAGCCGACCATATCGAAGTTGAGGTTGACCGCGTGAGTCTTTATCTGGCTCGCCGTCAGCTGGGAAGCGTAGTAGTCCGAGCCGATGAGTCCGGGCTCCTCTCCTCCCCAGAAGGCGAAGCGGACCCTGTTGACCGGGGTCTGGCGGGACGCCTTCAACTGGATCGCCGTCTCCAGGATGGAGGCGGTCCCGGTGCCGTTGTCGTTGATGCCGGGCCCCTCAGGCACGGAATCGAGATGCGCCCCCACCAGGACGGTGCGGTCCGCACGTCCGCCGGTGTCGGCCAGGATGTTGAAGGACGTCAGTGCGGTGACGGTGGCGTTCACGGAGAGGTGCATGCTGACGCCTGTCAGCCCGGCGAGTTCGGCGCCGGTCGCGAAGCTGGTGCTGACCACAGGGAGACTGGCCTGAGGCGCGTCCAGCGTGCCGCCGAACAAGGCAAAGCGCTCGTCGCCCGGGTCGTCATTGCCCTGGTTGAAGATGATGACGCCGGCTGCTCCGGCCGCGGCGGCGTTGTCCGCTTTGATCCGGAAGGTGCACGTGCCGCGCTGGATCAGGGCGATGCTGCCCGGTGTGAACGCGCCGAAGTCAGCTGCCTCGCAGCCGCTGGTGGAGGCCCGGTCACCGGCCAGGTTGATGTCGACGGCGGCCAGCGGGGCAGTGACGTCGCCGGAACCGGAGTAGACCATATCGAGGAAGCCGTCCGGGGCGTCATAGGTGTAGCTTCTTGGGGATGGCGATAGCCGCTCCATGGAGGCCGAGACCGTGTCATAGCGGTCGTAGGGGAAAGTTTGGCGGACCGGGGTGTAGCCGGCGGCCCGCAACTTCCGCTCGATGTACCGGGCGGAGGCTTCATAGCCGGGAGTGCTGGCAGCGCGGGTGCCGCCGTTGGCGTCCGCGACCGCCTGGAGCGATGCGAGATGCTTCATGATGTTCTTCGCCGACACGGCGGCACGCAGGGATGCCGTGTTTGTTCCGTTGTCAGCGAGTGCGGGCGGCGCAAGGCTGGCCGCCAATCCGATCGAGGCGGCGATGGCCGCGCGGCGGATATTCCGGCGTTGCTTCATAGGGGTCTCCTGGATTCGGCTGCGGAATCCGAATCCGGGCGTCCTTTGCCCGCATCGGTGAGATGAAGCTATCGGAAGCACCTTGGGCAAAGGTTGGGCGAGCCAGGTGCCGGCGGGGCAGCCGCGACGGGAGGGATCTCTGTCGCACGGCCCGTACCCGCCGGCGGGACATCAGGCGTCGATGCGCTCCCGGTCCAGGTTTGCGGCGCCTGCAATGATGAAGTCCTTGCGGGGCGCCACGTCCGAGCCCATAAGGAGGTCGAACGTCTCTTCGGCCTGCTTGGCGTTCTCGATCCCGACCTTGCGGAGAGTCCGGTGACGGGGGTCCATGGTGGTTTCGGCCAGCTGCTCGGCGTCCATCTCACCCAGACCCTTGTAGCGCTGGATCGGCTCCTTGTAGCGCTTGCCCTCTTTTGCGAGCCGCGCCAGCAGGACATGGAGCTCGGCCTCGGAGTAGGTGTAGATCATCTCGTTGGCCTTCTGGCCGGCGTTGACCACCTCCACCCGGTGCAGCGGCGGGACGGCGGCGAAGACTCGGCCCTCGTCGATCATCGGGCGCATGTAGCGGAAGAAGAGCGTCAGGAGCAGGGTCCGGATGTGGGCGCCGTCGACGTCGGCGTCGGTCATCAGGATCACCTTGCCGTACCGGGCGGCGCTGATGTCGAACGTCCGGCCCGAGCCGGCTCCCACCACCTGGATCAGGGCCGCGCACTCTGCATTGGAGAGCATGTCCCCCACAGAGGCCTTCTGGACGTTGAGGATTTTGCCGCGGATCGGCAGGAGCGCCTGGAAGTCGGAGGACCTCGCCAGCTTGGCGGTGCCGAGTGCGGAGTCACCTTCGACGATGAACAGTTCGGAGCGTCCGACGTCGTCCGTGCGGCAGTCGGCGAGCTTGGTGGGCATGGATGAGGTTTCCAGTGCATTCTTCCGGCGCTGGGTTTCCTTGTGGACCCGCGCGGAGATGCGGGACTTCATCTCGCTGACGATCTTTTCCAGCAGCAGCGCGGACTGGGCCTTGTCGTTGCGGTTCGCGGACGTCAGCTTGGCGCTGATCTCCTGTTCCACCACCTTGGCCACGATGGCCCGCACGGCGGACGTGCCCAGGATTTCCTTGGTCTGGCCCTCGAACTGAGGTTCGGCCAGCCGGACGGTCAGGACTGCGGTCAGGCCGGCGAAGATGTCGTCTTTTTCGATCTTGTCGTTGCCGGCCTTGAGCTTGCGGGCATTGGTCTCCACGGCCTTGCGGAACGTCTTGAGCAGGGCCTGCTCGAAGCCGGACTGGTGGGTACCGCCCTTCGGCGTGGAAATGATGTTGACGAAGGTGCGGACCGTGCTGTCGTAGCCGATGCCCCAGCGCAGCGCGACGTCGACCTCGCAGTCGCGTTCGACCTCCGCGAGCTGGCTGTGGCCCTTTTCGTCGAGGACGGGGACGGTTTCCTTGAATTTCCCGGCACCGTGGAGGCGCCAGATGTCCGTGACGGCCGGGTCGGCGGCGAGGAAGTCGACAAACTCGGAGATGCCGCCGTCGTGGTGGAAGACCTCCTCGTGCGGGCCGGATTCGCCGGGCGTGCCGGCAACCCGGCGTTCATCCCGGACCGTGAGCTTCAGTCCGGGGACCAGGAACGAGGTCTGGCGGGCACGTGCGGCGAGGTCATCGTAGGAGAATTTGGCGTCGGGCGTGAAGATCTGGCGGTCCGCCCAGTAGCGGATCCGGGTTCCGGTCACACCGCGCTTGGCCTTCCCCACGACATCCAGCACGGAGCCGTCAATGAAGGGTTCGAAGAGGGTCGCGGGGTCCGGCTTCGTGCCCGGATCCTTGAACCGGCCAGGCTCCCCGCGGCGGAAGGACATCTTGTACGTCTTGCCGCCGCGGTCCACTTCGACGTCGAGGCGGGCCGAGAGCGCGTTGACCACGGAAGCGCCAACGCCGTGCAGACCGCCGGAAGCGGTGTAGGAGCCGCCGCCAAACTTTCCGCCGGCGTGCAGTTTGGTGAATACCACCTCGACGCCGGTCAGCCCGGTTTTCGGTTCGACGTCCACCGGAACGCCACGGCCGTCGTCGTGGATCTCCACCGAGTTATCCGCATGGAGGATGATCTTGATGTCGTGGCCGAAGCCGGCCAAGGCCTCGTCGACGGAGTTGTCGATGATTTCCCAGAGGCAGTGCATGAGTCCGCGGGAGTCCGTGGAGCCGATGTACATACCCGGGCGCTTACGGACGGCCTCGAGGCCCTCCAGCACGGAGAGGTGCCGGGCGGTGTAATCAGAACTGGGTGCCACGGGTCGTGAACTCCTTACAGGATCGGGACCGCCCCTGCAGCGTGCAAAGGTGGGCAGTCACAGAATTTGACGCTCTTCCTAGATTAGTCGGACTCCGGGTCATCGACGGTTTGCCACTCCCCGCAGGCGCTCTCCGCCCACTCGCCGTTACTGAGACGTGATACGCGGACAGCGAAAGAAGGCCATCCGTGCCATGGTTTGGCCACGAATGCTGGTTATATAGGTATACCGATCTACTAAGGAGGCCGAACATGACAACAGCAGTTGCGGACCGCACACTGACCGCCGCAGACCGGTGCGATCGTTGCGGAGCACAGGCATATGTCCGAGTTGTTCTCGGTGCCTCCGGCGGTGAGCTTCTTTTCTGCGGCCACCACGCACGCGCCGTAGAGCCGACACTCAAGCCGCTCAGCTCAGACTGGCATGACGAGACTGACCGCCTTCACCAGAAGGCCCCGGTTCCGGTCGACTAGACCGCACACCGGTTTCGTTTCGGCGCCCCACAGGGTTCCGGGCGACCTGAGACACTGAATCAGGGCCCCTCCATACCGGAGGGGCCCTGATTCGTTAAGTGACGTTTTCCCGTGGGCTACGCTCACCAAGCAACGTGGCGGCATCAACAGCGACCTACTTGGCTGCATCAACAGCAACGCGGGGCCACGTCCGGCCCGTTCCTCCGATGAGGACGGGCGGGATGTGACCCCGCGTTGGTGTGAACTTCGCCTGGCCTGTGGCCAGTGGGCGCTTAGTCCAGGTAGTCGCGCAGGACCTGTGAGCGCGACGGGTGCCGCAGCTTGGACATGGTCTTGGATTCGATCTGGCGGATGCGCTCGCGCGTCACGCCGTAGACCTTGCCGATTTCGTCTAAAGTCTTCGGCTGACCGTCGGTGAGGCCGAAGCGCATCGCGACCACACCGGCTTCACGCTCGGACAACGTGTCCAGCACCGAGTGCAGCTGTTCCTGCAGCAGGGTAAAGCTCACGGCATCCGCGGGAACCACGGCTTCGGAATCCTCGATGAGGTCGCCGAACTCGGAGTCGCCGTCCTCGCCCAGGGGGGTGTGCAGCGAGATGGGCTCGCGGCCGTACTTCTGGACCTCCACGACCTTTTCCGGAGTCATGTCCAGCTCGAGGGCCAGCTCCTCCGGTGTGGGTTCGCGGCCGAGGTCCTGCAGCATCTGCCGCTGTACGCGGGCCAGCTTGTTGATGACTTCCACCATGTGCACCGGGATGCGGATGGTGCGGGCCTGGTCGGCCATGGCGCGGGTGATGGCCTGGCGGATCCACCAGGTGGCGTACGTGGAGAACTTGAAGCCCTTGGTGTAGTCGAACTTCTCGACCGCACGGATCAGGCCCAGGTTGCCTTCCTGGATCAGGTCCAGGAACAGCATGCCGCGGCCGGTGTAACGCTTGGCCAGGGAGACGACGAGCCGGAGGTTGGCCTCAAGCAGGTGGTTCTTGGCACGCTTGCCGTCGTGGATGACGAACTCAAGCTCACGCTTGAGCTTCGGATCCATGGTGCCGTCGTCGGCGGCGATCTTCTCCTCGGCGAAGAGTCCGGCCTCGATCCGCAGGGCCAGGTCCACTTCCTGCTCGGCGTTCAGCAGGGCGACCTTGCCGATCTGCTTCAGGTAGTCCTTGACGGGGTCGGCGGTGGCGCCGGCCGACATGACCTGCTGCACGGGGGCGTCATCGTCGTCGGCGTCGGAGTACACGAAGCCGGAGCCGGTGGCGGCCGCGGCCTTGCCGGCGACTTCTTCGCCTTCTACTTCTTCGCCGAGCTCGGCGGCGTCGGGCGTGATGTCGTCGAGATCCTCTTCGGCGTCGACGTCGTCGTCGGACGCACTGGCTGAGTTGCCGGCGGCTTCTGCCGCGGCTTTAGCGCCGGGCTTGGGCCCGCGCTTCTTGGGCTCAGGCTTGGCGACCCCGGTAACGGTGTCGCCACCCTCTGCGGAAGCGGCGTCCTTGACAGCCTTGTTGGCTGCACGGGTGGCGGCGCGCTTGGCGTTGGTCGCCGCCTTCTTCTCCTCAGGGGACAATTCGGCCTGGTCGGCGGGTTCCTTCTTCGCGGAAGACGGGGTCACTGAAAACCTTTCTAGCTGCGGTCTGCGGAATCACCATACGGGCAACACCACTATGACCCTGTCAAGTCCGTGTTCAACACCAGGTGCAAACCACGACCAGCAGAGCCACTTAGTAGAACTGCTGGGATGGCCTAAATGTTCCCTGTTTCCAAGGAACATTTAGGGCACTTGATACACGGACCCAACCGGGTCTCGGCAACCATTGTCTCACGGTTTTCACGCTGAGTGCCTTCGGGACACCGGGTCCACAATATTGCGGCGGCTTCCCGGCCGCGTCAGTTGCTCATGCCGCGTCAGGCGCAAACTTCTGCCAGGCGGCCTCGCGCCTGGCCGCCCAGCCGCACAGGGCGCCGCGCCGGCCAAGCTCCGCCAGCAGTTCCGCGAGCCTGTATCCCGGGTGCTCCTGCAGGGCCTGCCGGTACAAGGCGTCGGCGTAGGAGCCGCGGCCACGGCACCATTCGATCCAGCCCCGTGCCGTCACGGCAGCTGCAGTTGACTCCCCGTCACCCAAACCGCCGAGCCGCTCCAGGACGCGCTCGAGCCCGACCATCAGGGTCCAATCCGGGACTGATGGCGCCAGTCCGAGCAGGACTTCCCCGTAACCGGGGACCGCTTCGGCAACCGGAACCGTGCCAGTAGCGGGCCCGCCGGTGGCAGACGCCTCCGGCAGCGGCGACCCCGGAACGGACATGGAACGGGAGGCGGGGTCGGAAGTGCGATCGGGCATGCGGTCCGACATGGGCCCTGACAGAGGACTAGGCGTCGGTCCGAGCCGTGAGCCGAACGTGGATCGGGGGAAGGCGTCGGACCCGGCCTCCGCGTCGAACATGCCGAAGTCCTCAGCGCCGCATTCGGCTGCGGACCGTCCGGCCGCCGCCATGACGAGCACGGCGTCCCGCCATGACGGAATGCACAGGCTGGCCCGCAGGTAGCCCGCCAGTTCGGGTGAGAGCTGAAGTGGCTGAGCCGCGGTCCTGGGATCGAAGTTAGTGGGATCAAGATTCCCGGCGGGGTGATTCCCGGCGTCGGGCGGCCCGGCGTCGGGGATGGCGGCCCCGGGGGCCAGGGCGCTCTGCGCCGGGCCGGGGGGATTCTCGCGGACAGTGCCAGCCTGCATGGCCATCGTCCAAACATCGAGCACCTGGTCAAATTGTGTCCGGTCCCGCCGTCGCGGGGAGAATTGTTCCGCCCAGCCGCACTCGGCCGCGCGCACCGCGGGGTCCACAGGCAGCGGCGCCGGGTGAGTCCCTTGCGCGCCGGGGACGGCGCCGACGCTGCTGCCGCGGTAAACCATCTCGGCGTTGAGCCGGCTGTTCTTGATCTGCTCGACCGGCCGGCCGGGCGTCCCGCAGCCCTCCGGATCATCGCAGTACGCGTTGCGCCAGAACTCAGCACCGATAATCCAGGCGTCCCGCAAAGGCAGGCCGGCTGCCTCGAGGGCTAGCTCGAGTTCCTTGAGCAGGCCCGCCCACGCACTGCTTTTGCCGGGAGTGTTCGCATCGGTGTCAGTGAAAAAGGCCAGCAGCGAACCATCAGCTGCGTCATCCGCCTGCAGGTAGGCCACGACATTTCGTGCGAATTCTGCCAACATATCCCTCCGGCCCGAGCCGGAGCGTCGTTTGGGGACGGCGCTCCCGCGCCCGCCAGCCGCGGAGCCACCGCCTCCCCCGCCGCTCCGGCCCCCACCGGCCCCGCGGCCGGTGCCGCCTCCGGGCTCGGGGAGGTCGACCCGCAAGGTGGCTCCGAGCCGTTTGCCTTGCAGGGTCATGGCCACGAGGCTGTTTTCCGGCCAGTAGCCGAGGGAATGCGGGATGAAGCCCAGGATGTCTTCGGGGCCGGTGATTCTCAAGTGATCGGGAGCTGTCATAAGCCCAGCTTCGCGGCGGCCGCGTCCTCGCGGCAGTACCAGACAGCGCTATGTGGATAAACGCGTGGTGGATAAACAGCTATGTGGACAACCCGGTGCGGAAACGTGCGGGCCGCGCCGGCCAGCAGCCAGGGCCCAACAACGGATCAGGGCGTGCGGCGGCGCTCCGCGACCAGCCTGCGCTGCTCGGCGATGGTCTTGAGCAGCGGCGGAACCATGACCCCTTGGGCCGCCATCTGGCGCCGGACCTTCCGCCGGGTCGCGATGATGGCGCCCGCTCCCCCGGCAAGCAGCAGGAACTGCACGCTGAGGGCCACGCGGAACGGATCCAGGCCGTAGAGCTTCCCTTGGGAGAACCCGCTGGCGTTCAGGAGGTCGAGCACCAGCCCAATCAGGTAGATGGACACCAGCGCAGCAATGAAGCCGCCCACGTTGACAATGCCGGTGGCGGTGCCCAGCCGGTGGGCCGGATTGAAAGTCCGGGCGAAGTCGAAGCCAATCATGGAGCCGGGACCGCCGACGGCCAGGGTCACCACGAGGGCAGCCAGGAGCCAGAGCGGTGCGCGCCCCGGCAGAAGCAGAACCGCTGCCCAGGCGGCGGCGGTGCAACCGGAAATCAGGAGCACCATGGTGGAGCGCCGGAGCGGATGGCGGGCAACGAATCTTCCCATCAGCGGTCCGGCGGCAATGGCACCGGCCACGTACAGCGCCATGAGGGCCGAGACGGTACCGCGGTCCAGCCCCTGGGCGGAAATCAGGAAGGGGTAACCCCACGTCATGGCAAAAACCGTGCCGCTGAACTGGACAGTGAAGTGGCTCCACAGCCCCAGCCGCGTCCCCGGTTGCCGCCAGGCGTGCGCCAGCGAAATCCCGGTAGCGCGCAGCCCCTGGGATGGCGTCGGAGCGGGGTGCCCCGGCGGTAGGTCCTGAAGCAGGAGCAGGACCAGCACGACGGCGAGGCCCGACATCGCGGCGAGTGTCAGGAAAGCAGGAGTCCACCCCGCAGAGTGCAGGATCATCGCGAACGGCACCACGCTGAAGAGCTGGCCCAGCTGCCCGGACATGCCGGTCAGCTGGGTCAGCAGCGGCACACGCCCCGGCGCGAACCAGAGCGGGATAAGCCGGATCACGGAGATAAACGTCATGGCGTCACCGGCGCCCACCAGGACGCGTCCCAGAACTCCGCCGGGGATGTTGTCGGCAAACGCCAGCTGAAGCTGGCCGAGCCCCATCAGGACACCGCCGCCGGCCAGCATGGCGCGGGAGCCGAAGCGGTCCACGAGGATGCCTACGGGAATCTGCAGCGCGGCATAGACCAGCAGCTGGAGCACGGTGAAAAAGGAGATCTCGGCCGCGCTGGCGTGGAAGCGTTCCGTTGCTTCCAGGCCGACCACCCCGAAAGAGGTGCGCTGGCTGACCGCCACGAGATAGGCAAAGATCCCGATGATCCAGATCAGCCAGGCGCGGGGAGAGGTCACTCCCCCATTATGCCCGGTTCATGATAAATAGTATTTATTCGCCGGGTTCTTTACGGGCCAGATACGCCTCGACGGCAGCACCAAGGGCATCGGCGTTGGGGATTTGGTCGTTCTCATCGGCCAGCAGCGACCTCCGGACCGTCCCCTCCGCCTTTTCGTCGTACCGGGTCTCCAGCCGCGAGACCACCTGCTGGACCTCCTCGGACGCCTCGATCTGCTCGGCGATCTGCCGGCCCACCTCGCGTCCCGCCTCGCGCAGACGGTCGGTCGGCAGCATGAGGGACGTGGCCGCGCCCAGGTACTCCAGCCCGGCCACGGCGGCCGTGGGGTACTCGGCTTCGGCCAGGTAGTGCGGCACATGGATCACATAACCGGCGATGTTCCGGCCGGCTTCTGTCAGCCGCAGCTCCAGGATGTGTCCCACCGCAGCCGGGACCTCCACTGTGGGCTTCCATACCGAGATCCCCTCGATCAGCTCCGGCCGGTTGCCGTGCACGGTCACACCGACCGGCCGGGTGTGGGGCACCGGCATCGGGATCGAATGGATCCAGGTGACGAGGTTAACGTCGAGCTCTTCGACGAGGCCGACGACGGCGCGCGCGAAGCGTTCCCATTGCAGGTCCGGCTCGAACCCGGCAAGGAGCAGGAACGGGCTGCCCAGCCCGTCGACCAGCCGGTAGAGCGCCAGGCTCGGCGCCTGGTAGTCCTGCAGGTGGTCCTCGACAAAGCTGATCTGCGGGCGCCGGGACCGGTAATCGATCAGCTGGTCGGCGTCGAACTCGGCGATCATCTGGGCGTCGAGCGTGTCCAGCAGTTCAGCGGTGATCTGCCGGACCACGTGGCCGGCGTCGGCGAAGCCGGTGAACCCCATGACGAGGTTGAGTCCGCGCAGTTCGGTGCTGGAGAACAGCGCGTCATCACGGATGTAGAGCGACTGGGGATCCAGCAAAGAGCCGGAAATCCGTTCAATCACGGCGTGTTCCTTTCACGATGGCGGCGGTGGGAGAAGCGGGGTGCGGTCCGTCGTCCGGACGGTGCCAGGCAGAACCCGCCAGTCAGGCAGATCCTGTCGGCCAGTCCCATGAGGCACTCACCGCACGGCAGCGCCGCTATCAATACAACGCCCCAGGGCCCGGGCTAATTCCTGCCTGGGGTGTGCTCCAGCTCTCATTCGATTGAATTTCCGCACTGCCGAGAGACTACGATCGGACATGGCCCTAGGGCTTGTTTTGCAGACACCGGGTTGCGCCCCAGACCGACGGCGCCCCTGGGATCCGTGGCAGGGCGCCAAACATGCAGTTCCTGCCGAATATCACCGAGAACCATCACAGAGAATTGAGGACTGTCCTCGTGGTCAAGAATAGTGAAGTCAAACTTAGTGCAGTCGCAGGGGATTTGAAGAAGTCCCCCAGCGATGCCCTCGTCATCGGCGTCGGACAGGGTCCCGACGGCCCCGTTTTGCTCGACAATCCGCTGACGGCCAAGGCCGCGGAGGCCCTGGCGGAATCACTGAGCGTTCTTGGCATCACCGGCGCGGCGGACCAGGCTCACCGGCTGCCCGGCCTGCCCGAGGCCGGGGCCACCGTTCTGCTCCTTGCCGGCGTCGGCAAACTGTCCGCGAAGCAGCCGGTCTCCGAGGAGGCGCTGCGCCGCGCCGCCGGCTCGGCCGTCCGCCAGCTGGCCGGCGTCACCACCGTCACCCTGGCACTTCCGACGACGACCCTGGCCGAGGTCGCGGCGGTCGCCGAGGGCGCCGCGATGGGCGCGTATTCCTACACCGAGTTCCGGACCTCCAAGGACGGGCTCAAGGATCCGGTGAAGAACGTCGTCATCCGCACCGACTTCGCTACCGACAAGGCGCTCCAGCCGGTCCTGCACCGGGCGTCCCTGATCGGCACGGCCGTGAACGCGACCCGCACCCTGGTGAACCAGCCGCCGAGCCACCTCTACCCCGAGTCCTTCGCCGACGCCGCCAAGGAACTGGCCAAGGGCCTGCCGGTCAAGGTGACGGTCTGGGACGAGAAGCGCCTTGAGAAGGAGGGCTTCGGCGGCATCCTCGGGGTCGGCAAGGGCTCCACCCGGCAGCCGCGCCTGGTAAAGGTCGAGTACGCCCCGGCGAAGGCCACGGCCAAGATCGCCCTCGTGGGCAAGGGCATCACCTTTGACACGGGCGGCATCTCCATCAAGCCGGCCCTGGGCATGGGTGACATGAAGTCCGACATGGCGGGCGCCGCCGTCGTCCTCAACACGGTCCTGGCCCTGGCGGGCCTCGGGCTGCCCGTCAAGGCGACCGCGTGGCTCTGCATCGCCGAAAACATGCCCTCCGGCGCTGCCCAGCGCCCGGCCGACGTCCTGACGATGTTCGGCGGCAAGACCGTCGAGGTTCTCAACACCGACGCCGAGGGCCGCCTGGTCATGGCCGACGGCATCGTCGCCGCCAGCCAGGAATTCCCGGACGCCATCATCGACGTCGCAACGCTCACCGGCGCCCAGCTGATCGCCCTGGGCGACCGCACCGCCGGCGTGATGGGCGCCGACTCACTCACCGGCGCCATCAAGACCGCCGCCGACCGGGCGGGCGAGCTCGTCTGGCCCATGCCGTTGCCGGAAGAGCTCCGGGCCAGCCTGGACTCGCAGGTCGCGGACATCGCCAACATCGGCGAACGCCACGGCGGCATGATGACCGCGGCCGTCTTCCTGCGCGAATTCGTGGGCAAGGGCAAGGACGGCGAACAGATCCCGTGGGCACACATCGACATCGCCGGCCCGTCGTTCAACAGCGGCAGCCCCTACGGCTACAACCACAAGCAGGGCACGGGCTGCACCGTCCGGACCCTGGTGGCCTACGTCGAGGACATCCTCGCCAAGGCCGTCTAGTCGGCATTGCGGCTTTGTGGCCGGGGCGGCGGTGCTTCCCCGGCCACAAAGCCGCGTGACACTGGACACAAGCGCTCCACAAACGCCATGGCAAGGTGGAGCATGTATTAGTGGTTCGCTAAGGTAAACCTTGTTTCCCAGAAGCAGACCCCAATGTAGTAGTCACAAATGAAAGGGAACCTGCCAGCTGGCACAATCACAGCAGGCAGGTTCCAAGACCAGATGATGCGTACTCTCGTGTCATCGTTCACGCGAGGGAGCGTTTTAGTGGCCGATCAGGCAACTGCGCAAGAATTCGACATCCTGGTACTCGGCGGCGGCAGCGGCGGCTACGCCACCGCGCTGCGTGCTGTCCAGCTCGGC
Source organism: Arthrobacter sp. P1_B3 (assembly GCF_056406615.1). Classification (NCBI taxonomy): domain Bacteria; kingdom Bacillati; phylum Actinomycetota; class Actinomycetes; order Micrococcales; family Micrococcaceae; genus Arthrobacter; species Arthrobacter sp. P1_B3. The sequence continues at coordinate 16,681 of NZ_JBFTZV010000032.1, read as the reverse complement.
CTCACCGTCGGCCTCATCGAAAAGGGCAAGCTCGGCGGTACGTGCCTCCACAACGGCTGTATCCCCACCAAGGCCCTGCTGCACTCGGCAGAGCTGGCCGACCACGCCCGCGACTCGGCCAAGTACGGCGTCAACGTGACTCTTGACAGCATCGACATCACCGCTGTCAATGCGTACAAAGACGGCATCATTGCCGGCAAGTTCAAGGGCCTGCAGGGTCTGATCAAGGGCAAGAAGGGCATCACCGTCATTGAGGGTGAAGGCAAGCTTCAGGGCACCGACACCGTCGTCGTGAACGGCACCGCGTACAAGGGCAAGAACATTGTCCTCGCGACCGGCTCCTACTCCCGCACGCTGCCGGGCCTGGAAATCGGCGGCAAGGTCATCACTTCCGACGAAGCCCTCACCATGGATTACATCCCCAAGAGCGCGATCATCCTGGGCGGCGGCGTGATCGGCGTCGAGTTCGCTTCTGTCTGGAAGTCCTTCGGCGTCGACGTCACGATCGTCGAGGGCCTCCCGTCGCTGGTTCCGAATGAGGACGCCACGATCGTCAAGGCTTTTGAGCGCGCCTTCAAGAAGCGCGGCATCAAGTTCTCCACCGGTGTCTTCTTCCAGGGGGTCGAGCAGAACGACGACGGCGTCAAGGTCACCCTCGTAGACGGCAAGACCTTCGAAGCCGACCTCCTGCTCGTAGCTGTGGGCCGCGGCCCTGTCACGGCGAACCTCGGCTACGAAGAGGCCGGAATCACCATCGACCGCGGCTTCGTCATCACCAACGAGCGCCTCCACACCGGCGTCGGCAACATCTTCGCCGTCGGCGACATCGTCCCCGGCGTGCAGCTCGCGCACCGCGGCTACCAGCAGGGCATCTTCGTCGCCGAAGAGATCGCCGGCCTGAAGCCGGTCATCGTCGAGGACGTCAACATCCCCAAGGTCACCTACTCCGAACCCGAAATCGCCACCGTCGGCTACAGCGAGAAGGCCGCCAAGGAGAAGTTCGGCGAGGACCAGATCCAGACCCAGGAATACAACCTGGCCGGCAACGGCAAGAGCTCCATTCTGGGCACCAGCGGCCTGGTCAAGCTGGTCCGCCAGAAGGACGGCCCCGTGGTGGGCGTCCACATGATCGGCGCCCGCATGGGCGAGCAGATCGGTGAAGCCCAGCTGATCGTGAACTGGGAAGCCTACCCGGAGGACGTGGCCCAGCTGGTCCACGCCCACCCCACCCAGAACGAATCCCTGGGCGAGGCGCACCTGGCGCTGGCGGGCAAGCCCCTCCACGGCTAAGCATCTCCGCAAGACAACAGAGCTTGGTGCACCCGGCCGGAAATGCCGGGTGCACTAAGCTCGAACAAGGCAGCAATCATCCGCACTAAAGATCAATAAGGAGAACGGGGACGACATGTCTGAATCCGTTAACTTGCCCGCCCTCGGTGAGAGCGTCACCGAAGGAACCGTCACCCGCTGGCTCAAGCAGGTCGGTGACCGGGTAGAGGTGGACGAGCCGCTGCTCGAAGTCTCCACCGACAAAGTAGACACCGAGATCCCCTCTCCGATCGCCGGCGTGATCGAGGAAATCCTCGTCGCCGAAGACGAGACCGCTGAAGTTGGCGCCCCGCTGGTCCGCATCGGCTCGGGCGACGCCGCCCCGGCCGCCGCAGAGGCTCCGGCCGCCGCACCCGCCGAAGAGGCCCCCGCGGCTGAGGCTCCCGCAGCCCCCGCCGCAGAGGCACCGGCTGCAGCTCCGGTTTCTGCTCCCGCGGGTGAAGGACACGACGTCACGCTGCCGGCCCTGGGTGAAAGCGTCACCGAAGGCACTGTTACCCGCTGGCTGAAGAGCGTCGGCGATACCGTAGAGGTCGACGAGCCGCTGCTCGAGGTTTCCACCGACAAGGTTGACACCGAAATCCCGTCCCCGGTTGCCGGCACCCTCCTGGAAATCCGCGTCAACGAGGACGAGACCGCCGAGGTCGGCTCCGTCCTGGCCGTCATCGGCTCCGGCGCCGCAGCACCCGCCGCACCGGCGCCCGCCGAGGCACCGGCCCCGGAAGCCCCCAAGCAGGAAGCTCCGGCAGCCCCCGCGCCGGCAGCAGCTCCCGCGGCCCCCGCCCCGGAAGCCCCCAAGCAGGAAGCCCCCGCTGCTCCGGCAGCCCCCGCCGCTGAAGCGAAGACGGAAGCTGCCGCACCGGCAGAGTCCGGCTACGTCACTCCCCTGGTCCGCAAGCTCGCCAACCAGCAGGGTGTCGACATTGCTGCCCTCACCGGCACGGGCGTCGGCGGCCGCATCCGCAAGCAGGACGTACTGGCAGCTGCCGAGGCAAAGGCCGCGCCGGCCGCAGCCGCTCCCGCCGCGGCGCCGGCATCCGCGCCGGCAGCTGCGTCAGCCTCAGCTTCCGCGTCCTCGCTGCGCGGCACCGTGCAGAAGGCCCCGCGGATCCGCCAGGTCATCGCCCGCCGCATGCGCGAGTCGCTGGACATCTCCACCCAGCTGACGCAGGTCCACGAGGTCGACATGACCAAGGTGGCCAAGCTGCGCGCCAAGGCCAAGAACTCCTTCCAGGCCCAGAACGGCTCCAAGCTGACCTTCCTGCCCTTCATCGCCAAGGCCGTTGCCGAGGCCCTGAAGCAGCACCCGAAGGTCAACGCGTCCTACGACGAGGACAAGCAGGAGATCACCTACCACAACGCCGAGCACCTGGCGATTGCGGTGGACACCGACAAGGGCCTGCTGGTTCCGGTCATCTCGGACGCCGGCAGCCTGAACCTGGCCGGCCTGGCCGGCAAGATCGCCGACGTCGCCGACCGCACCCGCAACGGCAAGATCGGCCCGGACGAGCTCTCCGGCGGAACCTTCAGCATCACCAACATCGGTTCCGTGGGCGCACTGTTCGACACCCCGATCATCAACCAGCCGCAGGTTGCCATCCTTGGCACCGGTGCGATCGTCAAGCGGGCCGTAGTGGTCGCCGACGAGAACGGCGATGACTCGCTGGCCATCCGTTCGATGATGTACCTCTCCCTGACGTACGACCACCGCCTGGTGGACGGCGCCGACGCGGGACGCTTCCTGCAGACGCTGAAGGCACGCCTTGAGGAAGGCGCCTTCGAAGCCGACCTTGGGCTCTAGGGTCTAAAAGCACACCGACGGCGACGGCGGTGCGGGCGCCGGTGGGAAACCACCCGAGTGCCCGTGCCGCCGTCGCCGTTTGCTGTTCCGTCCCGGGACGGCCCGGCGGGTCCTACTACGGTGCGTAGAAGACTCTGGCTACACTGATGCCATGAACATCGTCTATAACGTCATGGTCTTCCTGCACATCATCGGCGCCGCCATGATCGTCGGCATCTGGATCGGCCAGATGAAGAAGCCCACCGTCCACCCCCGCCAGTTCGACGGCGCGATGCTGCAGCTGATCACGGGCATCATCATGATGGGACTGATCCCGGCCCTGGACATGAACGCCAACTACGTCAAGCTCGGCATCAAGCTCGTCATCGCCCTGATCGTCGGCGTCCTGGCCTTCATCGGCCGCCGCAAGTACAAGAAGGGCGAGCCGATCAGCAAGGGCCTCGCGAACAGTGTTGGCGGCCTGGCACTGCTCAACGTTGCGATCGCGACCCTCTGGCAGTAGTTGTTCTGACGAACAGCGGCGGCGCCGCACCCCGACCGGGGGGGCGGCGCCGCCGTCGTTAATGCGCCGCCGACGTTAATGCGCCTCTGTCCTTGAAGCGCCGCTGCCGTTAAGCGGCTTGTCAGTCGCCGGCGATGCAGAATTCGTTGCCCTCGGGATCCTGCATGACATCCCAGTGGAAGTCGCCAATGTCATTGCCCTCCACGAACCCGGCACCGAGGGACTCTGCGTGAGCGCGCAACGCCGCAGGGTCGGTCCCGTGGATGTCCAGGTGCAGGCGTCGCCTCCCTTCCGTGGGCTCCTCGACCTGCTGGAAGGCCAACTGCGGGGCCCCGGGGCCGGCCGGCTGGAGCCAGACGAACTGTTCGAAGCGGGACGAGACCGCCGTGCCCAGCAGCGCGGCCCAGAACTGGGCCAGACGCTCGGCGTCGACGGCGTTGACCATGATCGTGGCGATGCGTGCCGACGGCGGGGCTGGCGCCTGCGCATCTTCCGTAATTTCCATGACGCCACTGTACGGACGACACCGTCCGGGGTCACAATCCTCTGACAGCGGAACCCCCGTGCGGCGGCCGCTCGGAATCCCTAGGATTGATCACGGCAGGCTCCGGCATCTCGCCGGTCCCTGATTCACAACGACGTCGAGGAGTGGACATGGCAACAACACGCACCGCACACACTGTATGGAATGGCGACCTGATGACAGGCGCCGGCAACACCACCCTGGACAGCTCCGGGCTGGGCAACTTCGACGTCACCTGGAAGGCGCGCGCCGAGGCCGCCGAAGGCAAGACCAGCCCCGAGGAGCTCATCGCGGCAGCACACTCCGCCTGCTTCTCGATGGCGTTCAGCAACGCCCTGGCCCAGGCCGGCCACACGGCCGAGGAGATCAACACGAAGGCTGACGTGACGTTCCAGCCCGGCACCGGAATCACCGGCAGCCACCTCACCGTCTCCGCGCGGGTCCCCGGCATTTCAGCTGACGACTTCCAGCGGCTGGCCGAGGAAGCCAAGACCGGCTGCCCCGTCTCCGCCGCCCTGACCGGCATCGAGATCACCCTGGACGCCACGCTGGCCTCCTAGTTCCGGCTAGCTCCGGGCGCAATTTGAGGCCCGCAGTAAAAGGCCCGCACTAAGCAATGGCCCGCCGTACAGCAAAGGCCCCCGTCCTCCTGGAATCTCCAGGAAGGCGGGGGCCTTCAGCACGGGGTTCCTCGCCGTCGGGCGGGCCGCCTAGGCCTGGCCGGCCTGCTGCCGCGCAGGCAGCGGTGCCGGCCGGACCCTGCGGTAGCCCTCGCGCAGCGGCGGACGGTCCGTGGGCAGTTCCTGGATCATTTCCTTCAGCGCCCCGATTCCGTACTCCAGCTGCGGGTCGGTGCCGGCGGCGTAGGCGTGCGGCGGGAAGGTCACCTCGATGTCCGGGGTGACGCCGAAGTTCTCTACGCCCCAGCCAACGCCACCGGCGAACCAGGTGGCGTAGCGCGGCTGGGTGACGCCGGTGCCGTCGGCCAGCGCGAAGCGGTTGTCGATCCCGACGACGCCGCCCCAGGTGCGGGTGCCGATGACGGGACCGATCCCCCGCAGCTTGGAGACCTGCGTGATGATGTCGCCGTCGGAGCCGGCGAACTCGTCCGTGAGGATGACGACCGGTCCGCGGGGAGCGTGGTGCGGGTATGTCCGCGGCTTTTCCCCGCGCGGCATGCTCCAGCCGGTGACCTTGCGCCCGATGAGCTCGGCCACGAGCTGGGATGTGTGGCCACCGCGGTTGCGCCGGACATCGACAATGAGTCCGTCCAGGGCCGTTTCGGTGTCGAGGTCGCGGTGCAGCTGGGCCCAGCCGTTGGCCATCATGTCCGGGATGTGCAGGTAGCCGAACGTCGCGTTCGAGGCTTCCCGGACGGTCCGCCGGTTGCCGGCGACCCATTCCTGATAGCGCAGGCGCTCCTCGTCCTTGACCGGGACCACCGCGACGCGGCGCTGGGTTCCTGCGGCCGCGCCGTGGCCGGCGCCGTTGCGCAGGGTGAGTTCCACGGGGCGGCCGGCCGCACCGACGAGCTGCACTGCGGGGGTCCGCGTTTGGGTAAGTTCGACGCCGTCGATCGCCAACAGGACGTCGCCGGGCTTGGCGTCGGCGCCGGGCCGGGTCAGCGGCGAGGTGGCCAGCGGGTCGGAGGACTCTCCCGCGAGGATGCGGGTGATTTCCCAGCCCTCACCGGTGAACTCCAGATCCGCGCCGAGGCGCCCCTGCGGGCTGCTGCCGTTCTCGGTGACGGCCACCGGGCGGACGTAGGCGTGGGAGGTGCCCAGCTCGCCGTGAAGCTCCCACAGCAGGTCCACAAGGTCATCATGGGAGCCGAGGCGTTCCACCACCGGACGATAGCGGGCGTGAATGGACTCCCAGTCCTGGCCGGCCATGTCCTCGGTCCAGAAGAAGTCGCGCTGGAGCCGCCATGCCTCGTCAAAGGCCTGGCCCCACACACTGAGCGGGTCCAACTGCACCCGGATGCGGCCAAGGTCCACCTTGATGAGCTGGCCGGAGTCCTCGTCGGCCTTGGCGCCGGCGGGCGCAACCCGGATCTGCTTGTCCTGGATGAACACGATCTTTTCCCCGTCGCCGGAGAGCCGGTAGCTGTCCACTGCCTCAACGATCGTGGACGTGCGGCGCTTGGCCAGGTCGTAGCGGACCAGGCTTGGCGCGGCGCCCTTGTCCTCGAGGCTGGCCCGGCCTTCGCCGGTGGTGCCGGCGAGTTCGCTGTCAAGCCAGAGCAGGGCCCCGGCAGCGGCGGCGAGTGAGGAGTAGTTGCCTTGCGGCACCGGGACGGCGATGACGCGGTGGGCCAGGCCGTCGGCGTCGACCCGCACGGAAGGCACGGGCTTGGCGGCGGACTGCCCCCCGGGTGCAGCACCGTCGGCTCCTGCCGCGCCTGAGACTGCGCCTGCGGCGCCGGCGCCGGCGCTGGCGTCGGCGTCTTGGAGGTCGACGCTTGGGCCGAACGGCGATGGGGTATCTGCGGCGAGGGCGACGAGGTAAGGCTTGATCGGGCTAGGGAAGGACAAATCGAAGGAGTGGCCGTCGTAGACCGGATCGAAACTGCGGTTGGAAAGGAAGGCGAGGTATTTGCCATCCGGGGTGAACGACGGTGATTCGTCGCGGAACCGGCCGTCGGTGACATCAATGATTGCCGCGCCCGCGCCGCCGTCGATCCTGGTGATCCGGAGCCGGCTGCGGGACCCGAAGGACGTAACCGGCTCGGACCAGCCGAGCCACGCGGAGTCCGCGGACCAGGTGAATCCTTCGATGCTGCCCTCGCCGATGCTGCTCAGCTGGGATATCGTGCCCGCGATTGTGTCCGCAAGGTAGATGTCACCGAAGGACGTGCCGACGGCGAGCCAGCGGCCGTCGGGGCTGGCTTCGATGGCGCTGGCCCGGCTGGGCTTGGGGAAATCGATCCGGGTGACGTCGCTGGACGCAGGCGCCTGCACGGCGGTGCCCGCATTGGCCGGGCCAGTCTGGGGGCCGGAGCCGGATGCGTCAGTAGCGGCCACGGCCCGGACTGCCGTCACCGGACTGGACACGGAACTGCCCACCGCGGCGGCAGTCAATCCGGAGCCGGTCAATGCTGCTGCGGACACCGGCTTCGGCAGCGGCATGCCGGCGTCTTCGGACGCCGCTGTGGAGTGCAGGCTGGCCTGGACGGCGGGCTGCGGTGCCTTGGTGGCCGCCACAGACGCGCCCGCCAGGGGCGCCGCAATGGCTTTTAGGTACAGGGCCTCGACGCCGTCGTGGTCGGCGACATAGGCGATCCGGCCCTCGCCGAACGGCCGGGGCAGCCGTGCACGGACACCCGGGGTGGCTTCGAGGACGCGGGAGGGGCCGTCCTTGTGCCGCAGCCAGTGGACGGTTCCGTGGGATTCAACGGCGCTGGACGCGCCGGTGCGGTCCGGGACGACGTCACCGAGGTGTCGTGAGGGCTTCAGCGCGGCGGGGCGGCGCGCTTGCGAGGCGGACCCGAGCGAAATGTCGAGTTTGACGGCCTCCGCGTCGAGGCTGGGCAGCAGCCAGAGCTCGCCGGCCGATTCGAAGACGACGCGTTCCCCGTCGGTGGCGGCGTGGCGGACGTAGAAGTCCTCGTGGTCCGTGTGGCGCCGCAGGTCGCTGCCGTTCGGCAGTACGGAATAGAGGTTTCCGTAGCCTTCGTGGTCGGACAGGAACGCGATCCGTCCCTTGACCCACAGGGGGTCAGTGAGGTTTCCGTCCAGCGCGGGGGCGAGCCGGAAGAATTCGCCGTTTCCGTCGGCGTCGATCCACAGCTTGCCGGCGGCGCCGCCGCGGTACCGCTTCCACCAGGCGGGCTCACGCGACAAGACGCTCGCGAGCACCACGGGGCGTTCGTCCCCGACGACGGGGCCGAAGGCCACCGATTCAACCGGGCCAAACGGGAGTTCCTTCGCCCAGCCGCCGGTGACGGGGAGGCTGTAGGCGTGGGTGTGACGGCTGTCTGACTGGCGGAACGCGCTGGTGACCAGGACGTCGCCGTCGGGCGTGAAGCCCTTGACCCGGGTGGAGCTGTGGCCGAAGTAGCTCAGCTGGCGGTAGCCGCCGCCGTCGACGTTTGCCGTGACGACTTCCGGGGCCGTCCCCTGGACGACGGTCCAGACCAGGCGCTTGCCGTCGGGGGTGAAACGGGGGTTGCGGGCCGGCAACTGCAGGGAGGATACGCGCCAGGCACGGCCCCCGCCCACGGGTGCAATCCACACGTCGTCCTCGGCCACAAAGGTGACCAGATCGCCGTGGACATGCGGGAAACGAAAGTAACTCGAGGGGGTCATCGTTTGATCATAGCGACAACGGCCCTTGCGGCCCGGGAGTTTCGCGGCCGTGCCGGGCATGGTGAGATGGATCATGCGAATCCTTATTGCCGGGGCCTCCGGGCTGATCGGAACCGCCCTTTCGAGCGCACTGCGCAGCGAAGGGCACGACGTCGTGGCCCTGGTCAGGCGTGCCCCCGTGTCAGCGGCCGAGTTCCAGTGGGACCCGGCGGCCGGCCGGATCGACGACACCGCGCTGAAGGGCGCGGACGCGGTGGTCAACCTCTCCGGCGCCGGAATCGGCGACCGGCCCTGGACCCGGGCACGTGTCAACGAACTCCGCAGCTCCCGGCTGGGGGCGACCCGGACCCTGACGTCGGCGATGACCCGGCAGGAGACGCCGCCTGCGGTGTTCCTGAGCCAGTCGGCCTCCGGTTACTACGGCAACGCCGGCGCGGTGGTGCTTCGTGAGAACGCGCCCGCCGGGGACGGCACGCTCGCCCGGATCTGCGTCGACTGGGAGGCCGCGGCGCATGAGGCGCCTTCCGGGGTCCGCGTGGTCACGCCCCGCACCGGCGTCGTCCTGAGCCGCTCCGGGGGCGCGCTTGGCCGTTTGTTGCCGCTGCTGCGCCTGGGCGTCGGCGGCCCGCTCGGCAACGGCCGGCAGTACTGGCCATGGATCACCTTGCCGGATGTGACCGGTGCCTTTTCCTTCCTTCTCTCGGCGCCCGTGGCCGGGCCGGTCAACGTCTCCGCCCCCGAAACCGCAGACGTGAACTCCCTGATCGCGCAGCTGGCTGGAGCGCTGCACCGGCCCGCGGTGCTGCGCGTACCCGCCCCGGTGCTGCGGCTGGTGATGGGCCAGCTCGCCGAAGAACTGCTGCTCGCGAGCCAGCGGCTGGAGCCGGCCGTCCTGGCGGACAACAGCTTCGCCTGGCAGCACCCGTCACTTCGCGACGCCGCGGCGTGGGTGGCAGGACGCGGCTAACCGCGTAGCGTGGCGTAGCGCTGGAGGAACAGCGCCAGGGACTCCGCCAAGGCCCTGATCTCGTTTGGATCGACGCTCTCGTTCGGTGCATGGATGAGTGCGAGCGGTTCTTCGACGCCCAGCAGGATGATCTCCGCGTCCGGGTAGGTGTCGGCGAACACGTTACAAAGGGGAATCGATCCCCCTTGCCCCAGGGTTGCCATCGGCCGTCCGTAGGCCTCGGACATCGCGGCACCCATGGCCTCAAATGCCGCGCCGCCGACCGCTGCTTGGAAGGGGGACCCGATGGCCTCAAGGTCAACGGTGACGTGGACACCCCAGGGTGCGGCCGCCTTGAGATGGTCGGCCAACGCAGTGCGGGCGTCGGCGGCGGCCATGCCTGGCGGGACCCGCAGGTTCAGGCGCGCGGCCGCCCGCGGCACGATCGCCGCCGTCGAGCCGGTTACCGCCGGGCAGTCGATGCCGAGCACAGTAATGGCTGGCCGCGCCCAGAGCATGTCGGACACACTGCCGTCTCCCAACAATGAGACTCCCTCGAGCACGCCGGCGTCGACGCGGAACTGCTCGGGCGGATAGGGCGCGCCGGTCCAGGTCTGGGCGTTGTCCAATCCCGTGATCGTGGTGTTGCCTTGCTGGTCGCGCAGTGACGCCAGCATGGCGATCAGAGCGGCGAGCGCGTCGGGGGCGGCCCCGCCGAACATGCCGGAGTGGAGTTCGGACGCCATCGCCTCCACTGTCACCACCACATTGACCATTCCGCGCAGGGTCACCGTCGCCGCGGGATGTCCCACGGCGGCGTTGCCGGTGTCGCAGACCAGGATGGTGTCGGCACGGAACAGGTCCGGGTGGCTCGCGACGAACGCCTCGAGCCCACCCGTACCCTGTTCCTCGGACCCCTCGACCACCAGCATCAGGTTCACCGGCACGTCGTCGCCGAGCGCCCTGAGCGCGAGCAGATGGGCAAGGATGTTGCCCTTGCAGTCGGCGGCGCCCCGGCCGTACCAGCGGCCGTCCACTTCAGTGAGTTCGAAGGGCGGTGTGCGCCAGGCCGAATCATCGAGGGGTGGCTGCACGTCGTAGTGGGCGTAGAGGAGCACGGTCGGCGCATCCGGATCAGGTCCCGGTCTCGAGCCGACCACCGCGTCGGAGCCGTCCGGCGTGCGCTCGAGATGGGCATCGGAAAATCCGAGCCCGGCGAATTTGCCGAGCACCCACTGGGCAGCCTTGGCACACTCCTCGGCGGGGAACTGCCGCGCATCTGCCACCGACCGGATGGCCACGAACTCGGCGAGCTCCTCCCGTGCCGGGCGCATCAGATCGGTGATGCGGGCGCGCAGGTCCACGGCTCACGCACCACCCGTGTGGTACGTCTTGAGGTCGTCGATGAACTGCTGGAACTCGGCCAACTGGTCCGGGCAGTAGGTCTTGATAATCGCGACCTCGCCGATGAGGATGCGGGCGTTCGCGATCACCGGCCTGTTTCCAGGTCCCGTTGCCCCGTTCGTCAACTGGCTCAGGTAGGTGGCCCGGCTCAGGGCGTCGTTCGGGTTCGCGCAGACCGCGCCGCCGTCGTCGCCAAGCACCCGGGCTATCTGTTCGCGCGAGGGCGCCGTCCCGCCGGCCCCTTCGATCGTCGCTATCAGCTGGTCGGCCTTCGCCAGGGATTGTTGCGTCTCCCTCGCCGACCGGAACGACAGCAGTGCGACGACGGCGAACACCACGAGCAGGATCATGGCAACGATGTAAACGACCGAGCGGCTGCGCTTGGTGGAGGACTCCGTCTGCGTGCTCATGACTTCGGCACCTCCGTCGGCGCTTCTTGGTCCGGCAGCTTCCACGAGGGCTTGCGGAACCTGTAGAAAAGGAACGGAACGAGCAGCCCGAGCCCTAATGCACCGCCGCCGACGATCAGGAAATAGACCACTGGATCGCCGTTGCCGAACTGCGACGGTGGGACGAACCCGACAAGCAGCGCGGCCAGGGAAGCGGCGAATCCGACGCCGCACAGCCCGATCAACATCGGCGCCCGGTAGCCGCGCGGGTGGTCGGGGTCGTTGCGGCGGAGCCGGACCGCGGCCACGAACATCAGCAGGTACATGATCAGGTAGACCTGCGTGGTGATCACCGAGAAAATCCAGTAGGCACTGGAGACATCCGGGATGAGCGCGTAGCCGAGCGCGATCACGGTGGTGACGAGCCCCTGAGTGACCAGGAGGTTCTGCTGGATGCCGTTCTTGTTCAGCTTTTGCAGGAACGGCGGGAGGTAGCCTTCCTCCCGTGAGATCAACAGCAGGCCTTTGGACGGACCGGCCAGCCACGTCAGCATGCCGCCGAGGGAGGCAGCGACCAGCATGATGCCGAGGATCGGCGTGAGGCCTTGCATGTTGAAGGACGCCAGCACCGCGTCGAAGGCCTGCATGACACCGGCTGTGAGGGAGAGCTCCTCGGCAGGCACGATCCAGCTGATCGCCAGCGCCGGCAGGATGAAGATGAGCAGGACGAGTCCCATGGCCAGGAACATCGACTTCGGATACTCCTTGGGCGGGTCCTTCAGGGAGGACACGTGCACCGCGTTCATCTCCATGCCGCTGTAGGACAGGAAGTTGTTCACGATCAGCACCAGACTGGCGAGCCCGGCCCACTCGGGGAAGAAGTTCGCCGCTGTCATCGGAGCGGCGGACGGATTGCCCTGGCCGAGGAAGACGACACCCAGGATGACGAGCAGGGCGCCAGGGATCAGTGTGCCGATGATCAGGCCACCGCTGGCCAGGCCTGCCACACCCTTCGTGCCGCGGGATGAGACATACACGCCGGCCCAGTAGAACACCACGATCACCAAGGCCGTCCACACGCCGCTGCTGGCCAGCGCCGGGTTGAAGACGTAGGCGAGCGTGCTCGCGACGAATCCCAGCAGGGTTGGATAGTAGAAAATCGTCATTGCGAACTGGCACCACACCGCCAGGAAGCCCATTGGCTTGGAGATTCCGGACGATACCCAGTTGTAGATGCCGCCCTTCCATCCGGACGCCAACTCGGCGGACACGAGGGAGGTGGGCAGCAGGAAGACGATCGCGGGAACCACGTAGAGGAAGACTGAAGCAAGGCCGTAGACGGCCATGGTCGGTGCCGCACGGAGGCTTGCCACCGAGCTGGTGGTCATTAGCGCCAGGGCCACCCAGGAGATCCACACGGCCGGAGGCGCCTTCGGCCGGGTCAATGCCTGTTCACTCACGTAGGCCACACCCTCATATGCCCCGTGGTCTGTGCCACGGGCCAGGCGGAGCTAAACCGCCTGGGGCGAGTAGTTGACGGTTTGAACATGCCACTGCCCCCTTATCACACAAAGTGCTCGGTGCCTACAGCATGGACCTAGGAATTCGCCGGGAATAGTCCCCATCTCCTCTTTACGGCAGGTCGCCGGGGTGCTAATTTGCGCGGCTCCGGGTGCGCTTCCACAGCAGGTCGGTGATCAGGGCCAGGGCAAGGATGACCACCAGCGCTGCGGCGGTGGCGGGTTCATTGACGAGCGTGGTGGTGCAGAACACCAGGAACGTCCCCAGGGTCGCGATCAGGGCGATGATGAGCATGAAAAGCAGGGCGCCGGTCTCCCGGTACACCTTGAAGTGGGCCAGGGTGACCGCGGAGAAAATCAGCAAAGCCACGGCACTTCCGAGGGAGGCAATGCTGTTCAGGTTGAACAGCAGCACCATCACCGCCGCGAGGCAGGCCATGACCAGCAGTCCGACCGGCACTTCCCTGCGGCCCAGGGAGCGGCCGAACACCGGCGGAAACTGGCCCACCGAGGCGAGGTGCCGGGTCATCCCGACAGAGGGGTAGAGGGTGGCGTTCACCGCCCCGGCGGTGGAGAGCAGGGCGGTGACCACCATCAGCACGTATCCGAACTGGCCCAGCGTGGGCTTGGCAGCCTCGGCCAGCGCTGTGGCGCCGTAGGCGACGACCTGGTCGGCGGTCAGGGTCCCGAAGACGCCCAGGGACACCGCGACGTACACCGTCGTGGCGATCGCCAGCGCAAGGTACATGGCACGGGGCAGTTGACGGGACGGATCAGGCAGATCCTTCGCGGTGAAGGTGATGACGCCGAACCCGAGGAAGGCGAAGAACGTCAACGCGACGCTCGCGATGATTTCGCGAACCCCGGGGTAGCTGGCCGGGTCGAGGAGCGCGGGGTTCCAGTTCGCGATCGTCACAATCGCGAACACGGACAGGATGGCCAGCACCACCTTCACGATCAGGGACTGGACTTTGGCCACCGCCGTGGAGCCGACAGCGTTCAGGAAGGTCATGACCACGATCAGGGCGACGGCGAACACCTTGGCCCAGGTTGGGTCACGGCCGGTCAGGACTGCGCTGGCATACCCACCGAAGGACGACGCCACCATGAGGTACCACCGGGCCCCCGACGGCGGAACCCTAGCCTGCTTCAGGCCCCGGGGGTAGAACGTCCTGGATCCGCCAGCGCCCATCGACGGGCACCAGAACGAGATGAAGCTGCTGCCCGGAAGCGGCGGGAACCTCAGCCACTAAGGCGCCGTTCCCATCGAGCTCCTGGTACCCAGAGGACGCCGTGGTGATGGCCACCACGGCCCTGGCGGGGCTGCTGTCCGCGGTGGTTTCGATCCGCGTCAATGACGTCGAGAATCCGGCCAGCACATGGCCGGATCCGCTGAGCTGCGTTCTGATCTGCGCATCGGCAGCGGCGGCGGCAGACTCCGGGGCGTTGACGGCGTCGAGCAGGCTGAAGTCCCCGGAGCTGAACGCGAGCGAGCGCAGCCTGGCGAGACCGCGGACGGCCTCCGCCGGGTCGGCTGAAGCCAGCAGGGCCTCAAGATCGGGGCGAATTGGGTTGGCCCCGCCGTCGGCCTTGGCAGGCGTTGGTTTCTCTGCCGGGCCGCCCGAAGGCTCCGTTGACGTCCCCTCAGCAACGGCAGGTCCTGATGGCACCGGTGTACCGAGGTCCGCACTGTGGTCCGCACCCAACCCCGGAAACAGCCCGGCGACGGCCTCGGGTGCCGGCCCGCCGCCCGCGAGCAGCCAACAGCCAGCCAGCAGGGCCATGGCTGTGAAGATGGTCCAAAGGGCCCGTCGTGCGGGGCTCTTTCGGACTCCGCGGTGGAATCCACCGCGGAATCCGCGGTGAAGTCCGGCGGCCGACGGCCGGTGCCGAAGAGTCCCGGGGCTGCGCCTCCGCGAGCCGGGCTGCACAGCCCGGCGGGTGAGCAACTGTGGAATGACCGTCGGGTGCACGGACACGGACAGGTCCACCGGCTCTGCCGCCGTGCTGCGATAGACTGCGGCGGCCAATTCGGCGGCCGAAGGCCTTTTCCGCCGGTCCTCGTCGAGTGCAGCCTCCAGCGCGGCGGCCAGCGCCGGCGGTACGTCGGGCACCAGGAGCGGCAGCGGCGGACGCCCCGGGCCGGGGACCGGCGCCAGGCCCGTGAGGCAATACCAGCCCAGGGCCGCCAAAGAATAGACGTCGCGCTCCGGCTGGAGGCCCGCCCTGAAGGCGTCCACCGGCGCCGGATCGGAAAAGCCCTCGGTCCCGGCGGCGCGGGCTGCCGCGGCGTCGGCCACCATCCGGGCCACGCCCACATCGGCCAGCAACGGTTTCCCGTGCGCCGTGAACAACACGTTGCCCGGCGAGACGTCGCCGTGGGTGAAGCCCTGCGAATGCAGGTATTGAAGGGCCTGGGCAATGGGTGTCAGGACCGTCACGGTCTCCCCCGCACCAAGCCGTCCACGGCCCGCGATCAGGTCAGCGACTGATCCCCCGGGCGCATAGTCCAGCACCAGGCCCAGGGCTTCCTTTTCGTCCGGCCCGGACCGCGGCCCGTGAAGACGCAGCACGATGTGGGCCCGGAGCAGGTGGTCGTGGTCCAGCGCCGAGAGGATCCGAACCTCCCGGCGCATGGCCTCTTCGGCTTCCCGGTCCGCGGTTCCGCCGGCATCCTCCGCTGCCTCTGCCCCGGAGTCGAAGCACTTGAGGGCGAATTCCCGGCCCGTTGACCGTTCGGTGACCAGCCACACTGCCGCTGTGCCCCCGCGCCCCAGCAGGCGTCCGACGTCGTAACCGGGAACCTCGGGGGCCGCGCAGCCCGCGGCAGGGAGATCTTCCATACCCAAGGAATAGCCGATTGCGCGGAATCGTGCAGAAGTTATCCACAGGCATGAGAGCTTAAGCACACAAACGGGCGCTGGGTGCGGCGGGGTCTAAGCTTGATGCCATGACTCTTGAGTTCAAACAGCTGGGTCTCGCCCCGGACTTCATCGATTACACGCGCGGCTGGGACATCCAGCGCGAATTGCATGAAAAAGTCCTCGCGGGCACTGCGCCCAGCACCGTACTGCTGCTCGAACACTCCGCGGTCTACACCGCCGGCAAGCGCACCGAAGACCACGAACGGCCCTTTGACGGGACTCCCGTGGTCGCGGTTGACCGCGGCGGCAAGCTTACGTGGCACGGCCCCGGACAGCTCGTGGGCTACCCCATCATCAAGCTCAAGAACAAGGCAGGCATCCGCGACTACGTGGAGCGCCTCGAGGCCGTGATCATTGCCGTCCTGGCGGACTACGGCATCGACGCCGTACGCATCAAGGGCCGCGCCGGCGTCTGGATCGAGCAGGACGAGAAGGGCCCGGACCGCAAGATCGCAGCCATCGGCATCCGCGTCAACGAGGGCGTCACCATGCACGGCTTCGCGATCAACTGCAACAACGATCTCGCCCCCTACGGCCAGATCATTGCCTGCGGCATCAGCGACGCCGGGGTCACCACGATCGCCCAGGAACTTGGCAGGGACGTCACCCCGGCAGACCTCGTGTCGCGGATCATCGAAGAACTGCGCGAGAATGAACAAGCCCTAGTTGCAACCCCAGAAGGAGCTCTACTGTGACACTGGCACCAGAAGGCCGGAAGATGCTGCGCATTGAGCAGCGAAACGCGGCCACACCGGTGGAACGGAAGCCGGAATGGATCAAGGCCAAGGTCCAGATGGGCCCGGAGTTCGTCCAGCTCAAGAACCTCGTCAAGAAGGAAGGCCTGCACACCGTGTGTGAAGAGGCCGGCTGCCCGAACATCTTCGAATGCTGGGAAGACAAGGAAGCGACCTTCCTGATCGGCGGCTCCGAATGCACCCGGCGCTGCGATTTCTGCCAGATCGACACCGGCAAGCCCTCGCCCGTGGACATGTTCGAGCCCACCAAGGTGGCCCGCTCGGTCCAGGCAATGCAGCTG
>NZ_JBFTZV010000031.1:0-44244 GCF_056406615.1 Arthrobacter sp. P1_B3 | reverse complement strand
GCCCTCCGAGGAACTGCTGCGCCAGCTCCAGGGCGCCTTCATCCGCCGCCGGCGCCACGGCCTGCACCACCTCGAGATCTTCGCGACCACCGAACAGTTCGAACACCTCCTGACCGTCATGAACACCGCCACCAACCCCCGCACCGGCAACACCGGAACCTCCCCGGCCACGGACACCGCCGAGAGGTCCGCCGCCGGCGCCACTGCCGCCGGCGACGGTTGCTCAGCAGACACGGCGTTCGGTGACGGCTGGACTGCCGGCGCGGCCTCCGGTGACGCTTCGGTCGCCGGCGACGGCTGGGCCGCCGGCGCGGCCTCCGGTGACGCTTCGGGCGGCGACTGGGCCGCCGGCGCGGCCTCCGGTGAGGCTTCGGTCAGTGCTGCTGCCGCCGGGGCATCGGCCTGCGTATCCCGTGCCGACTACGMCCCGTCCGGTGCAGGCGCTTCKGCTTCCGACGTTTCGAMCGGTGCAGGCGCTTCGGCTGCCGCGACCAGCCCGGAGCACCAGCCCGGCCCCGGCGATGAGCCCGCCGCGGAWGAGGACCCCGCGCTGCCGGCCCTGGACCTCCGCTCCCGGGCCCAGAGGCTGCTCGACGGACTGGTCGGCGCGTGCAAGGTCGCCCTCGCCGCCGGAACGCTGCCCGCCGCCGGCGGGCTCCGCCCCCAGGTCATGGCGACCATCGACTACCGGGACCTGCTCACCCGGCTGCAGAACACCCCYGGCGCCACAGCAAACACCGGACAGCCCGGGACGGGCACCGGGACGGGTACCGGGGYGCTGCTGTTCACCGGGCCCGTCACCGCCTCCACGATCCGGAAGATCGCCTGCGACGCGGACATCATCCCGGTCGTCCTCGGCGGCGAGGGCCGGGTCCTGGACATCGGCCGCGCCTCCCGGGTCTTCCCGCCGCACMTCCGCAAAGCCATCACGGCCCGGGACCGGGGCTGCGCCTTTCCCGGCTGCACCATCCCCGCACCCTGGTGCGAGGCCCACCACATCACCTACTGGTCCCGCGGCGGGACCACCGGGACRGASAACGGRRYCCTGCTYTGCTCCCACCACCACCACGTGATCCACAAGGAACACTGGACCATCCGGCTCAAAACCGGGATYCCCTGGTTCATCCCGCCACCCCACCTCGACCCSCGCCRGCAACCCAGACGGAACCACTACTTCCGACCAGACGACCTCGTGACGGCCGCATGACCACGGCCCAGGCGGAGGTGACAAAGGCACCCCTGTACGGCTCCGCGACGGCTCCACGACAGCTAGACGGCGGTACCTGTGCAGTGACCGCCGCACCTCAGTCAGCAGTCCGCTGCACCGCGGACTGGCGTCCCGGCCATGCCGCCGGCGGCCGCGGGAAACGCCCTTCAGTTTCTCAGGTACGTGCGGCACGTGGAGGAGTATTATTCCTTCCGGGGGGCGGGCCTGGAAAGTGAATAGCCATGCTCAAGGACAAGCAAGTCGGCGCAGTGCTACCGGCAGCGGACATCGCCCGTGCACGGGATTTCTACCGGGATAAGCTCGGGCTCGAACCCGAAAACCCGGACGCCGAGGACAACCTGCAGTACAAATGCGGCGGAGGAACCGCGTTCCTGCTGTACCAGACGCCCAATGCCGGAACAGCCAAGAACACGCAGATCGGCTGGATGGTCGATGACGTGCCGGGCGCCGTTGCGGAACTCCGCGCCAAGGGAGTCGTTTTCGAGGAATACGATTTCCCGGGCCTAAAAACCGAGGGCGGCATCGCCACCACTCCGGACGGAAGCTCGGCCGCGTGGTTCCTGGACACGGAGGGCAACATCCTGAGCCTCGTCTCCCTGACCTAGCGCCTGGCCGGTGGATGCTGGCACGGCCTTGCCGGGACTGAGGTTGCCGGACACGGTGCCACGTCCCTGAGCCCGAAGACGGCGAACGGACAGAGACCCCGGGCAGGCGGCCCGAACACAACCCAAGGTCACGAGGCCTGGCCGGATCGCGAAAGCGTTTCCGGCCGGGCCTCATGCAACCCCCGGGCCTCGTGCATCCCCGGGGCTTCGTGCGTGCCCGCGGCTACGGGTCGGTGCCGGCTTCGGGTTCCTCTGACCACGCCATGCTGGGTCCAATGGCGTCGATCGCCTGGGACAGCGGGATTCCGGAGCCGTCGCGGCGGCCGTGCTCGCCGGGCAGTGAGCGGGCCACACCGGCGAGTGAGGAAGCCTTGGCCGGACCGTGACCGGCCCAGCCGAGGAGGAGCGTGTCCTCGCCCTTGAGGAAGCGGTGTGCCCGCACCCCGGCAGTGGCCCGGCCCTTGACCGGGTATTCGGCCAGGGCGGTGACCTTCGCAGCCCCGGGGGCCGTGCCCGGTAGGGCGCCGTCCGTCCCCGCGATGGTCACGACGACGGCGGCGGCGTCCGCGGGACTGGCGGCCCCGAAGAACATCACCCGGTCCCCGGCGGCCAGCTTGATCCCGGCCATGCCGCCCGCTGTCCGGCCCTGCGGGCGGACGGCGGAGGCACTGAACCGCAGCAGCTGGGCCTGGCGCGTGATGAAGACAAGGTCGTCGTCGTCGGACCCGGCGGGTGCAACGCCCACCACGGTGTCTTTGTCCTTGAGCGCGATCACTTCCCAGTCCTCGCGGTTCAGCGGATAGTCCGGCTGCACCCGCTTGACCACTCCCTGGGCGGTTCCGATCGCGAGGACCTGGTCCAGCGGCGCGAAGGCCATAAGCGACTCGCCCTTGAGGAGCGTGATGAAATCCTTGGCCGGTACGCCGCCGGCCATGTTCGGCGTGCCCGAAGTCGGCGGCAGCACGGGCATGTCCATGACCTGCAGGCGCAGCATGCGGCCCTGCGAGGTCACTGCTGCGATCTCGCCGCGGGCGGTGGTCTTGACCACGGAGGAGAAAACGTCATGCCGGGTCCGCGGACCGGCCTCGGCCAGGCTGTCCTGGCTGGCGGTGCGGGCGATCTGGCCGGACACGGTGAGGATGGCCCAGCAAGGATCGTCCGCGATCTCAAGGGCCAGCGGTGCGGCCTTGCCCTTGGCCCCGGTGGCTGCACCAACTGCGGCTGCCACGGTGGGGGAGACGGCCTCGGATTCCAGCAGCACGGTCCGGCGCGGTGTGCCGTACTTCTCAGAGATCTCGCCGAGCTCGTCCGACACGAGGGTACGGAGCAGCGCAGGGGAGCCCAGGATAGCCTCCAGCTCGGCGATCTCCCGGCGGAGCTCCTCCTGCTCCTTCTCCAGCTCGACCCGTGAATATTTAGTCAGCTGCCGCAGCCGCAGTTCCAGGATGTAGTTGGCCTGGATCTCGGAGAGATCATAAATGGACATCAGCCGCGTCCGGGCCGCGGCAACCTCGTCGGAGGACCGGATGATCTGGATGACCTCGTCGATGTCCACGATCGCGACCAGGAGGCCCTCGACCAGGTGCAGGCGGTCTTTCTTCTTGCCCAGCCGGAAGGCGGTGCGGCGCCGGACAACATTGATCCGGTGGTCCACGTAGACCGAGAGTAACTGGAGCAGCCCGAGGGTCTGCGGCTGGCCGTCGACCAGGGTGACGTTGTTGATGCCGAAGGAGTCTTCCATCGGGGTGTAGCGGTAGAGCTGCTGGAGCACGGCTGTGGGATTGAAGCCGTTCTTCAGCTCAATGACCAGGCGCAGGCCGTGCTTGCGGTCCGTGAGGTCCACGACGTCGCTGATGCCGGTGAGCTTCTTGCCGTTGACGGCGTCCTTGATTTTCTCGATCACCTTCTCCGGGCCCACCATGTACGGCAGTTCCGTGACCACCAGGCCGGTGCGGCGGGCCGAGAGCTGCTCGATGTCCACCTTTGCCCGGGTCTTGAAGGAGCCGCGGCCCGTGGCGTAGGCGTCGCGGATGCCGTCCAGGCCCACGATCCGGCCGCCGGTGGGCAGGTCCGGGCCGGGGACGAACCTCATGATGTCCTCAAGAGTGGCGTCCGGGTTCTCAATCAGGTGCCGGGCGGCGGCGATGACTTCCATGAGGTTGTGCGGGGCCATGTTGGTGGCCATGCCGACGGCGATGCCCGTGGCGCCGTTCACCAGCAGGTTGGGGAACGCGGCCGGCAGCACCTCCGGCTGGGTCAGCTGGTTGTCGTAGTTGGGAACGAAGTCGACGACGTCCTCGTCGAGGTGGTCCGTGAGGGTCAGGGCCGCGGCTGCCAGCCGGGCTTCCGTGTAGCGGGGGGCCGCGGGGCCGTCGTCGAGCGAGCCGAAGTTGCCGTGCCCGTCGATCAGCGGCAGCCGCAGGGAGAAGTCCTGGGCCATGCGCACCATGGCGTCGTAGATCGCGGCGTCGCCGTGCGGGTGCAGCTTGCCCATGACCTCGCCCACCACGCGGGCGCTCTTGACGTGGCCGCGGTCCGGGCGCAGCCCCATGTCGGACATCATGTAGAGAATGCGCCGCTGTACGGGCTTCAGCCCGTCGCGGGCGTCCGGGAGGGCCCGCGAGTAGATCACCGAATAGGCATACTCGAGGAACGAGCCTTCCATCTCGGACGTGACATCGATATCGACGATGTTCTCGGTGAAATCCTGACTGGCTTCCCCTGCCGGGGGCGTGGTTTGGCGGCGTGCCATAAGGCTGGTGGATCCTTCTGAGGGGTGCTGAACGGGTACTGCGTAAGTTTATGACTAGGCTAAGCCTATGGTGGATCAGCCGGCGGACGGCGTATATCCGGAATATTGGGAAGCCGATGTTGTCCTGCGCGACGGCGGCACAGCGCATGTGCGCCCCATCCACCCCTCCGATGCAGACGCGGTCCAGGCCTTCCACGTGGGCCAGTCCCAGAAGTCCATCTACATGCGCTTCTTCGCCTTCAAGTCCAAGCTTTCCAGCAAGGAACTCAAGCGCTTCACCGAGGTGGACTTCAAGGACCGGGTGGCCCTGGTGATCACCATTGGCGGCGAGATCCTGGGCATCGGCCGATACGACCGGCTGAATGACCCGGCGGAGGCGGAGGTCGCCTTCAACATCGCCGACGCCCACCAGGGCCGCGGCATCGGCTCGATCCTGCTCGAACACCTCGCCGCCGCCGCCCGCGAGAACGGGATCCGCAAGTTCAGCGCCGAGGTGCTCCCGGAGAACCGCAAGATGCTCATGGTCTTCTCCGATGCCGGCTACGACGTCAAACGGCACTTCGACGACGGCGTGGTCAGCCTCGAGTTCAACATCGACCCCACCGACAAGTCCCGTGCCGTGATGGAATCCCGCGAGCACCGCGCCGAGGCCCGCAGCATCCAGGAACTGCTCGCCCCGTCGTCCGTGGCCGTGATCGGAGCCAGCCGCAAATGGGGCACCGTGGGCTACCAGCTCCTCGAGCATGTCATCGAAGGCAGGTTCAGCGGCCCGGTCTATGCGATCAACCCGGAGGCCCTGGAACTCGCCGGCATGCTCTCCTTCGCCCGGCTCTCCGACGTGCCCGGCCCGGTCACGCTCGCCATCATCGCGGTCCCGTACGACGAGGTCCCCAAAGTGGTCCAGGAATGCGCCGCCGCCGGAGTCAAGGGGATCGTCGTGGCCACCTCCGGGTACGCGGACGACGGCGAACGCGGCCTGGCCCGCCAGCGCGAACTAGTGCGGCAGGCCCGCGCCAACGGCATGCGCGTGATCGGTCCGGCGTCGCTGGGCATCGTCAACACCAACCCGGCCGTGTCCCTCAACGCCTCGATGGCACCGGCCCTGGCCCGCCGCGGCGGGCTGGGGCTGTTCAGCCAGTCGGCTGCGATCGGCGTCTCCCTCTACGCCGCCTCCAGCCGCCGCCGGGTCGGCATCTCGACCTTCCTCTCCGCCGGCAACCGGGCCGACGTCTCCGGCAACGACATGATGCAGTACTGGGAGGACGACGCCGACACCACGGCGGTGGGCCTGTACCTGGAATCGATCGGCAACCCGCGCAAGTTCTCCCGGCTGGCCCGCCGCCTGGCCCGGACCAAGCCGGTGATTGTGGCCAAGTCCGACGCCATGGGCCTGAACCTGCCGCCGGGGCACGCCGTCCGCACCACCCAGGCGCCCCCGGAAGCACTGGACGCCATGATGCGGCAGGCCGGCGTGATCCGGGTCGAGACTATCGAAGAGCTCATGGACGTCGCCCAGATCGTGTCCAGCCAGCCGCTGCCCAAGGGCGCCGGGATCGCCGTTTTCAGCAACTCGAGCGCCTTGGGCAAGGTGGTCGCGGACAGCGCCGCCCGCCAGGGGCTTGGGGTGGAGCGGATTGTTGCCGACGTTGACCTCGATGCCGGCATGTCCCGGGCGCTGCCGGCGCTGCGGCGGAGCCTGCAGGAAACCCTCACCGCGGACACTGTGCATGCGGCGGTGGTGGCGTTGCTTCCGGCGCGCGGTCTCACGGTCGAAAAGATCGCGGGCGTGCTGGCCGAATGCTCCGCGGCGGCGGGCAAACCGGTGGTTGCTGCCTTTAGCGGAATTCTTGATCCCTCCATTTACGTGGAAGGCATGGTCGGCGCCGAACCGGAGCAACCACACCAGCTCCTGCTGGCTCCACCTGTTCCGTGCTACTCCAACCCGGGTGCGGCGGTGGCGGCCCTGGCCGCCGTCGTGCGTTACGCCCAGTGGCTGGACCGGGATCAGGGCCTGTTCGTGGAACCCGAAGGGTGCCACCCGGAGGCTGCCCGGGCGGACCTGGAGCAGCTGCTGCGCAATGTGGGCGGCGAGCAGCTCGTCCGGCTGGACCAGGACACGGCCGCGCGGCTGCTGGGCCACTACGGCATCCGGCTGGTCCCGTCCGTCGGGTTCGAGACGGCGGAGGAGGCCGTGGCAGCGGCCGAGCAGCTCGGCTGGCCCGTGGCGCTGAAGACCACGGATCCGGCGCTGCGGCACCGGCTGGACCTCGGCGGCGTGCGGCTGGACATCCAGGACGCCGATTCATTGCGGGACAACGTGCACCAGATGCGCAAGTCGCTCGAGCGGTACGGCTCCCCGTCCCTCGAAGTGCAGACGATGGTGCCCGTGGGGCAGGCCTGCACCTTCCGTGCCATTGAAGATCCGTTGCTGGGGCCCGTGATCTCCTTCGGCCTGGCCGGCGACGCCGTGAACCTGCTCGATGACTGGGCCCACCGCGTGCCGCCGCTCTCCGGCTCCGACGTCCAGGACTTCATCCGGGCGCCCCGGGCGTCGCGGAAGCTCTTCGGGTACCAGGGCCTCCCCGCCGTAGACGTCACGGCCCTGGAGGATCTCGCCGCCCGCCTCACCAGGCTCAAGGACAACCATCCGGAGATCGCGCTGGTGCACTTCAATCCCGTCCTAGCCGGGCCCGACGGCGCCTCGATCCTTGCCGCCGACGTCAGGATCGCGAACGCCGCCCAGCGGACGGACAGTGCGCGACGGGCGATGCGCAGCTAGGCCCGTTGTTGCGGGTCCGGCCCGGTCAGCCGCCTCAGCCGACGCCCGCGTCCGGGGCCGTGCAGTTAGCAAGTCCCCAGCCGATCTGTGAAAATGGAGACTATGAGCTCCCAGCCTCCAACACCCAAGCCCCTGGCGACCGCCCCCGCACGCCAGACCGCGCACCACCACGGCCTCCATGACCACAGTGCGCAGGGCCAGAGCCTGGAAGGGTCGCTCCAGCAGGCCGGTTTCTATCCCCGGCTCGTGGCTGACGTCGTCGCCGATGCCCTGGATGGCCGCGACTGCGTGGCCCATCTGGTGCATCTTGAGACCCACTTCGACCGCGCCGAGGTCCGCCGCCATATCACTGTCCTGGTGTTGACCGAGGACATGCTGGTCATCACCCACGTCGATGACCAGCAGCTCGATGATGCCGGTGAGCAGACCGTTGCCCAGGTGTCGACCGAGTCCGTCCCCGTCACCCAGATCCGCTCGGTGGTCCTGAGCTACGTCTACGCCCAGCCGCAGGACTACAAGCCCTCCGACCCTGTCCGGGAGCTGACGCTGTCCATCGCGTGGTCCGGCGGCCAGCGCCTCGATATGGGCCCGGCCAGTTGCGGGGACCCGCAGTGCGAGGCCGACCATGGCTACAGCGGCACCATCGCGCAGGAAGACATCGTCCTGCGGATCAGCGCCGAAGCGGACGGTCTGCAGGCCGTGCAGGACGCCAAGCTATTCGCCCGTGCCCTGCGCGCAGTGAACACCGGCTCCGCCGCCCCGGTCCCGCACAACGGGCCCGGCCTGCCGCCCCGCCCGCGGATGGGTGTGTTCGGGAACCGCCTCAGCCGCGGCCACCAGCGCTGACATGGCTGACCTCCGTCAGCCCGCGTCTGCCCAAGATCAGCTTCCAGAGCCGCTGCTAAGTCCCTCGCCAGCCGCCGCCGGTGCTGCCTTGCCCGCCCCGTTGGCCGCCGGCGTCGGTCAGTCCCCGCTCCCGGCCGCTCCGGCGTTTGGGCACCGCTCCATCGCCGAGGTGCTGACCAGCGCGGCGGCGAGCCTGGGTGTCCCGGGATTCGAAAACAAACTGAATCTTCCGCCCGCCAAACGCGTGTGCGTGGTGCTGGCCGACGGACTGGGCCGCAGCCTGTTGAAGCAGAAGATCGCCCACACCCCGTTCCTGCGCACCCTCGTGCAGGCCGGCCAGGGCCAGGTGCCCGTGGCGCTGGACTCGGCCTTCCCGTCCACCACCGCGGCATCCCTCGCCAGCTTTGGCACCGGACTGTCGGCGGGCCAGCACGGCATGGTGGGCTACGACGTCCTGGACCCGGATCAGGACCGGGTAGTGAACATGCTTGGCAACTGGGACGCCGGCGTGGACCCGCGGACGTGGCAGCCGTTCCCCACCGTTTTCGAAAGGGCCGCGGAGCACGTCGATGTCACGACCGTCAGCCTCCCGCAGTTCAGCACCTCGGCTATGACCGAGGCCGCGCTCCGCGGAGGTCGTTTCATCACCGGAACCACATCGCACGCCCGGACCGAAGCGGCCGCCGAGGCCATGGCCGGCGCCGGGCCCTCGCTGATGTACTTCTATGTCAATGAGCTCGACAAGGCCGGGCACCGCCACGGCTGCCAGTCACCGCAGTGGGAGCACCAGCTCGAAGAACTCGATGCCACGGTGCGGCGGCTCCACGCCACGCTGCCGGCCGGCACCACCGTGCTGCTGACGGCGGACCACGGCATGGTGGACGTGCCCGAGTCGCAGCGGATCGACTACTCCGCGGAGCCGGCGCTCCTGGCCGGTGTCCGCCACACCGCCGGGGAGCCGCGGATGGTCCACCTGTACCTCGAGGATGGAAGGGACGACGCCGCCCGCGCCCGCCTGCTGGCAAACTGGCGGTCCCGTTTCGGAGACAGAATATGGGCCTTCACCCGTGAGGAAGCGATCGCGGGCGGGCTGTTCGGTGACGTGCGGGCCGAGGCCGCCTTGCGGATCGGTGACATCATGATCGCGGCCCGGGACTCGCTGGCGCTCTACGATACGCGCAGGGTCCGGCCCACTGCCTTGGAGGTGGTGGGCCAGCACGGGTCCCTGACGAAAGCCGAGCGGGAAGTGCCGCTGCTCTACTTCCAGGCTGATGGCAAGAAAGCGCCGCGCGGCTGACTGGCCGGTTTCCCGGCGGGTCGCAGCCGTTCGTAGGCGTTCCTGGGCGTCATGACTGACGCCCTTATTGGTCGTTGCGGGTTCCGAAGACGATTTCGTCCCAGCTGGGAACGCTGGACCGCTTCGGCTTGGCCGGCTGGCGCTCCGGCTGCTCGGTGCCGGCGTCGTTCCGGGTAGTGCCGTGGGACTCGCGGTGCTGACGCCGGGATGATCCGCCGCCGATCAATTCATCCAGGCCCGGGCTTGCGGTGGGGGCTTTGCCCGCCGGGCGCAGCTGCGAGGCCGCGATGGTGACTTCCCGGGTCTCGGTGCTGACGCCGTCGTGCAGTCTCAGGGCATCGTCCTCCTCCGGGAGGCGCGGAGCGAGGCTCAGGCGGGAAAGCATTGACGGCCTTCCATCGCGGCGCCGGGCGAAGGCATCGGTTTCCGACGGGGCTGCGGCCTCCAGGGCCGGAACCTCTGGCTGCCCGGGTTGGATGAGGGCAGCGTCAGCTTCGGCAGGGTCGGGTTCGTCGGCCGCAGCGGCTTCGGAGATGGACTGCGGTTCCGTCGCCTGTGGAACCTCGGGCGCCTCGGGCACCTCTGCCGGACGGGGGTGGGCCGCGGGAACGCCAGTGGTCAGGAGCGTGGCCAAGGCGTCATCCGCGTCCTCGTCCACCCCGATCCGCTGGCCGCGGCGGGAACGCAGCATGTCCAGCAGCCCGTCGGCGTCCTGTTCCTGGTGGATCCTGTCCTGCTGAAGAAGCATCTGGTGAATAATGCTGTGCTGGCCGGTCGCTGTGCGGGCTGCGGCCTCGGCATCGGTTTCAAAGTCAAAGGGCCGGTCGGAGACGGCCGTGAGGCGCCGGGCCGGCACGGGACCCTCGAGCGGCTCGAGTTCGCTCAGTTGCTGGGCCCAGCGGTTAGCGTTTTGCAGGGACTTCCGGGCGGGGTGGAAGGTCCACATGGCCGGCGGCTCCTCGCCGATCCCGGCCGGACCGCCGGGCTTGGGCTCGAAGCGGGCCACCACGTTCCAGCTGCCGTCGGGACGTCGCCAGGAATCCCACTCCAGCGTTGAGGGTTCGACGCCGTAAGCCCTGAGGCGGTGCTCGACCATGTCGCTGAGCGACGCCGGGTTTTCACCGAACACGGAGCGGTAGACGTCGTGGCCCGGGGCGGGGGAGGCAACCTCCACCTTGCGGGCCTGCTGGGCGATGTACTCGCGTTCGGCCAGGACTGGGCCCTCATAGCGCTGGACTTTCTCCAGCGGAATTCCGGACAGCTCCGCCACCTCGGCGGCGGTGGCTCCGTTGCGAATCCTGGTCTGGATGTCGCGCGGAGACATGGCAATAGGGGCTGCGGCCGCGCTGGACGCGGACTTCGCCGACATCCGGCTGGCTGCCACCCTAAGTGCTTCATCGATCGGCAGCTGGAACATCTCGCCGCCGGTGCCACTCAACAGGAGATGCTCTCCGTCGTCGTGGACGCCTACAAGCCGTAGATCCTGCATACAAATCCTCCACCCTGGCATTGCTAACAATCGAAACTCTGCCACCAGCGGGACACATTTCGGGTTAGGACGGCAGGCGCGCCGTGATTTTCCGCGACTTTCCGCGTCTTTCCGCCGGTTTTGGCCGGTGTGCGGAAGAGATCGTGGGAAGGGGACCGGCGGGCTCTGGCATTCGGGAGGCGCTTAAGCAAAAATGACCCGACACCGGGCACAAAAACCGCATGTCCGGCGTTGACATCGGTGAACCGCTCCCGGAGCCCAGGGTTACCATCCCGACGGGCCAACCTGGAGCGGCGAATCAATCGAACGAATGCGGAGTGTGAGCAACAAATAATGGCGACTGATTACGATGCGCCGCGTAAGACCGAAGAAGACCTCAGCGAGGATTCGATTGAGGCTCTGAAGGCGCGGCGTACGGAGAAGCCTTCCGCAGTGGTGGATGAAGATGAGTCCGACCTCGCCGAAGGCTACGAACTTCCCGGCGCTGACCTGTCCGGGGAGGAACTGCTGGTCCGGGTCATGCCCGCCCAGGCAGACGAATTCACCTGTGCCTCCTGCTTCCTCGTCCGCCACCGTTCGCAGATTGCCCGCGAAAAGGACGGCCTTAAGTACTGCAGGGATTGCGAGGGCTAGGCAGGCGGCAGCCCTGATCAGGAACCCGGATATCAAAACCCTGTGCCCGGCGGGTAGGAGGCGGAGAGGAACTAGGAGTTGAGCGCGGCGATAAGTTGCTCCGGGTGGCGGGTGGACGTGAGCCAGTACGGGGTGCGATCCGAAGGGTCCTCGATCTCGATCCGGACCACCGGATCCACCCAGCCGCGGATACACAAGAACGCCAGCCCATTGAGCCGCGTGCCCCGTTCCGCCGTCGCTTCCTTGCCCCGGAACGCCGTGGCCTTGCCCAGGAACCCGCGTTCAATCGAGGCCCGGCCCACCTTCAGAGTGGTCCTGGTGACAGTGATTGACGGCGTGGACAGCACCAGCAGCACGGAAATGACGACGAAGAGCACGATCGCCGCGGTAATGCCGGCCCAGATGCTGATGGGTGCCAGCATGAGGATCCCTGCGCTGGAGAACCCTGCCGACACCAGCCAGATCCAGAAGTTCGGCCAGAGCTTCTCGGCGTAAAGGACAGTGGAGTCGCTCGGGGCGTTCTTTGGTGCAGGCGCAGCTGCGCTGGATTCGGGCATAAGCACAGCTTTTCATCTTTCCCGGGGTATTTCATCTCGGCCCCACGGCCGGCTCCAACGCCGCATCGAGCCCGCTCCAATCCCGTGGGCGGCGTGCGCGGGCAGGCCAGCGGCGGCTAGGACGATGATCCCTACGGGAGTTAGAGTGAGGGACTGTGACTGAAGAAAACACCGCCGTCGCCAGTGCCGCATTGACGGCCAGCGACGCAGCCTACGGAACGCCCACCTTGACGGTACAGCTGAAAATGCTCGACGACGGGCTTGAGCCGCCGTCGTATGCACACCCGGGGGACGCCGGCGCCGACCTTCGCGCCCGCGAGGACGTCGTCCTCGCACCGGGGGAGCGCCGCCTCGTTCCCACGGGCGTCTCGATTGCGCTCCCGGATGGCTTCGTTGCGCTGATCCACCCCCGGTCCGGCCTCGCCACCAAGCACGGACTGACAGTTGTGAACGCCCCTGGCACGGTAGACGCCGGCTACCGCGGAGAAATCGCGGTGACACTGCTCAATACGGACCGGGAGGAAGCGATCGAGCTCCGTCGCGGCGATAGAATTGCACAGATGGTCATTCAGCGTGTGGAGTACGCCAGATTCCTCCCGGTCGAGGAGCTCGACGGCTCGGTTCGCGGCGGGGGCGGCTTCGGCTCGACCGGCGGTTTCGGCGGACCGGCCTGAGCGCAGGCCCGGCCTGGCCACGGGAGCCGTTCAGGGTTTGCCGTGCCACACAGGCGTTAAAGCAATACAGGCACTAAAGCAACACAGACACCCAAGCAACACAGGCACTGAAGCAATGAGACACGGAAGCAAGGCAGGCGCTGAGGCAAGATCAGCGGTGCAGAAAAAAATGAGCAGGCGGCCGCAGGGTAGCGGGCGGCCACGCGGACAGGCGCCAGGACGGCGCCGGGCGGCGGCACAGGATCACAACTGAAGGAGACACCCCATGGTTTTTGGGCGCGGCAGGAAAGCCAAGCAGGAGCAACCGACAGAGCCGGGCGAGGCCACGGAAGCTGCTATTGACGCCGCCGCGACGCCGGCCGGGAACGCAGCCAAAACCGCCGGCCGGGCCGCGACCGGTCCCTTCGACGTCTCGGAAATCGACGACCAGGACGGGTACGTGGACCTCGGTGCGCTGCTGATCGCACCCCGTGAGGGACTCCAGCTCCGCCTGGAAGTTGAAGAGGCGAGCCAGCGCGTCGTCGCCGTCACCATGGACCTGGAAGGCTCGAGCCTGCAGCTGCAGGCCTTCGCCGCCCCCCGCTCCGAGGGCCTGTGGGACGAAATCCGTGAGCAGATCGGCCAGTCGGTCGGCAGCCAGGGCGGCCAGGTCGAGGAGGTTGAGGGCAGCTTCGGYACCGAACTCGTGGCCAAGCTTCCCGCCGGCGGCGCGGACGGCAGCCAGGGGTACCGCGTGGCCCGCTTCATCGGCGTCGACGGCCCGCGCTGGTTCCTCCGCGGCGTCTTCGGCGGCGAGGCAGCCCTGGACCGCGACGCCGCGGCCGGGCTGGAAGGGCTGTTCCGGCAGATCGTCGTGGTCCGCGGCGAGAACCCCATGCCGCCGCGCGATTTGCTCCAGCTGCGCCTGCCCAAGGACACCGCGGCCGCCCCGTCGCCGCAGGCGGCCCCCGAGTTCGAACAGCCCGAACGCGGACCGGAGATAACCCAGATTGGCTGATGCCGCCGGCAGGAAAGCCGCCGCCGCTGTGTCGGTCCGGGACCTGCCGGACCGCGGGCGGGTGCTGTGCCATGGCTTCATCGAGTCCGTCACGTACATGCCCGCCAACCAGGTGGCATCCTTCATCGCGATCCTGATCGATCACGATACGCCCGCCCCCGTCACCCGCTTCCCGGGCCTGAGTGCCAAAGCCGGAGCCGGCGCCGGAACGGCCAGCAGCCTGCCCGCCAACGGCGTGTCCACCCACCGGGTGCGTCCCAGCGCGCAGCGCCAGCGGCCCACCGGGCCCAAGGAACGGCTGCGCGTCGTGTGGCTGGGCCGGCGCCGGATCCCCGGCGTCGACGCCGGAACGGAGCTCCGGCTCGAGGGCATGGTCACCATGCGCGACGGGCTGCCCACGATCTTCAATCCCCGCTACGAAATACTCTCCCGCCAGGAGGAGCAATGACCTTGCCAGAACCCCCCGAGTTGGCCCCCCAGCGGGAAGACAGGGACACCGGCCGGCAGGAGCCGGGGGAAGCCGGGGGCGGCAACCGGGACATTTCCGAGCCCACCGCAGCCCAGCCCGCCGCAGCCCAGCCAAGCGTCGCCCAACTTGCCCAGGACTACGCGGCCAAGGCCGGCCTGCACCGGTCGAGCAACGGCAACATCGACGTGCTCAAGAGCGCCGGCGGCATCCAGGGCATCGCCGAGAGCATCCTGCCGGGCCTCGTCTTCCTGATTGCCTTCACCATCGACAGGGAAAACCTGACGCTGGCTGTCATCGCTTCCCTGGCGGTGGCCGCCGCCTTTACCGTGGCACGGCTTCTCCAGCGCAAACCGCTGACGCAGGCGCTGGCGGGTTTCATCGGCGTCGGACTCTCCGCATGGCTGGCCACCTCGACCGGCAAGGCAGAGAACTTCTATGTTTTGGGGTTCTTCACCAACATCGGCTACATCCTGGCCATGTCCATCTCCGTGTTCGTGCGCTGGCCGATCGCCGGCTTGCTCTTCGGCTTCATCCGCAACGAGGGCCTGGAATGGCGCAAGGACCCGAAACGGGTCAGGGCCTACAGCATCGGCACCTGGGTGATAGTTTCCGTGCTGGTCCTGCGGCTCGTGGTGCAGGTGCCGCTGTACTTCATGGGGGAGCAGGGCTTCGCCKCCCTCGCCACCACCCGGCTCCTCATGGGCGCCCCGCTCTACATCCTCGGCATCTGGATTGCCTGGCTGCTCACCCGGCCGGCCCCGGTGCCCGCCGGAGCCAAAGAGCCCAACTGACCTGATGCGCTATCAGTTATGGCCGTTTCCCAGCCTTGGGAACGGCCATAACTGATATCGCAACTATTGAGAGCGGAACCGCCCTAGCCGTCGAACCCGTCGTCCGCGGCCGGCTGGGTGCCGTGGCGGTGCTGGTCCGAGGTCACCGGGTGCTGGTCCTCAAGCGGGGATTCGGGTGCCAGCAGGGCGCGGAGTTCGTCCTCGGCCGCGATCGTGGTGACAAAGAACAGTTCGTCGCCGCCGTCGATCACGTCGTCGCGGCTCGGCGTGATGGGCGCCTGGTCCCGCAGGATCGCCACGAGAGTGGAGTCCTCGGGCCACTGGACATCGCCCACGGTCAGCCCGATCACATGGGAGTCGTGCGGGACAGTGAACTCCACGAGCGAGGACACTCCGGTCTGGAGCGTCAGCAGCCGGACGAGGTCACCGATCTCCACCGCCTCCTCCACCAGGGCGGTCATGAGCTGCGGGGTGTTGACCGCGACGTCGACGCCCCAGGAGTCATCGAACATCCAGTCGTTCTTGGGGTTGTTGACCCGGCCGACGGTGCGCCCGACGCCGAATTCTGTCTTGGCCAGCAGCGAGACGACGAGGTTGACCTTGTCGTCACCGGTGGCGGAGACCACGACGTCGGCGTCCTCGAGTTTGGCGTCCTGCAGGGTGCTCAGCTCACAGGCATCACCGACCAGCCAGTGCGCGCCGCGCAGCCCGCTGCGGCCGATGACCTCCGGCTTCTCGTCGATCAGCAGGATTTCGTGCTTGTGGGCCAACAGCTCGCGGGCAATCGAGGAACCGACGCTTCCGGCACCGACGATGACGACTTTCACTCAGGACTCCTTGGCGGGGGATTTGGCGAGAATATGGCCGATCTCGGAGCTCCGGTCCACGTTCAGCATGGCGTGGACGGTGTCGCCGTCCTGATATGACGTGCTGGCAGCGGGCAGCATGCCCTCACCGAACCGGGTCAGATACGCGATCCGGATGCCGGCCGCCTTCTCGATCGAGGAGATCGGGTGCCCGATCCAGTCGGGGTTAAGGTCAACCTCGGCGAGGACCAGCCGGCCCGAGGGCTCCCGGTAGTCGCCGGCGATGTGCTGTTCGGGCAGGATGCGGCGCAGTACCTGGTCGGCGCTCCAGCGGACCGCGGCGACCGTGGGAATGCCGAGGCGCTGGTAGATTTCGGCGCGGCCCGGATCGTAGATCCTGGCCACCACATGAGGAACGTGGAAGGTCTCCCGTGCCACCCGGGTGGCGAGGATGTTGGAGTTGTCGCCGCTGGAAACGGCGGCGAAGGCATAGGCTTCCTCGACGCCGGCCCGCTTCATCGTCTCGCGGTCAAACCCGACCCCGGTGACCTTCCGTCCGGAAAACCCTGTGCGGAGCCGCCGGAAGGCGCGGTCATCCTGGTCGATGATGGCCACCGAATGGCCGGCGTCCTCGAGCGTGTGTGCCAGGGTTGACCCGACACGGCCACAACCCATGATCACGAAGTGCGCCACATGGGCCTCCTCTTGGTTCTGCGTCTGATACTGCGTAAAACTCTACCGGCCACGCGGCGCCGGGAGGCCACGGCCACGGGGCGCCGGGCGACGACCTTGCGGACGCCAACTTCGCCGTCATGACATCGCGTCCGAATCAGACTAGTTTTGTGTGGTGCTGACAATTTTCAATGCCGTGAAGCGGGTGCTGGTAGGCAAGCCCTTCCGGAACGACCGTCTGGCCCACACCCTCTTGCCGAAGCGGATCGCGCTGCCCATTTTCGCCTCGGACGCTTTGTCCTCCGTGGCCTATGCGCCCGATGAAATCCTCCTGACCCTGGCCCTGGCCGGCGTGAGCGCAGTGGCCCTCTCGCCGTGGGTAGGTCTCGCCGTCATGGTGGTGCTCCTGACCGTCGTGGCCTCCTACCGCCAGAACGTCCACGCCTACCCCTCCGGCGGCGGTGACTACGAGATCGCCAACGTCAACCTCGGCAAGTATGCAGGCCTGACCGTGGCCTCGGCGCTGCTGGTTGACTACGTGCTGACCGTGGCCGTGTCCATGTCCTCGGCCGCGACGTACCTGACCACCGCCGTGCCCTCGCTGCACGGACAGCAGGCGGCGATTGCCACGATCGGCGTCATCATCCTGGCCCTCGTGAACCTGCGCGGCATCAAGGAAGCCGGCAGCGTTTTCGCCGTACCGACCTACATCTTCATGGCCTCCATCCTCGGCATGACCGCCGTCGGGGTTTTCCAGTCGGTAACCGGCCAGCTGGGGCAGGCGCCGTCGGCGGCGTTCGAGATCGTGCCGGAGCCGGGCTTCGACGAAGGACTCGTCGGGCTCGCCGGCGCCTTCCTGCTGCTGCGGGCCTTCTCCTCCGGCGCCGCGGCCCTGACCGGTGTCGAGGCCATCAGCAACGGTGTGCCCAACTTCCAGAAGCCCAAGAGCAAGAACGCAGCCACCACGCTGCTGCTGCTCGGCGTGATTGCCTCCGCCATGCTCGCCGGCATCATCTACCTGGCCAACGCCACCAATGTGCACATCGTGCTGGATCCGGCAACGGAATTCCTCCTGGACGGCAAACCGTTGGAGGAGGGGTACATCCAGAATCCGGCCATCAGCCAGATCGCGCAGACCGTCTTCGGCCCAGGCTCCATCCCGTTCTACATCGTGGTGGCCGCCACCGGCGTCATCCTGGTGTTCGCCTCCAACACGGCGTTCAACGGTTTCCCGGTGCTCGGCTCCATCCTGGCCCAGGACGGCTACCTGCCGCGCCAGCTGCGCACCCGTGGCGACAGGCTGGCCTTCAGCAACGGCGTCCTGGCACTGGCGGCAGGCGCCATCGTCCTGATCCTCGCCTTCAACGCCGACGTCACAAAGCTCATCCAGCTCTACATCGTGGGCGTCTTCATCTCCTTCACGATGAGCCAGCTGGGCATGATCCGGCACTGGGGCCGGGAACTGAAACTGTCCAAGGACCCCGCCGTGCGGCGGCGCATCATCAAGTCCCGGACCATAAATACGGTGGGCTTTTGCATGACCGCCCTGGTCCTGGTGATCGTCCTGATCACCAAGTTCACACAGGGGGCCTGGATCGCGCTGCTGGCCATGTTCGTGCTGTTCCTGATCATGTGGAGCATCCGGGCGCACTATGACAACGTGGCCAAGGAACTCGCCGTCGACGAGGACTCCTCGCCGCGCGCGCTGCCCACCCGGGTGCACGCCGTGTTGCTCGTCTCGCACGTGCGCAAGCCGGTCCTGCGCGCCCTGGCCTATGCCCGGGCCTCCCGCCCGTCGCGGCTGGACGCCATTACCGTGGACATCAGTTCCGAGGAGACCGAGGCGACTGTCGCGGACTGGGAGAAGCTCGAAATCCCGGTGCCCCTGACCGTGCTTGCCAGCCCCTTCCGCGAAACGGTGACTCCGATCATGGAGTACATCAAGAACATGCGCCGGGATTCGCCGCGCGACCTGATCGTGGTCTACATCCCGGAGTACGTCGTGGGCAAATGGTGGGAGCAGCTGGTCCACAACCAGACCGCGCTGCGCATCAAGACCCGGCTGCACTTCGAGCCCGGCGTCATGGTGTGTAGCGTGCCATGGCAGTTGAAATCGTCCGAAGAAGCCAAGAAACTGCAGGATATCCAATGACCCCCGACACCCGGACGCACGCCCACACCGATCTCGTCGTCGACGTCGGACCCGTCGCCCACGGCGGGCACTGCGTTGCCCGGCACGAGGGACGCGTCGTGTTCGTCCGGCACGGCATTCCCGGCGAGAGGGTCAGGGTCAGGCTCACCGACGACGGCCCCGCCGCCAAGTTCTGGCGCGCCGATGTGGTGGAGGTCCTGGAGCCCTCGCCGGACCGGGTGCCCCACTTCTGGGACCTCGCCGATTCCGCGCGCTCCTGGTCGCACCGGCATCCGCCCGTCGGCGGCGCCGAACTTGGGCACATTTCGCTGGCCCGCCAGCGCAGCCTCAAGGCCGACGTCCTGGCCGAACAGCTCAAGCGGCTGGCCGGCGTCGACCTTTCGCCCGCAGGGCAGATCACAGTCGAAGCCGTCGGCACGGCGGCCGGCGACGGCGGGGCCGGCGGCGCAACTGACGGCGCTGCTGGCGCCGCCGTGTCCGGCCTGGGCTGGCGGACGCGTGCCGGCTTTGCCGTGACGCCGGCGGGCAAGCTCGGCATGCACGCCCACCGCTCCGATGCCATCCTGCCCGTGCGCGAAATGCCGCTGGCCGTGGCGGGCATCAACGCCCTCCGGCTCTGGGAAATCGACCTGCAGGGCATCGAACGGGTCGAGGTCGCCGCCCCGGCGAACGGCTCCCGGCCGCTGGTGCTGCTGGTGCCCGCCCCGGGAACCCGGTCCAAGCGGCTCGGCGGCATCCTGGCCCAGCTGCCCGACGACGTCTCGGTGGCCAGCCTGGACCCGGCCACCGGCGAGGTGCTGCAGCTGCGCGGCCGTACCTATGTCCAGGAGTCTGCGGCGGGCCACGACTACCGGGTTACCGGCGACGGTTTCTGGCAGATCCACCGGGACGGCCCGGAGACGCTCGTCGGAGCCGTTACCGGCTTCCTGCACGACGGCGGCTACCTCGAGCCGGGCTCGGTGGTGGCGGACCTGTACGCCGGTGCCGGGCTGTTCACGGCACCGCTGGCCGATGCCGTGGGCGTGACCGGATCCGTGCTCTCGGTCGAGGGGGCACCCGGAACCAGCCGTGATGCACGCAAGAACCTGCACGACGCAGCCCAGGTGGAGATCGTCCAGGGCCGCGTGGAACGGGTGCTGCGGCAGAAACCGCGCAACTTCGACGCACTGATCCTGGACCCGCCGCGTGCCGGCGCCGGCAAAGCGGTAGTCAAGCAGCTGATCGATGCCGGTCCCCGGGCCATCGCGTATGTCTCCTGCGATCCGGCCTCGTTCGCCCGCGACCTCGGCTACTTCCGGCAGGGCGGCTGGGGGATGGCCGGGCTGCGTGCCTTCGACCTGTACCCGCACACCCATCACATGGAGACTGTGGCGTTACTGACTCCCCAACCGTGATGCCACTAGGATGGGCGTAGTAGTCCGTCGTCGCGCTCCATCACCACAGCTGTTAAATCACCACAGCTGTTAATGACTTGGCGTTAATCGGCCGTTCCCTGCGTTTCTTACCTGCATTGCGTACCACGATGTACTGATGCCTGTATTAGTTAGGCCGACCTAACTAGCAAGGGTCCTGCGGCGCGACAAAGATGAAACTGTTGCGAGAGGAGTCCTGCGATGAGCATTGTGGACAGCTTCGGTTCAAAAGGCAAACTTAATGTAGCCGGAACCGAATACGAAATTTTCCGGTTGAACTCCGTCGAAGGTGCAGAAAACCTTCCGTTCAGCCTCAAGGTATTGCTTGAAAACCTGTTGAGGACCGAGGACGGTGCCAACATTACGGCCGACCACGTCCGTGCGCTGGCAGGCTGGGATCCCAGCGCCGAGCCCGACACCGAGATCCAGTTCACGCCGGCGCGTGTGATCATGCAGGACTTCACCGGCGTGCCCTGCGTCGTTGACCTCGCCACCATGCGTGAGGCCGTCAAGGAGCTCGGCGGAGACCCGAAGCGGGTCAACCCGCTGGCACCGGCCGAAATGGTCATTGACCACTCGGTCCAGATTGACGCCTTCGGCAACTCCGGCGCACTGGAGCGCAACATGGAGATCGAATACCAGCGCAACGGTGAGCGTTACCAGTTCCTGCGCTGGGGCCAGACGGCATTCGATGACTTCAAGGTCGTCCCGCCGGGCACCGGCATCGTGCACCAGGTCAACATCGAGTACCTGGCCCGCACCGTCATGACCCGCGAAGTTGACGGCGTTGTCCGCGCCTACCCGGATACCTGCGTCGGCACCGACTCGCACACCACCATGGTCAACGGCCTGGGCGTGCTGGGCTGGGGCGTTGGCGGCATCGAGGCCGAGGCTGCCATGCTCGGCCAGCCCGTCTCCATGCTCATCCCGCGCGTCGTGGGCTTCAAGCTCACCGGCTCCATCCCGGCCGGCGCCACCGCCACCGACGTCGTCCTGACCATCACCGAGCAGCTGCGCAAGCACGGTGTGGTCGGCAAGTTCGTCGAGTTCTACGGTGAAGGCGTCGCGGCTGTGCCGCTGGCCAACCGTGCAACGATCGGCAACATGAGCCCGGAGTTCGGCTCCACGGCCGCGATGTTCCCGATCGACGACGTCACCCTTGACTACCTGCGCCTCACCGGCCGGTCCGAGGAGAACGTCGCCCTGGTGGAGTCCTACGCGAAGGAACAGGGCCTCTGGCACGATCCCTCCCGCGAGATCAAGTTCTCCGAGTACCTCGAGCTGGACCTGTCCACGGTTGTTCCGTCGATCTCCGGCCCGAAGCGCCCGCAGGACCGCATCATCCTCACCGAGTCCAAGGCCCAGTTCCGCGAGGACCTGCGCAACTACGTAAAGGAAGACCTGGCCGGCGGAAGCCTGGACGAAGCGATCGACGAAAGCTTCCCGGCTTCGGACTCGCCCGCGTTCACCGCCTCAGCCTCGCACCTGAGTGACGTGGCCCCGCACGGGCATGGCCCGAAGTCCGACGGCCGCCCGTCCAACACGGTCAGCGTCAAGACCGCGGACGGACGCGAATTCGAGCTGGACCACGGCGCAGTGTCGATCGCCTCGATCACCTCCTGCACCAACACGTCCAACCCGTCCGTGATGCTGGCCGCCGCACTGCTGGCCCGCAACGCTGTCGACAAGGGCCTGACGTCCAAGCCGTGGGTCAAGACCTCGGTGGCCCCGGGTTCCAAGGTGGTCACCGACTACTACAACAAGTCGGGCCTGACCCCGTACCTGGAGAAGCTCGGCTTCTACATCGTGGGCTACGGCTGCGCCACCTGCATCGGTAACTCCGGTCCGCTCGACGCCGAGATCTCCGAGGCCATCCAGGCCAACGACCTCTCCGTCACGGCCGTGCTGTCGGGTAACCGTAACTTTGAAGGCCGGATCAACCCGGACGTGAAGATGAACTACCTGGCCTCCCCGCCGCTGGTCATCGCCTACGCCCTGGCCGGCTCCATGGACTTCGACTTCGACAACGACGCCCTGGGCCAGGACGAGGCCGGCAACGACGTCTTCCTGAAGGACATCTGGCCGAACCCGGTCGAGGTCCAGCAGGTCATCGATTCCTCGATCGACAAGGAAATGTTCGCCCGCGGCTACGAAGGCGTCTTTGAGGGCGACGACCGCTGGAAGGCGCTCGACACCCCCGCCGGCGACACCTTCGCCTGGGACGAGAAGTCCACGTACGTCCGCAAGCCCCCGTACTTCGAGGGCATGAAGGCCCAGCCGGAGCCGGTCCAGGACATCACCGGTGCGCGCGTGCTGCTTAAGCTCGGCGACTCCGTCACCACGGACCACATCTCCCCGGCCGGTTCCTTCAAGTCCGACACCCCGGCCGGGCAGTACCTGCTGGCCAACGGTGTGGAGCGCAAGGACTTCAACTCCTACGGCTCACGCCGTGGCAACCACGAGGTCATGATCCGCGGCACGTTCGCGAACATCCGCATCAAGAACCAGCTCCTGGACGGCGTGGAGGGCGGCTTCACCCGCGACTTCAGCCAGGCCGACGGCCCGCAGGCCTACGTCTACGACGCCGCGCAGAACTACCAGGCTGCCGGCACCGCGCTGGTGGTCCTGGCAGGCAAGGAGTACGGCTCCGGTTCGTCCCGCGACTGGGCCGCCAAGGGCACCGCCCTTCTGGGCGTCAAGGCTGTTGTGGCCGAGAGCTATGAGCGTATCCACCGCTCCAACCTGATCGGCATGGGTGTCCTGCCGCTGCAGTACCCGGCCGGCCAGAATGCTGCCAGCCTGGGCCTGACCGGCACGGAAACCTACGCAGTTGAGGGCGTCACCGCCCTGAACGAAGGCACTACGCCGAAGACCCTCAAGGTCACAGCCACGGCCGAGGACGGCACCGTCACGTCCTTCGACGCTGTGCTGCGCATCGACACCCCGGGCGAGGCGGACTACTACCGCAACGGTGGCATCCTGCAGTACGTCCTGCGCCAGATCTCCGCGCACTAGGCGGAGCTGCCGGCCAGTTTCGGTAACGCACGCAACGGCCCCGGCCGGTCACTGACCGGCCGGGGCCTTTGCGTTCCCGGTTCTGGACCGGTCTGGACCGGTTTTGGACAGGTTCCGGGACGGTGCGGGGGACCGGTGCAGGCTCCGGCGCGGCGGCTCGCCCGGAGGCGTTAGAGTTAAAAGGTATGTCTACCACCCGAAGGAGGGGCCGTTGGGAATCTTGGACACCATCCGGAATCCGCAGGACCTGAGTAAGTTGTCCGGGGCGCAGCTGGATCAACTGGCAGCCGAGGTCAGGGATTTCCTGATCGGCAACGTCTCCCAGACGGGAGGGCACCTGGGCCCCAACCTCGGCGTCGTCGAGCTCACCATCGCGGTGCACCGGATCTTCGATTCCCCCCGCGACAGCATCGTCTTCGACACAGGGCACCAGTCCTACGTGCACAAGCTCCTCACCGGACGGCAGGATTTCAGCACGCTCCGCCAGCAGGGCGGCCTGTCCGGCTACCCCGACCGCGGCGAATCCGAGCACGACATCGTCGAAAGCTCGCACGCGTCCTCGTCGCTGTCCTGGGCCGACGGCATCTCCCGCGCCCGGCAGCTGACCGGCGACGGCGACCGCTTCGTCGTCGCGGTGGTGGGCGACGGCGCCCTGACCGGCGGTATGGCCTGGGAGGCCATCAACAACATTGCGGCGGACAAGAAACGCCGCGTCGTGATTGTGGTCAACGACAACGGCCGTTCCTACGCCGCGACAGTCGGCGGGTTCGCCGACTACCTCGCGTCCCTGCGCCCCACCATCGATTCCCTCCGCGCCGCCCCCTCCTACGAAGGCACCCTCGAGTGGTGGAAGCGCAAACTGCAGAACGGCGGCCCCGCGGGCCAGTTCACCTACAAGAGCCTGCACGCCATGAAGAAGGGCCTCAAGGACTGGTGGGCCCCGCAGGGCATGTTCGAGGACCTTGGCATGAAGTACATCGGTCCCGTCGACGGCCATGACCTCCAGGCCATGGAAAACGCACTCTCCACAGCCAGGAACTACGCCGGCCCCGTGATCGTGCACGCCATGACGGAAAAGGGCCACGGCTACGCCCCGGCCCGCGCCCATGAAGCTGACCAGTTCCATGCCGTGGGCATTATTGATCCGGAGACCGGCGCACCCACCGAGGCCGGCGGCGCCAAATCCTGGACCGCCGTGTTCGCCGACGAGATCGCCGACATCGCCGACGAGCGCCAGGACATCGTCGGGATCACCGGCGCCATGCTGATTCCGGTCGGGCTGCACAAGTTCGCCGCCCGGCACCCGGAGCGTGTGTTCGACGTCGGCATCGCCGAGCAGCACGCCCTCACCTCGGCTGCCGGCATGGCGTTCGGGGGACTGCACCCGGTGGTCGCGGTCTACGCGACCTTCCTGAACCGTGCGTTCGACCAGTTGCTGATGGATGTGGCCCTGCATAAAGCCGGCGTCACGATCGTGCTGGACCGGGCCGGCGTCACCGGACCAGACGGCGCGAGCCACCATGGCATGTGGGACATGGCCATGGTCCAGATCGTCCCCGGGCTGCACCTCGCGGCACCGCGCGACGCCACCCGGCTGCGGGAGGAACTGCGCGAGGCCGTGGCCATCGAAGACGCCCCGAGCGTGATCCGCTATTCCAAGGGCAGCGTCGGTGCCGAAATCGAGGCGGTCGAACGCCTGGACGACGGCGTGGACGTGCTGGCACGCCGTCCCGCGGGCTCCAGCGAGAACGACGTCCTGATCGTCAGCGTGGGCGCCATGTCTGAACTCGCGCTGGACGTCTCCAACCGGCTCGGTGCCCAAGGCATCAGTTCCACGGTGGTGGATCCGCGCTGGGTCCTCCCGGTCCGGCGTTCCATCATCGATCTCGCCGCACGCCACCGCTTGGTCATCTGCATCGAGGATGGTGTGCGGGCCGGCGGCGTCGGCTCCCGGATCCGCCAGGAGATGCGTGCCGCGGGCGTGGACACCGCCCTCAACGAGGTCGGCCTCCCGGTGGAGTTCCTCGATCACGGCACCCGCAACCAGGTGCTCGAACGCGTCGGGCTGACCGCCCAGAAGATCACGCACGACGTCGTCGCCCAGGTCCTGGGCACAAAGGTGCCGTTTGCGCGCCCCTTGCCCGGCCAGGAACACCCCAGCACCGGCAGCCTGCCGACGCTGTAGCCAGCACATCTGTTGAGCATTACCCCGTGCGGCGCCATCCTTGGCGGCGGGACGGCCCAGGAAGGAACTGGCATATGAGTGGAATTATCCGGGTTTACAGGCGCGACGAAGAGGGCGCCCTGCAGTTTAGGGAAGCCTGGTTTGACGAGGACTACAGCCAGTTCGTGATGAACCACGGCGTCGTTGGACACCAGAGCACCACCGACGAGACCGACGTCGAAAATGCCGAAGCCGCCGAGCGCCTCATGGACGCCTTCGCGGTGCAGTGCGCCGAGGACGGGTACGCCGAAATCCCCGAGGAGGAACAGTTCTGGGTGGTGGCCCAGTATGCGCTGAAGACCAAGGACGGAACCAGCCGCGACCGCTACCTCGAGGAAAAAGCCAAGGACGCCCTGATCAGCCACCTGGCCTGGCGTGGCCTGGGGATTGTGGACCGCAGCGAGTTTTCCGACTCCAGGCTCAATATCTTCTGCCTCACCCCGGACGTCAACAAGACGGTCAGCGCCATCAAGGTCTGCATCCGCGGCGAGGACCTGGACTTTACCAAGCTGAGCATTGGCGCCGCGCCGTTTGGCGAGGACACTTATAAGCTCAAGCACTCACCGAAACCGGCCAACAGCTTCACGCTCTAGGCCACACCGGTAAGGAGCCGGGCACGGCTCACATCAGTTTGGGGGCAACCGACTGGAAGGCAACGCAGTGACGCGAAAATCCTCTCGACCAGGCAGCACTCCACTCCCCGCAGGACTGGCGGCGCCCGCGCGCAAGTCGCTTGCACACGCGGGGGTCGAAACCCTCGAAAACCTCGTGCAGCTTGGCCAGCGCCGGCTTGCGGGGATGCCTGGTGTCTGCCCGCGCACGGTCGCGCAGCTCCAGGATGCCATGGACGAGCACGGGCTGGAATTGCCCGCAGGGTAGTGCTGCCGCGGCCTTGGCCGGCACGCCCGCCCGGGCGATATAGGCTAAATCCATGACTGAATACCGCCGCGTAGGAAATTCCGGACTGTCCGTCTCGGTCGTGGGACTTGGCTGCAACAACCTGGGCCGCCCCGGAACCGTGACCGAATCGCAGGAAGGCACGGACGCCGTCGTCCATGCGGCCCTCGACGCCGGGATCACTTTCTTTGACGTCGCGGACACCTACGGCCGGGAGCCGGGCCTCAGCGAGACGATGCTCGGCAGGGCCCTCGGCGCCCGCCGGGATGACGCCGTCATCGGCACCAAGTTCGGCATGGACATGCGCGGCGCCAACGGCGAGGACTTCGGTGCGCGCGGATCCCGCCGCTATATCATCAAGGCTGCGGAAGCCTCGCTGCGCCGGCTCGGCACGGACTGGATCGACCTCTACCAGTTCCACACCCCGGACCCGCTCACGCCCATCGATGAGACGCTCTCGGCCCTCGAAGACCTCGTCACCAGCGGCAAAGTCCGCTACATCGGCCACTCCAACCGGGCCGGCTGGCAGATCGCTGAGGCCGAGTACGTGGCCCGCGCCCGCGGGGGAGCCCGCTTCATCTCCAGCCAGAACCACTACAACCTGCTGGACCGACGCGCCGAGCTCGAGGTGACCCCTGCGGCCGAGGCCTATGGCCTGGGCGTCCTGCCGTACTTCCCGCTCGCCAACGGCCTGCTGACCGGCAAATACTCGTCCGGGCAGGCCCCTGAGGGAACCCGGCTCAGCCACACCCGCACCAATCTGGTCCACGACGCCGACTGGGAACAGTTGGGTGCCTTCGGCAAGTTCGCGGCCGAACGCGGGCTCAACGAAGTCCAGGTGGCGTTCTCCTGGCTTGCCGCCCAGCCGTCCGTCAGCAGCGTCATCGCCGGAGCCACCACGCCGGAGCAGGTGCGCCAGAATGCCGCTGCCGTGGCCTGGGTCCCCAGCCACGCCGACCTCGCCGAGCTGGACGTCCTCTTCCCGCGCACGCCCAAGGTGGCACTGTTCTGAACGGTCCGCCCCTGAATGAGCCGGCCCTGGGCGCCCCCGGGGCCGGTCCTGAGGTCACGCATTCGATCCTGATGGACGTCGACACCGGGATCGACGACGCCCTGGCCCTGGTCTACCTGTTGTCCCGGCCCGAGGTCCGCCTCCAGGCAATCACGTGCACCGCGGGGAATGTCGGGGCCCGGCAGGTGGCGCTGAACAACCTGGCCCTGCTGGAGCTGTGCGGCCGCGGGGGCATCGAGGTGGCCATCGGCGCCGAGGTCCCCCTGGAGATCCCGCTGGTCACCACCGAGGAGACCCACGGGCCGCAGGGGATCGGCTACGCCGAGCTACCGCCGCCGCACCAGCAGATCTCGGCGCGGCACGCCGTCGACGTCTGGGTGGAGGAGGTACGGGCGCACCCGGGGGAGCTCACCGGGCTGATCACCGGTCCGCTGACCAATTTCGCCCTGGCCCTGCGCCGCGAGCCGGAGCTGCCGCGGCTGCTCAAGGGACTCGTCATCATGGGCGGCAGCTTCTACTACCAGGGCAACACGACCCCGACGGCAGAATGGAACACCTCGGTGGACCCGCATGCCGCCAAGGAAGTGTTTGCTGCCTACCGGGGGATGCCCGAGGACAAACTGCCGATCCTGTGTGCCCTGGAAATGACGG
This sequence comes from Arthrobacter sp. P1_B3, assembly GCF_056406615.1. NCBI lineage: Bacteria > Bacillati > Actinomycetota > Actinomycetes > Micrococcales > Micrococcaceae > Arthrobacter > Arthrobacter sp. P1_B3. Next base: position 16,286 of record NZ_JBFTZV010000031.1, on the reverse strand, counting down.
AGCGGATCGAGATGCGCCCGGAGCACCTGCGCCGCCTCGGCGAGGCTGCGGGCGCGCCGGAGCCTGAACTCGTCCTCCCGGACCAGCCCGAAGGCCAGCGCAGCCAGTCAGGCAACCCCCTCGTCGCCTGCCTGTCCGACGCCCTGCGTTTCTATATGGAATTTCACCGGCTCTACGACCAGGGCTATGTGGCGCACGTGCACGACGCCTTCGCGGCCTGCGCTGCCGCGGGACGCACACCGTTCGCCACCCGGCTGGCCACGGTCGACGTCGAAACGGATTCGCCCCTGCTGATGGGTACCACGGTGGCCGACTTCCGCGGGCTGTGGGGGCTACCGCCAAACGCGAGGATTGTCTCGGACAACAACCCCGGGCACTGCTTCGACGAACTGATTTCCTCGGTCGGCGCCCTTGCCCGCGCGGTGGGCCCCCGGTCCCCGACGCCCTGAAGCCGGACATTTTTGCTGGGTCAACGCGGGGAGTTCCCGGGCGGGTCTGCAGATCGCTAGAACCGTCGCTGCTCGCTAGGATGGTAGCTGCGCCGAGGTGACATGAGGCGGAACTTGTTGCACCCAGCCAAAGGAACACCGCCCATGTCACAGCCAGCCCTCACCGTCACTGCCCCTGGACAGGCGGCCGGCCGCAGGCGCCGCCTGCTCGAAATCGCAGGCGCCGCCGCCATCGCCGCCACGTACATCTTCCTGGTGCTGACCCAGCCTGTGGACATTGCCAACGGCCCGGCCAGTTTCTCCGCACTCGTGGCCCTCGGCGGCTTCCTGCTTGGCGCGGTGCTGCTGATTGTGGCCGTCTTGCCCGTTCTCCCCACTTCCACCGTGGTCCTGATCCCGGTGGCGCTGGTCCTGAACGTTGTCCTCGGACAGCTGATGGGCAGCACCGGCCTGCCGTTCTACCTCGACGCGATCGGCACCGTCCTGATCGCCGTTCTCGCCGGCCCCGCGGCCGGTGCCGCCACGGGCGCGCTGAGCAGCATCGTCTGGTCCTTCTTCAACCCCACCGTGCTGCCCTTCGCCGCCGGTGCTGCGCTCATCGGTTTCCTGGCCGGCATGGCCGCCCGCGGCGGCCTGTTCCGCCGCTTCTACTTCGCCCCCATCGCCGGGTTCGTCACCGGCATCCTGGCCGGCGTCGTCTCCGCCCCGATCGCAGCCTTCGTCTTTGGCGGTACCTCGGGCCTGGGCACCGGGGCGATCGTCAGCGCCTTCCGGGCCATGGGGGACACCCTCCTGGCCGCCATCACCAAGCAGGCGCTGATTTCCGATCCCATGGACAAGGCGATCGTCTTCACGATCGCGGCGCTGCTCGCCTACGCCCTGCCCCGCCGCACCACCTTCCAGTTCCCCTTCGTGCGCCGCTACCGGGTGCTCGCCGGCAAGGCTCCGGCAGCGCCGGAGGCCTGAGCCCTGTGACCACTGTGACCTCGTGACAGTGAGACCCTGACACCGTGCCTATGAGACCGTGCCTATGAAACCGCGTCTCCACCCCTTCACCGCGCTGACCGCCGCCGCCAGTGCCGCCGTCGTCACGACGGCGGCTGCTTACTGGCCGCTGTCTGTCGCCGTGGCCCTCGCCGCGGTGTTTCTCGCGGTGCGCACTGGAGTTGCGGGCCGGGTCCTGCCTGCCGCGGCGGTGATCCTGACGCCCCTGTGCCTGTCCTTGCTGGTGCTGCACGGCCTGTTCTTCCCCGAAGGCCAGATCGTGCTGGCCCACTGGGGCCCTGCCAGGGTCACGGCCGAGGGCCTGGGCTTCGCGCTGGAACTCGGAACGCGGACCACCGCCTGCGTCCTGGTTTTCCTGCTCTTTTCCTTCGCCGTGAGCGTTCCCGACCTTGTCTCAGCCCTCGCCGGGCGCAGGATCCCGCCGCAGTTCGGCTTTGTCCTGGCATCCACCCTCACCCTCCTGCCCGCCGTTGCCGTCCGCCTGGACCGGATCCGGCAGGCCCAGGAAACGCGCGGGATGGAGGTCCGGCGCGGCCTGCTGTCCCGCCTCGGCGCGCTCCGCCTGCAGATAGTGCCGCTGGTCCTGGCCCTGATCGACGACGCCGGCAGCCGCGCCCAGGCGCTCGACGCCCGCGGCTTCGGCAGCCCGGGACCCCGCACCAGTTACCGCGAAGTCGCCGACCCGCCCGGCCAGCGTCGCTTCCGGACTGCCGCGCTGCTCTTCGCGGCAGCCGCCGTCGCCGGACGGATAGTGGCCTCCTGGCCTGCCGGGGTGCCGACGTGACGGCCACCACCCGGACGGCGCTCCAGATCCGGATCGAGGCGTTCACGTTCCACGGCGAGGGCACCCCGGTGCTGAGCAGTGCGTCGGTCTCGGTCACGCCCGGCTCCCTGACCGCTGTCCTGGGCGGCTCCGGGAGCGGAAAATCCACGCTGGGCAAACTCATGGCCGGCTGGCTCCGGGCCGGTCACGCGGGAGCATTCCGCGGCAGCCTGGAGCTTGACGGCACCCTGCTGGAATTCCGCGGCGCCCCTGACGATCCCCGGATCAACCCCGCCGAATGGTCGCGCCGCGTGGCCTTCGTCCCGCAGGACCCCGCCGCGATGCTCTCCTCGGTTCGCGCCACCGTCGCCGAAGAGCTGGCCTTCGGCTTGGAAAACCGTGCGACGCCGCGGGACGACATGCTCCGCGCGGTGGGGCGGACGGCTGCGCGCACGGGACTCTCGAACCTGCTGGACCGGGACCCGGCCACGCTCTCCGGAGGAGAGCTGCGCAGGCTCGCCGTGGGCTGCGCCGTCATCGCGGAACCGGACATCCTCATCCTGGACGAGCCGCTGGCATCGCTGGATGCGGCCGGAGCCGCACAGGTTGAGGATCTGGTCCGCAGCCTCCGCGGCACCGGGACCGGCGTCGTCCTGCTGAGCCAGGCGGCGGACCGCCTCGCCGGCGAAGCAACGCACTGGACAGTTCTCGACGGCGGGACGGTCACCGCTGCGGGAACGCCGGCGCAGCTGTCCGGCTCGGCCGAGCTGGAGCGGGCCGGTGTGATTGGCGTGCGCGGCCATGGCATTCCTGGCCCTCCCGTATCTGGTCCCGGCGTTCTGGGGCCCGGTGTTACCGCCGGAGCCCGCGGCCCCGGTCCGGTGCCTGTCGCTGCGCCCGGCCCCGGGCCGGCAGCGCTGGAATTGCACGGGGTTGGGTTCGGCTACGGCCAGGACCCGCGGCGGCCAGGCACCGCTACGCAGGCTCGGGTCCTCCGGGACGTGGACTTCGCCGTGCAGCGGGGCGAGATCATCGCCGTGACCGGGCCCAACGGCGCCGGCAAGTCGACACTGCTGCGTCACTTCAACGGACTGCTCCGGCCCTCGGCCGGGGACGTGCGGGTCTGCGGGCGCAGTATTGCCGGCGTGCCGGTGGGAACCGTCGCGGCCTCCATGGGCCTGTTGTTCCAACACCCCCGGGACCAGCTGTTCGAACGGACCGTCCTGCGCGAAGCCGCGTTCGGACTCCGGCAGCTGTTCGGGAAAGCCGAAGCCGAGGGCAAGGCCCGGGCGGCGCTGGCGGCGGTGGGGCTGTCCGGTACCGGGGAGGTCCACCCGGCTGAACTGTCGGCCTCCCAGCAACGTCTGCTCGCCCTGGCCACGGTCCTGGCCCGTGAACCGGCAGTGTTGGCCCTGGACGAGCCCACCGTCGGGCTGGACCGGCACGGGCTCGAGGCGCTGCAGGCCGCCGTTGTCCGCGCCGCCGCGCGGGGCGCCGCGGTCGTCATGGTCACCCATGACCTGGCCTACGCGCGGATGAACGCGCACCGCGTCCTGGAACTCACGGACGGCCGGCTGAGCGAGATCTGACTCCGGCGGGGTTTCTCCGCTACTCGCGTTCGAGGGAGCGATCGCTGCACACGCTCTCCACCAGATCCGCCAGCGCATCGATGCCTCGCTGGCACCCGGAAAATGATCGCCGTACCTGACAATCACGCGGCACAGGCACACTCAGCCTGAACACGCGCGGCACCAACGAAAGCGGCGCCGCCGCCCGGACCAAAGTCCAGGCAGCGGCGCCATAAGGCAGGGCCGGTTCAGGCTGGCGCCTGACCGCCGAACGCCGGAGTTAGGCCGGTTCGGACGCCACGCCCGGCGCCAGGAATTTCTTCCCGTTGACCCGCTCCGAGGCGCCCACCCGGTCCAGGTACGGCGTAATGCCGCCCAGGAACATCGGCCAGCCCGCGCCAAGGATCATGCAGAGGTCGATGTCCTCGGGGCCGGCCACGACGCCCTCCTCGAGCATGAGTCCGATTTCCTCAGCCAGCGCGTCCTGCGTCCGGCGCAGCACTTCCTCGCCGGTGGACGGTGCGCTGCCAAAGGACATCAGCGCCAGGGTCTCGGCCGGGATGAATGGCTTGCCGTCCGGGCCCGGCACCGGCGCCCCATTCTGCACGGCCCAAATGGACGTCACACCGTTGTCGATCAGCGCCTGCAGGTTCCTCGAAACCCTGAAGCGGTCCCCGAACGCCGCGTGCAGCGATTCCTGGACGTGCTGGGCCACGGGCAGGCCCACCATGGCACCGAGCACAAAGGGAGTCATGGGCAAGCCCATCGGCCGCAGCGCGTTATCCGCCACTTCGGCCGGCGTGCCTTCGTCGAAGGCCGCGGTGACTTCGCCCATGAGGCGCAGCAGGACGCGGTTGACCACGAACGCCGGGGCGTCCAAGACCCGCACGGCGGACTTCTTGAGGCCCTTGGCGAGCTCGAACGCGGTGGCCAGCACGGCGTCGTCGGTCTTCGGTGCGCGCACGATCTCCAGCAGCGGCATCACGGCCACCGGGTTGAAGAAGTGGAAGCCCACCAGGCGCTCCGGGTGCTCCAGATCTTCCGCCATCGCGGTGACGGACAGCGAGGACGTGTTCGTGGCGAGGATGCACTCGGCCGAGACGATCGCCTCGACTTCCTTGAAGACCTGCTTCTTGATGTTGAGTTCCTCGAAGACGGCCTCAATGACGAAGTCGGCGTCGGCAAAGGCCTCCTTGGAAACGGATCCCGTGACGAGCGCGCGGGTGCGGTTGGCGGCGTCGGGGCTGATCCGGCCCTTCGCAAGGAGCTTGTCCACCTCGGCGTGGACGTAGCCCACGCCCTTGTCCACGCGGGCCTGGTCAATGTCCGTCAGTACAACCGGAACCTTGAGCTGGCGGGCGAAGAGCAGTGCCAGCTGGCTCGCCATCAGTCCGGCGCCCACGACGCCGATCTTCGTGACCGGGCGTGCGAGCTTGCGGTCCGGGGCGCCGGCGGGACGCTTGGAGCGGCGCTGCACGAGGTCCAGGAAGGCGTAGACGGTGGAGCGGAACTCGTCAGTCTGCATGAGGTCCGCCAGTGTCTCGCATTCGAGCCCGGCGGATTGCGCCTGGGTCAGGGTGCGGTTGGCTTCCATTACGTCCAGGACCTTGGCCGGCGCCGGTGAGGCGTTGGAGGTCTTGGCCTCCACGAAGGCCCGGCCCTTGGCGACGGCGGCCGACCAGCGTGCGGCGACCTCTGGGGCGGACGGGTCCACGGCGTTCGCCCGCTCCGGCGCCACGGCGCCGGCAATGACTTTCGCGGCCCACGCGAGGGACTGTTCCACGAAGTCAGCCGGTTCAAACATCGCGTCCGCCATGCCGAGCTGGTAGGCCTGCGGCCCGGTGAGGGTGCGGTTGTTGGTCAGCGGGTTTTCGATCATGACCTTGAGGGCGTTCTCCGGCCCGATCAGCCTCGGCAGGATGTAGACCCCGCCCCAGCCCGGGATGAGTCCGATGAACGCCTCGGGAAGGGCCAGCGCTCCGGCGCCGGTGGAGACTGTGCGGTAGGTGGACTGGAGTGCGATCTCCAGGCCGCCGCCCAGGGCAATGCCGTTGATGAACGCGAAGCTCGGCACGCCCAGGGTGGCCAGGGTGGAGTAGACGTCGTGGCCGAGCTGGGCCATCCACTTGCCTTGCTCGCGTCCGCTGACCGACTTGACCGTTGACAGGTCTGCGCCGGCCACGAGGAAGTACGGCTTGCCGGTGACGCCGACGCCGGCAATCTCGCCGCGGGCGGCGCGTTCCTTCAGCCCCTCGAGCACCGTGCCGAGCTCGATCAGGGTGTTGGGTCCGAGGGTGGTGGGCTTGGAGTGGTCCAGGCCGTTGTCGAGGGTGACCAGTGCGAAGGTGCCGGGGCTTGTGCCGTCGACGGGAGGCAGTTCGATGTCCTGGACATAGGAGTGGGTGACCGTCTCGTTCGGGAAGAGGTCGGCAAGCTTGCGGAAATCAGCGGCGCTCATGCTGTGGCTCCAGTCTCGGTGGTCGTAGTCTCTGCCTGATCTGCTTCGGTGCTGTGTGTTTCGGTGCTGTGGGCGTCGGTGCCGTAGTCCGCGTGATGCGGGTTCTCCCAGATGATGGTGGCGCCCATGCCCAGGCCGATGCACATCGTGGTCATGCCAAAGCGGACCGAGGGGTCCTCCTCGAACTGCCGGGCCAGTTGGTTCATCAGCCTGACCCCCGAGGACGCCAGCGGGTGCCCGACGGCGATCGCGCCGCCGTAGCGGTTGACGCGGGGGTCGTTGTCGGCGATCCCGAAGTGGTCCAGGAAGCTGAGGACCTGGACGGCGAAGGCCTCGTTGATTTCGAAGAGGCCGATGTCCCCGATGCCGAGTCCGGCGTTCTTGAGGGCCTTTTCGGTCGCCGGGACCGGGCCGATGCCCATGACCTCGGGTTCCACGCCGGCGAAAGCGTAGGCGACCAGGCGCATCCTGACCGGCAGCCCGAGTTCCTCGGCGGCATCGGCGGAGGCCAGCAGGGCCGCCGTTGCGCCATCGTTCAGGCCCGCGGCGTTGCCCGCCGTGACCCGGCCGTGGGCGCGGAACGGGGTCTTGAGGGCCGCCAGGTCCTGCAGTGAGGTTCCGGGGCGCGGGGGTTCGTCCACGGTGTTGACGGTCCAGCCCCTGCCCGGCTTCATCGTGGCGACGGGCACGAGGTCGGGCTGGATCTGGCCGCTGGCGTAGGCGGCGGCGAGCTTGTCCTGCGAGGCGACGGCGTAGGCGTCCGTGCGGTCCTTGGTGATGGCCGGGAAGCGGTCGTGCAGGTTCTCGGCCGTGTTGCCCATGTTGAGGGCGGCGGGGTCCACGATCCGTTCGGACATGAAGCGCGGGTTGGGGTCCGCGCCGACGCCCATCGGGTGGTTGCCCATGTGTTCGACGCCTCCGGCGATGACGACGTCGTACGCGCCGAAGCCGATGCCGCTGGCCGTCGTGGTTACGGCCGTCATGGCGCCGGCGCACATGCGGTCGATCGCGAAGCCGGGCACGGTCCGGGGGAGTCCGGCCAGCAGCGCGGCGGTGCGGCCGATGGTCAGGCCCTGGTCGCCGGTCTGGGTGGTGGCGGCGATCGCGACTTCGTCGATCCGGTCCGCAGGTAGAGAGGGGTTGCGGCGCATCAGTTCGCGGATGCACTTGACCACCAGGTCATCGGCGCGGGTGCCGGCGTAGATGCCTTTTTCGCCCGCGCGGCCGAAGGGGGTGCGGACGCCGTCGACAAAGACGACGTCGCGGACCGTGCGGGGACTCGCGCCGCGGGGACTAGCGCCGCGCGGACTCGCGCCGCTGTTTGTTCCGCTGCTGTTTTGTCCGCTTTTGTTTGTTCCGCTGCCGGGGGTTCCACTGCTGTGGGCTTGGCTCACGTGTTACTCCTCATTGAGACATGGTTGCCGGAACCCCGCCGGTGGCCGGGCTTGCCACGGGCGGGAGGGATCCGAACGACATCATGAATTATGTTACTCGCCAGTAACATGGCTGGCAAGGAGGAGGGGGGTACCGCCCCGGGAGGATCTGCTAGAGCGTGGAAGCCGATGGCGCCTCTGCGGGGGCCTTGGGCTCCTTCACGGGCAACGGCTCGGGGTGCAGGAAGGCCTCGGCAATGAGCGGGGCAGTAATTTCGATCTGCCACTGGCGCGCCCCGAGGTTCGCCAGTTCCTCGGCGACGCCTTCCTCGCTGAGCTCTGCCGGCGGACGCCACGCGACCCGCCGAAGATAGTCCGGAGTCAGCAGGTTTTCCACCGGCAGGTTCAGCTCCTCGGCCCTGGCCTGGAGTTTCGGACGTGCGGTGGCAAGCCTGGCGGCCGCCTCCGGGTCCCGGTCTGCCCAGACGCGCGGGGGTGGGGGAGCGTTGGTGGGCAGGTGCAGCGGCGGCAGGTCTTCCAGGGCCCTGGCAATGCCGATGCAGCGCAGCCAGCGGGGCGCCTCGCGCTGGGCGGCGCGGCCGTGGAACCCCTTGGTGCCCAGAAGTTGGGGAACCGTGGAGGGCATCGCCTTCGCGGCAGCGACGAGGGCGGAGTCGGGGATCAGTCGGCCGGGGGCGACGTCGCGCTTCTGGGCCAGGGAATCGCGTTCCAGCCACAGCTCCCGGACTGCGGCCAGCTGGCGGCGGTCCCGGATCTGGTGCAGTCCGGACGTCTTGCGCCACGGATCAACGCGTGGCGGGGCCTGTCCGGCCTCGAGGATGGCGGCGAATTCCTGCTCGGCGTATTCCAGCTTTTCGTCCGCGACGAGGAGTTCGATCAGTTCCTCGCGAAGCTCGGTCAGGACTTCGACGTCGAGGGCCGCATAGCGCAGCCACGGTTCCGGCAGCGGGCGGGTGGACCAGTCGGCGGCGGAATGTTCCTTCGCCAGGCCGAAGCCCAGGAGCTGTTCAATGACGGCGGCGAGGCCCACCCGGGGCAGTCCGGCCAGGCGCGCGGCGAGCTCGGTGTCGAAGAGCTTGTCCGGCCACATCCCGAGTTCGGACAAGCAGGGCAGATCCTGGCTGGCGGCGTGGAGGATCCATTCGACGCCGCGCAATGCGTCATTGACGATGCTCAGGTCCCCGAAGGGCTCTGGATCGATCAGCCAGGTCCCGGAGCCTTCGCGCCGGATCTGGACCAGGAAGGCGCGCTGGCCGTAGCGGAAGCCTGAGGCCCGCTCCGCGTCCACGCCCGCAGGGCCGTGGCCGGCGGCGAGGGCCGCGGCGCAGCGTTCGAGTCCGGACTGGGTTTCAATGACCAGCGGCACGCCATCGCGGGGAACGTCGAGGTCGATCACTTCAGGGACCAGGCTGTCGAAGCCTTCCACGGTGATGTGGGCTGTGGTGTCAGCAGCCTCGGCCGTATTGCGAATGGCGGCGGCCGTGCTGATTTCCGGATTCTGAGGGGTCATGGTCTCTACAGTTTACCGACAACATGGCGTCTAAGGCCGTGACCGTGGCCGAACAAGCGCCTCATGCGTATCCGCGGGGGCGCCGGGGAAGGGGCGTCACGCCCTCGGGCAGCGGCGGCAGTCCGGCGAAGGTGCAGACCATGTCCGACCACGCCTCCAGGTGCGAGGTGATGTCCGGAGTGGCCGGGGTCCAGGAGGCCCGGAGCTCAATGTCGATTGAATTCGGCCGGTCCGACAATGTTCCAAAGCTCTCCGAGAGCACCCTCGTGGCGGTGCCGCCGGCGGAGCGGTACGGGGCCTGATGGTTGTCCAGTGCCTCCACCAGCCACGTCCACGCCACGGACCCCAGGAGTTCGTCGTTGCCCATCTCCGGTTCCAGCTGGGCACGGATGTAGGTGACGATCCGGAACTCCCCGTCCCACACGGCGGAGCCGTCGGGATCGTGGAGCAGAATAAAGCGGCCAGTGGCCAGTTCGACGTCGTCACTGCCGGACGCCCGTTCCAGGGCCGCGGCAGCCGGGCCGTGGACCGGCCCGCCGGCGGGGGACTCGCCCGGTCCGATCACCTCGGCACCCAGGGCCACCGCGAACGGCGCCAGCCGCGACGGGGCCGGAATTTCGTCCAGGTGCAGCTCGCTGCGGCAGCGTGCCTGTCGAAGGGTCCCCAAGGCGAAGAGGAAATCTGCCGGAACCTGATCAAGGGAGCTCACCTTGGAAGGTTATGCAACGGCCAGGCCCCCGCCCGGCAGACTCGCCGCCGGGCAGGGGAAGCCGTGCAGGGCTCAGGCCGCGGCGAGCTCGCGCTTGATGGCCGCAATGAAGGAATCAACGTCTTCCTCGGTGGTGTCGAAGGAACACATCCAGCGGACCTCGCGGGCAGCCTCGTTCCAGTCATAGAAGCGGAAGGACTTGCGCAGCCGGTCCGCGACACCGGCAGGCAGGACGGCGAAGACGCCGTTGGACTCGGTCTTCTGGCTCAGTTCGACGCCCGGGATCGCCTCGACGCCGGCGCGCAGCCGGGCGGCCATGGCATTGGCGTGCGAGGCCGACCGCAGCCACAGGTCCCCCTCGAGGAGGGCAATGAACTGGGCGGACATGAACCGCATCTTGGACGCCAGCTGCATGTTCATCTTGCGCAGGTAGACCAGGCCGTGGGCGGCTTCGGGGTTCAGCGCGACCACAACCTCGCCGAACAGCAGGCCGTTCTTCGTGCCGCCGAAGGAGAGGATGTCCACRCCGGCGTCGCGGGTGAAGGCCCGCAGCGGGACGCCCAGGTGCGCGGCGGCGTTGGCCAGCCGGGCGCCGTCCATGTGCAGTTTCATGCCCTTGGCGTGGACATGCTCCGCGATGGCCCGGACCTCGTCCGGGGTGTAGCAGGTACCCAGCTCGGTAGTCTGGGTGATGGAGACGGCCAGCGGCTGGGCGCGGTGCTCGTCGCCCCAGCCCCAGGCCTCCTGGTCGATCAGCGCGGGCGTGAGTTTGCCGTCATGGGTGGGGACCTGCAGCAGTTTGATGCCGCCGATCCGCTCCGGTGCACCGTTTTCGTCCATGTTGATGTGGGCGGTGGAGGCGCAAATGACGGCGCCCCAGCGCGGCAGCAGGGACTGCAGGGACAGGACGTTAGCGCCGGTGCCGTTGAACACCGGGAAGCACTCGATGCCTTCGCCGAAGTGCCCTTCCATCAGCTGCTGCAGGCGCGCGGTGTAGTCGTCTTCGCCGTAGGAGACCTGGTGGCCTTCGTTCGCGGCGGCCAAGGCCGCGAGGACCTCCGGGTGCACGCCGGAATAGTTGTCCGAGGCGAAGCCGCGGACGGAAGGATCGTGGAGCCGCACCGAAGTGCTGGCAGGGACAGTTTCAACTGTGCTGGTCATCGTTTTGCTCACGCTTTCAGTCTAAGAGGTCGGGCCCCAAGGGCTAAGTCAGGGGGCTAAGTCCGGCGGCAGTCCGGGCCACTGAGCCGGGGTCAGTGGATCCGGATCTGTTCAGCGGCTGAGCAGCAGCCGCTGGCCGTTCAGCTCGCCGGCAGGAGTGCTGAAGAGCCCGGCTGCGGCAGCCGCCAGGTCAGCCACGTCCGTGAAGCCCGGGAACGACCGTTCCGGGGCCTTGGCCCGCATTCCGGGGTCAACGAGGGCCTTCACCACGAAGATGGTGGCGGCGCTGCGCAGCTCCGGCTTTTCCTGCTGGGTGCTTTCCTGATCCGGGCTTTCCTGCCCGGTGTTGCCGGCACCGGCGGCCGCGGCGTGGGCCCGCCGGAAGCCGTCAGCGACCGCGAGCGTCCAGGCTTCCGCGGCGGCCTTGGCCGCGGCGTAGCTGGCCCCGCCCGCCGTCGGGGTGCTCACGGCCGTGGAGGACACCATGGCAAAGCGTCCGGTGTCTGACGCGGCGAGGTCGTCGAAGAACACGCGCGTGACGTTCCGCAGTGTCGTGACGGCATTGCGTTCCAGGAAGTCCCAGTCCTCGTCGCTCTGGTCCGTGATGCCTTTGGCGCCGCGCCAGCCGCCCACCAGGTGGATGACGCCGTCGACGTTTCCGGCCATGCCCGCAACGCTCGCCCGCAAGGCCCTTACCTCCGCCAGGCTGGCGAGGTCGCTCACCAGCGCGGTGACGCCGCCGCCGGCTTCGGCGGCGGCGGCCTCGATGCGGGCGGCATTCGACCCGACGGTGAAGACCCTGTGGCCGGCGTCGCGAAGGGCCCGGGCCGTGGCGATCCCAGACGGCCCGCTGCCGCCGGTGACCAGCACGTTCAAGGTGCGTCCGTTGCTCATCCGGCGTTCAGGGCCCGGGCGCCGCTGGCCTCGCCGGTGTCTGAAGATCCGGTGTCTGAAGATCCCGTGATGCCGGCAGTGGATTCGATGACCGGCCGCATCTTCTTCTCCAGCGCTTCGTAGAACATGGAGAGCGGGAACTCGTCGTCGAGGACCTGGTCCGTGAGGCCGCGGGGCGGGCCGTCCAGGGGAAGGGCGTCCGGACCCTTGGCCCAGACCGAGGCCGGGTTGGGCGTGACCGTGCCGGAGATGAGCTCGTAGGCGGCGAGCCAGTGGGCCATCTTGGGGCGGTCGATCGAGCGCCAGTACAGTTCCTCGATCTTGGCGCCGAGTTCAACCACGACCCCGGCCGCCTCGTCCCAGTCGATGCTGAGTTTGCTGTCGGTCCAGTGCAGGACGTGGTGCTGGTGCATCCAGGCGAAGAGCAGCTGGCCGCCGAGGCCGTCGTAATTGCGGACGCGGGTGCCGGTGATGGCGAAGCGGAAGATGCGGTCGAAGATCACGGCGTACTGGACAAGCTTGGCGTGCCGGCGGGCCTCCGGGTCGGCGTCCTCGTCCTTCTCGATTTTCACCGATTCGCGGAAGGCGGTGAGGTCGCAGCGCAGTTCCTCCAGCGAGTAGAGGAAGTACGGCATGCGCTGCTTGATCATGAACGGGTCGAAGGGCAGGTCCCCGCGCATGTGGGTGCGGTCATGGATGAGGTCCCACATGACAAACGTTTCCTGCGTCAGCTCCTGGTCCTCCAGCAGCCCGGCGGCGTCCTTGGGCAGCTGCAGGGAAGTGATCTCGGCGGCGGCACGCAGGACGCGGCGGAAGCGGGCGGCCTCGCGGTCGGCGAAGATCGCGCCCCACGTGAACGTCGGGGTCTCGCGGACAGCGACGGTCTCCGGGAAGAGGACTGCTGAGTTGGTGTTGTAGCCCGGGGTGAAGTCGAGGAAACGGATCGGGACGAAGAGCTTGTTGGAGTATTCGCCCGTTTCCAGGCCGCCTATGAACTCGGGCCAGATGACCTCGATCAGGACGGCCTCGACGAGGCGGCTGCTGCTGCCGTTCTGGGTGTACATCGGGAACACGACGAGGTGCTGGAGCCCGTTGACCCGGTGCTGCTGCGGCTGGAAGGCCTGCAGGGAATCCAGGAAGTCCGGCACGCCAAAGCCGGCGTCGGCCCACCGGCCGAAGTCGGTGACGAGCAGGTCAAGGTAACGGGCATCGTGCGGGAAGGACGGGGCCAGGGCCGTGACCGCCGCGGTGATGGTTCCAACGTGGCCGGCCGCGGCGTCGTGGGCTTCGGCATCCGGCACGGATCCGTCCTTGACCTGGAGGGCCTGCAGGGCCGTGGCCGCAGCCTTGAGCCGCAGCCATTCCTGGTTGCTGGCAGTGATCGGGGCGGGGGCGGTGAGAGCAGTCGTGGTCATCGTCGACGGTCGCCTTTCTGGTTGCTGTGGAGCGTGTCGCTGGATCTGAATCGAGCGTAGCAAGCAAACAGAGGCGCTAATGCAAAATTGCTTCGAGCATAAGAAAGTCTGGGGCAAGTGATTCTGAAAGCCCGTTCCAGCGGAAGGAGAGGAAGGGCTGCGGGCTACTGCCCGGCGCCGTCCGCGGGAACGAGTTTCAGGGAGACCGAGTTGATGCAGTACCGCTGGTCCGTGGGGGTGCCGTAGCCCTCGCCGTCGAACACGTGTCCCAGGTGGGAATCGCATGTGCCGCAGCGGACTTCCACCCGGTCCATGCCCATGGTGCGGTCATGGATGTAGCGCACGGTTCCCTCGGCGAGCGGAGCCCAGAAGGACGGCCAGCCGCAGTGCGAGTCGAACTTTTCGTTGCTGGTGAAGAGCTCGGCGCCGCAGGCCCGGCACTGGTAGACGCCCCGGGTGTGGGTGTCCCAGTATTCGCCGGTGTACGGCCGCTCGGTGCCGGCCTGGCGGAGTACGCGGTACTCCTCGGGCGTCAGTTCCTCGCGCCACTGGGCGTCCGTCTTTTCGACCGGCTTTTGGCCCGGCGTGTGTTCGCCGGAGGGCTGTTCAAGCGGCGCAGCGGCAGGCGCCGCGGCGGGGTCAGCGGCGGGCACTGCGGAGGGCATGGATTTGGACCTGTTAAAGATGCTCATAGCCTCAATAACGCTCAGGAGTCCCCGATAAATCCCGAACCGGCGTACAGATGCAGGACGGGCAGCCCCAGCTTGTCCTGTGCCTTGGTGGCCCAGTCGGTGTGGAAAGTGTCTGCGACAGCGTGCGGGCGCGTGATGACCACAGCCTGTCCGGCACTGAGTTCCTTGACCTTGGCAACCAGGCCGTCGACGGCCTTGCCCTCGACGACTTCGCCCGAGACGCCGCCGCCCAGGCCGGCCAGTGCGGCCAGCGACGCGGCCAGGGTGTCGGCGGCTTCGGCCCGCTCCACGGCGGGGTCGGAGTGTGCCGTCAGTTCACGGAAGGCTTTAGCGATTTCAAGCAAGGAAAGGTTCTCCAGGAAATCCACCACCAGGTGCCGCTCGGTGTTGGCCGGCACCAGGATCAGCACGGGCGCATCACCGCCGGCAATCAGGGTTTCAATATTGACGCGGTCATCCGCACCGAGGGGCTCTTCTGTCAAAATGACGATTGGATCACTCATGACCCCAGCCTAGTCGCGCTCGTGTTGCCCCGCATGGTTGTGCCCCGCGGCAGCCTGGCGTGTCCATGCCGGCTGCCGTGCCAATGCCACGGTTGGGCTGCGGTTCAGTCAGAATGGTGCCATGGCATCCTCCTTGCGCCTCCGCCCGGACCTCCGCCCGGACCTCCGCCCGGACCTCCGCCCGGACCTCCGCCCGGATCTTCGCCGGACCGCCGCCCGCCGGACCGCTGCCCGCGAAACAGCAGTCCACCTCGCAGTGGCCACCGGCGCCACCGCGTCCGGAAGCGCCAAGTGGGCGGTGGGCGGCATCATCGGCGGCAGCGCCGCTGCGGGCGTGCTGGCCGCCGGGTCCTCCGCCCTCGCGCTCTATTTCGCCCGTCGCGTCATCACCCCGGCCCGGTTCCGCGCTGAGGACCAGGAAGTGCTGGCCGTCATCCGCGAAGGCCGGGCGCTGCAGGTCATTCTCGCCGCCACCCCGGATTCCACAGTGGACGGGGTCTATGGTTTCTTCTTCGACGGCGGCCGTGGCCATGCGCGGATCGGCCGGATCCTGTCCTACTCGCCGGCCGAACGTACCGTGCTGCGCGAGGTTGAGCACGTCTACAGCGGGGACATTGCCACCGCCCGGCGCGGATGGTGGAGCGGGGCGGCCTATCCGGATCCGGCCGCGTTGGGGCTTCCGGTGGAGGACGTGCTGATCGATGTCGATGCCGGGACCGCGCCGGCCTGGCTGGTCCGCGCCACGCCGGCGGAGGATCTGGCCCCGGATGTCTGGGCGATCATGGTGCACGGCCGCGGTGCCACCCGGCAGGAGGGACTGCGGGCACTCCGGGCCGCCAGGGAACTGGGCATGTCCAGTCTGCTGATCTCCTACCGAAACGACGGACTGGCCCCGTCAGCCAGCGACGGGCGCTACGGCCTGGGTTCCACCGAATGGCGCGACGTCGAGGCCGCCATCGGCTATGCCCTGGAACAGGGCGCCCGCGAGGTAGTCCTGTTCGGCTGGTCGATGGGCGGCGCGATCTGCCTCCAGACGGCTGACCTCTCCCGCCATCGCCACCTGATCCGGGCAATGGTCCTGGACGCGCCGGTCATCAGCTGGGTCAACGTGCTGGCCCACCACGCGGAGCTGAACCGGATCCCGTCGTCCGTGGGCCGCTACGGACAGCTGATGCTCAGCCACCGCCTCGGCCGGCGGCTGACCGGGCTGGCCGCCCCCGTTGACCTCAAGGCGATGGACTGGGTTTCGCGGGCCGTTGAGCTGCGGACGCCGACCCTCATTGTGCACAGCGTGGACGACGAATACGTGCCGTTCGGGCCTTCCGCCGCGCTGGCCGAGAAGAATCCGGAGATGGTCACGTTCGAGCCCTTCGACAGGGCCCTGCACACCAAGGAATGGAACGTGGATCCGGAGCGCTGGGACCGGCAGGTCGCGGCCTGGCTCCGGCAGCAGCTGGCGCCCCGTGCCAACCCCGGCGACCAGGAGACGGCGGCCGGAAACGCCACACCCAACTAGGGCGTGTCTCCTAATTCGGGGCGTGGTTTTTGAAATAGTGGACGGGTGTCACGTACTTCCGTTTTGACTGATGACCAGTGGGCTCTGATTGAGGACCTGATGCCGGACTCCTCCGGGCGTCGGGGGCGTCCGTTTCAGGGCCACCGGCTGGTCATGGAGGGCATCATCTACCGTTTCCGGACCGGGATCCCGTGGCGTGACCTGCCTGAGTGCTACGGTCCGTGGCAGACGGTCTGGAAGGGAAGCGTC
>NZ_JBFTZV010000030.1:0-48588 GCF_056406615.1 Arthrobacter sp. P1_B3 | reverse complement strand
CCGCTGCACCGGCCGCCGCTGCGCGCACCGAGCCTGCCGGGAATGGCCTGGCGCCTGCCGCGGCTCCCAGCCCTGCTCCCGGTCCTGCCGCCGGCCCAGKCGCCGACGTGGAGGTTTTGCGCCGCGCGTGGCCCGAAATCCTGCAAACACTCACCAAGATCAAGCGCAGCACCTGGGCACTGGTGGAACCCAATGCCCAAGTCGGCCATTTCGAAGACCACGTCCTGACCCTCGCGTTCACCACCACGGGGCTGGCGGGGGCTTTCGGCCGGGCCGACCACGCCGACAACCTCCGGCAGGCGATCCACAAGACGATCGGCATCGATTGCCAGATCCGGGCCGTGTCCGGCAGCAGCAACAGTCCAGCGAGCTCTGAGCCAAACCCAAAAGCGCCGGCTAGCCCGGAGACTCCGGCAACGACGGCAACGTATGCATCATCGGCCGACGTCGCCTGGGGCCTGAGCCCGGCCCCCCAGCCGCCCGAATCTCCGGCGAACGAAACCTCTGTTGCCATCCCGGCTGGGGCACCCGCCCAGACCCACGTTCCCGCCGCTTCACAGCCGGCGACGCAATCCACCCTGGCCCCCACCAGGGCCGCGCCGGCTCCCAACGACGAGGCTCCCAAGGCAGCGCCGGTGCCGGAACTGCAGGTGCCTGCCCCTGCAGCCCAGGCTCAGGTCCGCACGGCCGAGCCATCCGTCGAACCGGGCGGGCCGTCGGAGGCGTCCGGGTCCTATGCCGACCCTGATGAAGACTGGGGACCGCCCCGGGACGAGGACGCCCCGCCGCTGGACGAAGAACCACCCCTGGATTGGGATCCTTCACCCGCCGCCACGCCGCGCCGCCCCGAGCCCGCAGCAGCGGCAGCGGCTCCAGCCCGCAAGTCCCCGGCCGCGCCGGGGACCAAGGCTGCCGGCTCTCCCGCCGGGACACCGGACGCGGGCCAGGACGCGTCGGCTGATGCGTGGGCCCGCGCCGTCGAGCAGTCACCGGGCGTCTGGACGGTCGGAACAGATTCGAACCTCGGCCGGTACACGGGTCCGGATGTCGAGCCCTCGGCACCCGAGCCTGAGCCGGCGCCAGTGCACTACGAGCCGGCGACGGCACAGATCCCGGCGTATGCGGGCGTGGTGTCCGCTCCGTCCGGACTGACCTCGGACCACCCTGCCCGCGCCGAAGCGGCGCCGGCCGTCGCGGAAGCTGTTGCGCCGCGCGTGGCTGCCGCTGCCGCCGCTGCAGTCGCGGATGCTGTTGCGGTGACCGCTGCTCCGGAGGCTGCCGCCCCGGCAGGCCGGCAGAGCCTATACCAGCGGCTGTCGAACAGTCCCGAGGCCGAGGCCGGGCGGGCGAAAGCCCCCACCCGCGCTGCTGCCGCAACCACCGTGTACGTACAGGACATCCCGAGCGCCGACGACGAAACGATCGAGGAATCGGGCGTCTTCGGCCGGGCCGCCGTCGAGCGTATTTTGGGCGGGAAACTGGTAGAGGAACGCTCCCTGGATGGAAGCCCGCTGCCGCCCCGCTTCTAGCAGACCCCCTGCCGGCTGGCCCCGGCCCCACTCCAAACGAACGAGGACATTGTGTATGAAGGCGCAGTTCAAGAGCTGATCGACGAGCTCGGACGCCTTCCCGGAGTGGGGCCAAAGTCAGCCCAGCGGCTGGCCTTCCACATCCTCGAGGCGGATCCCCAGGACATGAAGCGGCTCGTCGATGCCATCACCACTGTGAAAGAACGGGTCAAATTCTGCACGGTGTGCGGGAACGTGACGGAGCAGGAACTGTGCAACATCTGCCGCGACCCGCGCCGGGATCCCTCGGTGATCTGCGTCGTCGAAGAATCTAAGGACGTCCTGGCGGTCGAGCGCACGCGGTCGTTCCGCGGCAGGTACCACGTGCTGGGCGGCGCGATTAATCCAATCGCCGGCATCGGTCCGGAACAGCTCCGGATCCGTGAGCTGCTGACCCGGCTCAACGACGGCGCCATCCAGGAAATCATCATCGCCACCGACCCCAATCTGGAGGGCGAGGCCACCGCCACGTATCTTGCCCGGATGCTCAAGTCGATCGGCATCGCCGTCACCCGGCTCGCTTCCGGCCTGCCCGTGGGCGGGGATCTGGAATACGCCGACGAAGTCACCCTCGGCAGGGCCTTCGAAGGCCGCCGCAACGCGCTGAGCTGACGGCCTTGTGGCAGCCGCAGGCAGCTACACCCCGGCGCCGCTCCTCACCGAGCGTTTGCTGTTGCGTCCGTTGACAGCGGACGACGCCGGCGCCCTGCTCCGATTCCGCGCCCATCCGGCGGCGACGCGGTACCTGTCCCACGGTCCGCTTACCCCGGCGCAGAACCACGCCCGGCTCGAGCAGGCGCTGTCCGCGGCGGCAGCCTCTACTGCCGAGTGGTTTCACTTCGGCTGGGCGATCGAACTGCGGGCCACCGGAGAAATCGTTGGGGACGGCCGGACCTGGAACACGGAGGAGCCCCCGGCGCCCGGCCGGATTCCCGCTGAGGCAGCCAGCCTGGGCTACGTTCTGCACCCGGACCACCACGGGGTCGGGCTCGGCCGGGAGGCCGCGAGCGCCCTGGTCGACTGGCTTTTCAGCGCCCGCGGCAGCGGGACCATTTTCGCGGGGGTCTACGAGCCTAATCTTCCCTCGCGCAGGCTGCTGGAGGGCTTGGGCTTCCGGAAGGACCGCTTTTCTTCCCGGTTGCCGAGGACACAGCGGGAAAGCAGCTGCCGTCCTGGCGCTACAGGCTGGACCGCGGCTAGCTGTACTGCGCCTGGGAGCTGCCGGCACAGGTGGCAGTGCCGCGGACCAGGGCTGCCGCTCCTCCCGATTCCCCTCCGGGCCCAATGGACATGTCCCCGCATCCCTCCCCCTGGCCCAGCCCCAGCCCCAAGCCCGGCGGACGTGCCCAGCGCCCGCGCCCAGGACTGGACACAATGCCCTGATGCCCACTCCTGCCTGCCAAGAATGAGCATGTCCCGCGGAACGGGAGAGCATGTCCACCACCCACCCGCGCTTCCCCAACCGGACCAGTGGACATGTCCAGCGCCCAGCCCCAAGCCCAGCGGACATGTCCAGCGCCCAGCCCCAAGCCCGGCGGACATGCCCAGTGCCCGCGCCCAGGAATGGACACAATGCCCTGATGCCCACTCCTGCCTGCCAAGAATGAGCATGTCCCGCGGAACGGGAGAGCATGTCCACTACCCACCGCGCTCCCCAACCGGACCAGCGGACATGTCCAGCACTCCGCCCCAAGCCCGGCGGACATGTCCAGCGCCCAGCCCCAAGCCCGGCGGACATGTCCAGTGTCCGCGCCCAGGACTGGACACAATGCCCTCATGCCCACTCCTGCCTGCCAAGAATGAGCATGTCCCGCGGAACGGGAGAGCATGTCCACTCCTGGCTGCCATCACGGGGCATGTCCGGTGGAGAGAGGCCCGGAGTGTCTGCCATTCGGTCACAATTCAACGGCGCGGGCGGCACGGCGATAAACTGGGGTGAGAAGTTACGCCGTCGCGCCGTTTGGTTGCCTGGCCCAGAACCCCGATGATCCAGTGAGGGTGCGCGAATGAGTTTGCCCACTACCGAAGTCCAGCCCGGATCGCAGCCGCAGACGCTGCCCGTCTCGGCCGCCGCCACCAAGCACCTTGTCGTGAAGAAATTTGGCGGGTCCTCGGTGGCGGACGCGGAGGGCATCAAGCGCGTCGCCCGGAGGGTCGTGGACGCCCAAAACGCCGGCGACGAGGTGGTGGTGGTGGTTTCCGCCATGGGCGACACCACCGATGAGCTCCTTGACCTCGCCAGCCAGGTGACCGATTCCGCCCCCGCCCGTGAGATGGACATGCTCCTTTCTGCAGGCGAACGCATCTCCATGGCGCTGCTGGCCATGGCCATCAACAAGTTCGGCGCCTCGGCCCAGTCGTTCACCGGGTCCCAGGCCGGCATGATCACCGACGGCATCCACGGCAAGGCCCGGATCATCGACGTCGACCCGCACCGCATCCGCACCGCCCTGGACAAGGGGCACATCGCGATTGTGGCCGGCTTCCAGGGCATGAGCCACGCCACGAACGAGATCACGACGCTTGGGCGCGGCGGTTCGGACACGACGGCGGTGGCCCTCGCCGCGGCGCTCGACGCCGATGTGTGCGAGATCTTCACCGACGTCGACGGCGTCTACACGGCCGATCCGCGCGTCGTGGCGTCGGCCCGGAAGATCGACCGCATCTCCAGCGAGGAAATGCTGGAGCTGGCCGCTTCCGGCGCTAAGATTCTTCACCTGCGCTGCGTCGAATATGCCCGCCGCTTTGGGGTGCCCCTGCACGTCCGTTCCTCATTCAGCCAGAACGAAGGCACCTGGGTCCTGCCCGGCGCCGACGACAAGATCACGACTCAAGAGGGAGTTGCCTTGGAGCAGCCAATCATCTCCGGTGTTGCACACGACCGTTCCGAAGCCAAAGTCACGGTTGTCGGCGTACCGGACATCCCCGGCAAGGCTGCGGCGATCTTCCAGGTCATCGCGGACGCCCACTCGAACATCGACATGATCGTCCAGAACGTCTCCACACACGGCACCGGCCGGACCGATATCTCCTTCACCCTCCCGATCGTCGAGGGCGCCGAGGCTCTGGCCGCCCTGCACGCCGCGCAGGACCGGATCGGCTTCGAGAGCATCGAATACAACGAGAAGATCGGCAAGCTCTCGCTGATCGGCGCCGGCATGCGCTCGCACCCGGGCGTTTCCGCGCGATTCTTCGCGGCCCTCTCCGAGGCCGGCATCAACATCAACATGATCTCCACCTCGGAGATCCGGATCTCCGTGGTCACCCACGCCGATCTGCTCGACGACGCCGTCCGGGCCATCCACAGGGCGTTTGACCTCGACAGCGAGGACGAGGCCACGGTCTACGGCGGCACCGGCCGCTAGCCGAGCCGAAGCTTGTCGGGCGGGATCCCGGAGCGCACAGAGATATGGGGAAGGGAGCGGCGCTTGCCGCTCCCTTCCCCACATCTGCCCGAATCCGGCCGCATCCCCCCGTTTCGGGCCGCAATCCAACGGCCGCACGCGGCCGCCCCGCAGCACCGGGATCCCCCCGGCACCTATGGGATGGGCGCAGCGGGCCTGCTCAGACCTCTTCTTTCCCGAGATCCGTTTTCCGGACAGCGTAGTGGTGTCCCTGGTCGTCCGTCTCGACCTCGAAGCCTGCCAGGTCGTCTTCCGAGGCGTGCTCGAAGTCATCGTGCTTGTGAACTACAGGCGCCGCGGTGTCGCCTCGATTTGCGGGCCCGAACAGGAGCCGCAGCTTGTCGGTCTTTTCCATGAAAGCTCTGACAGCACGTGTCACTAGTCCCACCCCCTTTCCTCGTCCCGGATGGTTCAGGATGCTGCACAGCGGTGTGGCAGTGCCCTCATTTTACGCCCGGCGGCGGGAAATGGCCCGGGCGCGGTGCCGCGAAAAGGGACCTAGCGCAGGGATTTGTCGTCAGGATTTCGGGGCACCACATAGGTGCTGCCATCGGGCCGGTGCAAGGTCTCCCACTGTTCAGTTTCGGCCTGCCGCATTGCCAGCAGCCGCCTGTTCTGGTCGGTCATCTCGTGGCCGAGTGAACTGCGGTTGGCCGGGCCGAACACGGCCCGGAACTTCCCGGTGGCCCGCATGAACCTCTCGACGGCGTTTTCCTTGGCCATGGCTATCCTTCCCTGGGAACAAGACAATGCTCCCAGTGTACGCTAATCATTAGTGCACTAATCATTCAAAGGAGTCGGTGTGACCGAAGGAACCCCAGCAATCCAGGGCGGGCACGTCACGCAGGGCGTGCAGGAAGCCCGGGCAGCGGAGGACGACCTCCTGCTGGAACAACAGCTCTGCTTCGCCCTGACGGTAGCCTCCCGAAGCGTCGTGGGCGCCTACAAACCCGTCCTGGACCAGCTCGGCCTGACGCACCCGCAGTACCTCGTCATGTTGTGCCTTTGGGAAGCAAGCCCGCGGTCCGTCCGCGACATCAGCGAGGCCCTGGCCCAGGAGCCGGCAACCATCTCGCCGCTGCTGCGCCGCCTCGAGACCGCCGGTTTCATCACCCGCCAGCGGATGGAAGGCAACGAGCGCACCCTCGATGTCCGGCTGACGCCGCGCGGAGCCGCCCTTCGGGAGCAAGCCACCGAAGTCCCGGGCATCATGATGGCCCGGCTGGGCCTGACGCGTGAACAGGTCGGCCAGCTGCACGCGACCATGATGGACCTGATCGCCGCCACCCGGCCAGGCCCGGACGACGCGCCCCGGCGGTAGACTGGGCAAAACAGAGGAGGACTGCTGATGCGCACGCAATCGGGCCGCCCGGCACTTGTCCTGGCGGCCGTCCTGATGGCCGTGGCCGGACTGGCCGCCTGCACGCCGAACGGCGGGCCAACACCTTCTCCCTCCACCAGCACGACGTCGGGCGCCCCCTCCACCCCCTCGCCAACAGCCCCGTCCGGCTCCCCGTCGCCAGACACAGAGACGACGTCCCCGGCACCCGCACCCTCCGCGGAGCCGCTGCCGTCCGGCCCCGGGCAGGGGAACGCCGAGCTCGCCATCATGATCAAACCGGCCGAGACCGCTACCGCGACCAACTTCACGCTCGTCTGCCAGAACGGGGCTCCTGCGGCCGAGAGCCAGCATCCCAACCCCGCCGCAGCGTGCATCGCCATCAAGAACAATCCGTCCATTCTCAACCCGGTTCCCGCCGGCAAGAACCAAGTCTGCACCCAGCAGGCGCCCGCTATCCAAGGCGGCCAGCAAATGATCTACGGCGGCCCGCAAACGGCGACGGTCACCGGCGTCGTGGACGGACACCAGGTTCAGGTCAGCTTCAGCCAGAAGGACGGCTGTGAAATCGCCGCCTGGAACGCCGCCAAGGACGTCCTGGGCTCATCCGGCGGGGCGAACTAAGCCCTTGCACCTCCAGCAGGAAGAGTGGCTGCCACGCCAGGCCGCCCACGTCCAACGCGTCCGCCGCTATGCGGATCCCTACCTCGAGCGGCGCTCCGCCGGCCGGAAGCACCCGGTGGAGGACTTCCTCTTCACCTACTACACCCAGAAGCCCGGACAGCTGCTGCGCTGGCACCCGGGCGCCGGCGTCGTGCTCTCCGGCCCCGAGACTGCGGCGCGGACCGGGTGGAAGTATTACCGCGCGGCCGACGGCGCCGAACTCGCGGCCGCCGGACTGCCGGCAGGGTCGCCCGCGGTGACTGTCGACGTCGGCGCCTTCCTGAGGGACCGACGGGAGGCACTGCAGTTCGCCGGGATCATCCTCGCCGCGACCGCCGCGCGGCCGGCCCAGTTCGGCTGCTTCGGGCTGCACGAGTGGGCCATGGTCTACCGGCAGGACAAATTCGACCTCCGGCACGAGTACCTGCAGTTGCGGCTGGGGTCCGGGCGCACCGACGAGGTGGTGGAGGAGAACCGGATCCGGTGTTCGCACTTCGACGCCTTCCGCTTCTATACGCCGGACGCCGTTCCGCTAAACAGCATGGTCCCCAGCAGGGAGAACCAGCGGGCCATGGATCAGCCGGGCTGCCTGCACGCCAACATGGACCTCTACAAGTGGGCCTACAAGCTTTCCCCGCTGCTGCCCAGCGAGCTGGTCATGGACTGTTTCGAACTGTCGTGGCGGATCCGGGCCATGGACATGCAGGCCTCGCCCTACGACCTCGCCGACTGGGGGTACCCGGCCATCCGGATCGAGACACCGGAGGGCAAGGCCGAGTACGTTGACTATCAGCGGGCGTTCGCGGCCGAGTCACAGCAGCTCCGGGAGCGGCTCCTGCAGGAGCTGACGCCGCTGCTCAACGCCGCGGCCGGGACCGCGCCCACCACCGGAGGCCCGGAGCCGGACAACAGCCTGAAGGGACCGTCATGACAGACACAGCCAGCCCCGAAAATGCCCGCCACGACCCTAACGGCGTCGATCTGACCATCCGCATCACCGAGGCTCCCGGTGCGCCGGAATACACGTTCAGGCTGGAAGCCGGCGACGGCGTCCCCTCCGCCGCCTCCACCCTGCCCGATCCGGCCGCAGCCCTTGAGGCCGTCCGGCGCCACGGCGAGGCCATCTTCTTCCCGAAGCCGGGGCCGCCGCGGCTGTGCACGCAGCAGTACGGCGGCCCGCAGACCGCCGTCGTGACCGGCTGGTACCTCGGACGCGAGGTCAATAGCCGCTTCAGCCGGACCGACGGCTGCGAGATCGCCCGCTGGCGCGCCATGGCGCCGCTGCTCGGCGGCACCGTTGGGTCCACGGGCGCCATCTGACGTTTCCGGGCGTGCCGCCCGGCCCCTGCGCCCGATGCCCTACCCCGCCGCGGCCGGGCCCGCTCTGGTCCGCGGCGGCTTAAACGGCAACGGCCGGCGGTGTGAGCCGCCGGCCGTTGCCGTTTCCTAGTGAGGGTTTCTGCCTAGATGGCGTTGTTCGAGGCGTTGGACTGATCGCTGTTCTGGATCTTGCCCTGGTCCTCCGAGGTCGGCGGGACCACGACGGCCCCGGCCGGGCTCACCAGCACCGTTACGAACGTGGGATCGCTGGCACCGGCGAAAGTGACCCGGCCGATGTACGAACCGGCCTCCAGCCCTTCCCAGCTCAGCGTGACCTTGCCGGCCTTGCCGTTGGCGAGCCGAAGCGGGGTCGGGTTCAGCGATGCCTTGCCCACCACCTTGCCCAGCACGGCGGCGTCGACAGAGGCCTTGGCGGGCTTGTTGTTCGGGCTCGCGTACAGGTTGGCGTAGATCGTGTACTTGCCCGGTTTCGGGTTGGGGATGGACACCGATTCGCTCGCCGATGACGTCGCGACCGTCAGCGGGCCGCTCGGGGTCATGACGTACATGTCGAAGTCAGCGTTCGGGTCCGCGGAAATGACCGAGAACTTGGCCAGAGGGGCTCCGGCCTCGACTGTGACGCTCTTGACGAGGTTCGAGGCATCCGTGCGTGCCGTGAACGGGCCCGGGACGAGCTCGACGGCCGTGGAGTCTGCCTTCGAGAGTCCGTCGAGGGTCATGTTGATCGGCGAGCTGGTGCCGGAGACCACCTTGATGGCGCCCGAACCGCTGCCCCCCTCGGAGGTGAAGGCAACATCGGACAAGGCCACGACCGACTGCGGCCGGACCGCGATCGGCGACGCCACGTTCTTGTTGGCGCCCTGCCAGGTCAGCGAACCGGTCGCGAACTTGCCCAGGGGTGCGCCCTGATTCTCAAAGGAGACCTTGAACGTGCGCTTTTCGCCGGCGGCGCTGAAGTTCAGAACGGCCGGGGTCACGGTGACCTTGATGCCGGGAACATTGAAGTTGGCCTTGTAGACCCCCGGCGTCAGGGCGGTCAGCGTGCGGGTGACCTCGATCTTCCCGGCCAGGTTGCCCAGGGCGAAGGACGGGAGGTTCATGTCCCGCGGCTGGGTGGTGCCGACTCCCGGGATGGGGGAATCGAAGCCCGTGCCGTTGATGAACGCCAGGTAGTCATCCGTGGTGGCGTCGTAGACCAGGCCCGGATCCAGCACGCGGGCCGGGTCCACCTGGCCCGCGCCGGTGGCGAACACATCGGTGTTCTTGGATCCGTCGGCGTTCACAACGTCGCTGGTGGTGGTCATCATCGCGGACTTGACCGTCGCCGGGGACCATGCGGGGTTCTTGGCGAGGATCAGCGCGCCGAAGCCGGCCACGTGCGGGGACGCCATGGAGGTGCCGGAGAGGAAACCGAAGTTGTCTCCTCCGGTGCCGATCGGTGAAACGCCGGCCAGCACGGCCACGCCGGGCGCCGCGACGTCAGGCTTGAGGAGGTCCGAGCCGGCAGCGAGCAGCGGGCCGCGGGAGGAGAACCCAGCAATCTGCGGCTGCGCCTCGAGGGGCAGCCCGGTGGTGTCCTTGTTGACCAGGGAAACCGTGATGGCCGGGTGGGCCGTGACCTTGGCCTTGATGGCCTCGGTGGCGGGCGGGTTCACGTGGACGGTGGGGACCGAGTGCTTGTCCGTGTCCAGCGAGGAGTTGGTCAGGTTGACGAGGATCATGCCGACGCCGCCGCCGCGCTTGACCTCGGCGCTCTTTGCGACGCGGTCAACGACGCCGCGGTCACAGACCACAACTTTGCCGGCGATCTTCGCCGGGTCCAGCGTGTCGGGGCCGCACAAAGCCGAGCTGGTGCTCCCGGCTGCTGCGTTGGCTGCCAGGACGACGCCGGCGTTGGAGACCTGGCCGTTCATGATGCTGGCGCCGCGGTACTTGCTGCCGTCGGAGAACTCGACCGTGCCCTGCAGTTCCTGCGAGAAGCTGCTGGCGGCGACCGTGGTCAGCCAGGGCGCGCCGTGATTGACGGTGCTGGCGGTCGGGCCGGAGTTGCCGGCGGAGACGGCGACGAAGATCCCGGCCGAGGCGGCGGACAGGAACGCCAGGGAGACCGGGTCCGTGGTGGTGTCCGTGGCGCCGGAGATGGAGTAGTTCAGGACGTCCACGCCGTCCTCGATGGCGCTCTCGATCGCATCGACGGACGCTGACGAGTAGCACCCGCCGGAGTTGGGATCGTTGTCTTCCCAGCAGACCTTGTAAACGGACAGCTTTGCGGCCGGCGCGATGCCGCTGGTCTGGCCGAAGCTCCGGCCGTCAACCATGGCTTCGACGTCGGCGTTTCCGGCAGCCGTGCTGGCGGTGTGGGTTCCATGGCTGGCGGCGTCGACCGGGGACAGCCGTTCGCCCGGGTCCCAGGCTTCCGGCGGGACAGTGGCCTCGAAGGCGTCGCTGAAGTAGCGGGCGCTCAGGACCTTGGAGTTGCAGGCGGTGCCGTCGAAGTCGGTACCGGTCTGGCACTCGCCCGTGAAGAATTCGCCGTCGGCTTTCAGCATCTGGATCTTGCCGTCCGCGGTGCGGTACGGCACGCCGACGACGGGATCTCCGGTGAGCGGCTTGACCTCCTCGCCGGCGAAGTAGGCGCTGGAGGGGGTGTATCCGGTGTCGATGACACCGACCACGACGCCCTTGCCGGCCGCGTCTTTGCCGCCGAACTTGGTGTTCCACGTGCCGTTGGGCCCGCTGAGCTTGAGGAAGTCGGTGCTGGAGTAGTCGGGTGCGTTCTGCGTGTCCGGCGCGACCACCAGGACCGAGGGGTCCTTGGCCAGCTTCAGGGCCTGGTCCGCCGTCAGCTGGGCGCTGAAGCCGTTGAGGGCTGCCGTGAACTGGCGCTGCATCTTGACGCCCTGCTGGCCGGCCACCTGGGCCTGCCGCTGTTCCAGATGCGCCGTGTACTGCTTGACTTCAGCCCTGTTGGCATCGAGCTTCTTGCCGGCTGCAGGCTTGGTGGCCGGCATCCCGGCCGTCCCGCCGTCGTAGGTTGCGGACGGCTTTTCCGCCAGGACCACAATGTAGCGGCCGTCCTTATAGTTGTTCGGATCAACATTCTTCTGTGCGACCCCGGCTACGGCCGGGCCTTGCGCCGGGGCCGCGTTGGCGGGGGCGATCGCGATGCTGGACAGAAGAACCGGCAAGCCCAGGGTCAGTGCCGCGGCCCTCCGGAGTCCCCCGCTTCGAAGGAAGCTCTTTCCTGGTGATGTCACGAGTGTTTGAACCTTTCGTAAAGGAACGGCCCGGCTTCAATACCGGGCCCAACGGACTGGCGGGAACTCACCGGGCGATCGCCCGGCCTGCCCCGACGGATACCAGCCGATTCATACAGTACAGACTGAGAGCGAGATATGACATAGACCACAAGGAGGTATTTAAAATTTGTCATGCAGTACGACACGATGCGATGGCGGAGCTCATGACCTGCGYCAATTGGCGCCTTCGGCCCGCACGGACCCACACGGGTGCGCACCCCTGCGGCACCTCGGCGAGGGAGGACGCGGCCACTAATGGTCCGGGGCCACCGCTGGCCTACGGGCGGCCTACCGCTGGCCTACTTGCGCGGAGTCCGGACGACGTCGCTGATCCATGCTCGGGTCTTCTCATCCAGGGGACCGGCCACCTTGGACGCCCTCGCCGCACGGTCGGCCTTGATCTTCTGCAGGACCATCCGGCCAAGCCCGGCGAACACTGCAACGGCCACAACAGATAACACCACGGATTTCGGTTTCTCAGCCATGGGCACATCCTACTGACCCGCGGCAGCCCGGACCATAGGCCGCAGCCGCCCCGGCGACGCCATTTCTCCAGTTCAACGACCTGCCGTTGGGGCCGCGTTCACACTCCCAGCTTCGAATACGGCCGGACGCACCGAGGCCGGTAGAATGGGCATGCAAGCTCGCGGAGCGCCCTTTCTCGTTGTATTCACCAAGCAGTCCTCAACACACAGCGGATCGGCGTGAGACGGCACCACTCCGCTGCGCCCTTACCCAACGCTCACGCACAGGAGTTGCCGGATGCCCCGGATCGTTGTCGACGTCATGCCCAAGCCCGAGATTCTGGACCCGCAGGGGAAGGCCATCGTCGGTGCTCTGCCCCGGCTGGGCTTTACCGCTTTCAGCTCTGTCCGCCAGGGCAAGCGCTTTGAACTCACGGTCGACGGCGAGGTGACCGAGGAGATCCTGGCCCAGGCCCGCGACGCCGCGGAGACCCTGCTGTCCAACCCGGTCATCGAGGACGTCGTCAACGTCGAGGTCGTTGAGGCCTGAGATGACTGAACTCCCCCTGATCGGTGAGGCTGTTGCCGTCGCCGCGCACCCCCGGCTCGCCGGTGCGAAGATCGGCGTCGTCACCTTCCCCGGCACCCTGGACGACCGCGACGCCGCCCGTGCGGTCCGGCTGGCCGGCGCCACCCCGGTGGAACTCTGGCACGCCGGGACTACTTTGGGCGACGTTGACGCCGTCGTGATTCCCGGCGGTTTCTCCTACGGCGATTACCTCCGTGCCGGCGCCATCGCCCGCTTCGCGCCGCTGATGTCCAAAATCATCGACGCCGCCAACTCGCGTGCCTTGCTGCCCGTGCTGGGCATCTGCAACGGCTTCCAGATCCTGACCGAGTCGCACCTGCTGCCCGGCTCCATGATCAAGAACGATCACCTGAAGTTCATGTGCCGCGACCAGGTCCTGCGCGTGGAGAACAACACGACGGCCTGGACCGGGGACTACGCCGCCGGCCAGGAAATCACCGTGCCGCTGAAGAACCAGGACGGCCAGTACATCGCCGACGAGAAGACCCTCGATGCGCTCGAGGCGGAAGGCCGCGTCGTGTTCCGCTACGTCGGCTTCAACCCGAACGGCTCCCGCCGCGACATTGCCGGCATCTCCAACGCCGCAGGCAACGTGGTGGGCCTCATGCCGCACCCCGAGCACGCCGTGGAGGCCGGCTTCGGCCCCGAGATCGGCTCCGGCACCGAGGGCCTCGGGTTCTTCACCTCTGTCCTGAACAAAATCGTGGGAGACAACAAATGACGGACACACCCGCAGTGGCGGCGCCCGCGGAGACCGCCCGGAAGTTCAACATCGACACCGTCGAGAACGCGGCCAAGACGCCGGACACCGAACTCCCCTGGGCCGAACTGGGCCTGAAGCAGAACGAGTTCGACGAGGTCGTTAAGGTCCTGGGCCGCCGCCCCACCGGCGCGGAACTCGCCATGTACTCGGTGATGTGGAGCGAACACTGCTCTTACAAGTCCTCGAAGAACCACCTGCGCCAGTTCGGCGACAAGGTGACCGAGGAAATGAAGAAGGACATGCTCGTTGGCATCGGCGAGAACGCCGGTGTCACCAACCTGGGCGACGGCTGGGCTGTGACGTTCAAGATCGAGTCCCATAACTCACCGTCGTTCGTGGAGCCCTACCAGGGCGCCGCAACCGGCATCGGCGGCATTGTCCGCGACATCATCTCCATGGGCGCGCGCCCGGTGGCCGTGATGGATCCGCTGCGCTTCGGTGCGATCGACCACCCGGACACCGCCCGCGTCATGCACGGCGCCGTGGCCGGCATCGGCGGCTACGGCAACTCCCTGGGCCTGCCCAACATCGGCGGCGAGATGGTCTTCGACTCCGTGTACCAGGGCAACCCGCTGGTCAACGCCCTCGCCGTCGGCGTCATGCGACACGAGGACATCCGCCTCGCCAACGCTTCCGGCAAGGGCAACAAGGTGGTGCTGTTCGGTGCCCGCACCGGCGGCGACGGGATCGGCGGCGCCTCGGTGCTGGCTTCGGAGTCGTTCGATGACACCAAGCCGTCCAAGCGCCCGGCCGTCCAGGTGGGCGACCCCTTCGC
The DNA here is from genome assembly GCF_056406615.1 of Arthrobacter sp. P1_B3. NCBI lineage: Bacteria > Bacillati > Actinomycetota > Actinomycetes > Micrococcales > Micrococcaceae > Arthrobacter > Arthrobacter sp. P1_B3. The sequence continues at coordinate 34,383 of NZ_JBFTZV010000030.1, read as the reverse complement.
CGAGAAGGTCCTGATCGAGTGCTGTCTGGAGCTGTTCAAGGGATCCCTGGTTGAAGGCATCCAGGACCTGGGCGCCGCGGGCATTTCCTGCGCCACGTCCGAGCTCGCCTCCAACGGCGACGGCGGCATGGAGGTCGAGCTGACCTCCGTCCTGCTCCGCGACCCCACGCTGACCCCGGGCGAGATCCTGATGTCCGAGTCGCAGGAACGCATGATGGCCGTGGTCACCCCCGAGAACATCGCCGCGTTTGAAGCGGTCATGGACAAGTGGGCGGTGGAGTACTCCTGGCTGGGCGAAGTGACCGACACCGGCCGCCTCATCATCACGTGGGAAGGCGAAGTCATTGTCGACGTCGACCCGCGCACCGTGGCCCACGACGGCCCGGTCTACGACCGCCCGTACGCCCGCCCCGAATGGCAGGACGCCGTACAGGCCGACTCCTTCACCGGGTCCGTGCAGGATACCGGCCGTCCCTCCGCCCCCGCGGACCTGGCCGCCGCCATCACCGAGCTCGTCGCCTCGCCGAACATGTGCGACAAGTCCTGGATCACCAAGCAGTACGACCGCTACGTCGGCGGCAACACCGCCATGGCGTTCCCGGACGACGCCGGCGTGGTCCGGGTGGACGAGGAAACCGGCCTCGGCGTGGCCCTGGCCACCGATGCCAACGGCCGCTACACCTACCTCGATCCGTACCACGGCGCGCAACTGGCCCTTGCCGAGGCCTACCGGAACGTCGCCACCTCCGGCGCCGTTCCGATGGCCGTCAGCGACTGCCTGAACTTCGGCTCCCCCGAGGATCCCGACGTCATGTGGCAGCTGGCCGAAGCCATCCGCGGCCTGTCCGACGCCTGCATGGTCCTCGGCATCCCGGTCACCGGCGGCAACGTCTCGCTGTACAACCAGACCGGGACCACCCCCATCCACCCCTCCCCCGTGGTGGCTGTGCTGGGCAAGTTCGACGACGTCGCCCGCCGCACGCCGTCGGGCTGGAAGGAAGATGGCCAGGCCATCTACCTGCTGGGCACGACAGCGGCCGAGCTGGACGGTTCGGAATGGTCCAACATGCGCGGACACCTCGGCGGCCTGCCGCCCAAGGTTGACCTCGACGCCGAGCGCGAACTGGGGCAGATCCTGATCAACGCCTCCCGCGACGGCATGGTGGATTCCGCCCACGACCTCTCCGAAGGCGGCCTCGCTGCAGCCCTCGTGGAGTCGTCCCTGCGCTACGGCGTGGGCGCCCGGATCGCGCTGCAGGATGTCCTGGACCGCGACGGGGTGGACCTGTTCACGGCGCTGTTCTCCGAAACCCAGGGCCGCGCCGTCGTCGCTGTGCCCCGCTCGGAGGAAATCCGCTTCACGGACATGTGCACCGCCCGCGGCTTCGCGCACGTCCGGATCGGCGTCGTGGACGCCGAGGGCGGCACGCTGGAGATCAATGGCGTCGAAACCATGAGCCTCGACGCGCTCCGCGAAGCCCACGAGGCGACCCTGCCGAAGTACTTCGGCTAGTCCCCACCGCAGCCCTCGCCTCGCAAGCTCGGCCAGGGAACCCTGGCGGCGTGGGCCCACCCACCGCAGCCCTCGCCTCGCAAGCTCGGCCAGGGAACCCTGGCGGCGTAGGCCCGTTCCATCGGTTGCTCCGCAACTGCCGTTTTGAACCCTCAAAACGGCAGTTGCGGAGCAACCGTTCGTTAACGCCCGGGCCGCCATCGACGCCGATTCTGTATTTCCGATAGGCCAAGTCGGGTTCGTGGTGCCGCGTTCCCGCATCGTCGATGATCGGCACGTTTAGCTCCGGTTCCGGAAGGCCTGCGGCGAATCCGAGCCCACCCGAATGAACCTCAAAAGGGCGGCTACGGAGCAATCGACGGGGTTAGTCGTCGCTGCGGAGTTCCCGCTGCCGTGCGCTGAGAAGTTCGAGTTCGGGCCGGGCTGCCACGAAGCGTTCGACGGCGGTCAGCACCTCCACGACGTGTCCCCGGTCGGCTGCCACCAGGCCGGCGCCCAACTGCGTGCGCCGGTGCTGTTCGTGGTCCCCGACCTCGGCCACGGAGACATCAAAGCGCCGCTTCAGCTCCGCCAGCAGCGGCCGCACCACGGAGCGCTTCTCCTTGAGGCTGTGAACGTCGCCCAGAAGGATGTCGAATTCGATCCATCCGATCCACATGCCATAAGCCTATCCATTGCTCCCCACCGCCGTTTTGAGGCCTCAAAATGGCGTCTACGGAGCAATCGACGGGGTTAGATGGTGAGTTCGCCCATCCGGTCCCAGCCTTCGCCGTCTAGCTGGCGGCTGATGATCCGGGGAGTTTCGGCCAGGGCCTGGGGCATGTCCGCCATGGCCTGCTTGAAGTGGGCGCTGTTCACGTGGTCTCCGGCGGCGTCGTCCTTGAAGGCCTCAACGAGGACGAATTCATTGGGATCCTCCACGCTGCGGGACCAGTCGAACCATAGGTTCCCTGGCTCCTGGCGGGTGGCCCGGATGAAATCGTCCACGAGTCCCAGCCAGCGCTCGGACCAGTCCGGCTTGACCTTGAATTTGACGACGATGAAGATCACGAGCTGTTGCCTTTCATTCGAAATTCCGGAGGTTCCATTCTTGCAGGCGGTCAGCAGGCCTTGATGGCCTCGCGGGCAAGTTCCTGCTGCCGCGGGGTGCCGATCCGGTCGGCCCACTGCTCGGCGAGCTGGAACTCCACCATTGCCTCGGTGCAGCGGCCGGCGTCGTGCAGCGTCCAGCCGAGGTTGTTGTGCAGCGAGACCACCCACCGCTTGGTCCGCTCGTCGTGGACCGTCGAGGCATACTCCAGGGCGCTCCGGGTCCAGGTCTCGGCGTGCGCGGAGTCGGCAATGGCGAGCATGTGCAGCGCGTCCACGGCCAGGAATTCCTCGCCCAGGTGGTCCGCCAGTTCTGCCGCCTGCTCAAAGAGCGGCACGGCCATCGCCCCGTGGCCGCTGGAATTGAGCACCCGGCCGCGTTCCAGCAGCACCCGGACGGCCACGGTGGGCTCGTCGGCATCGATCGAATCCAGCAGCGCGTCGGCTTCCTCGTAGCGGCCCTGCAGCCCGATGGCCCGGCCCAGCTGGGCGGTGAGTTCGGCGCGTTCGTCGGCGTCATAGCTGTCATCTGCGGCGGCCGCCCGGAAACGGGCTTCCGATCCGGCGGGGTCGTCGAAGTTCCACAATTGGTCAAGGGTTGTCTGTTCCAGCATCCACCTGCTCCTGCTCAGCTTTCACCTGCGGCCAGTTCGTGTGCACTCCCAATGTATCGGGAAGTGACATGCCGTTGTGCACGTCCCGCGAGGGCGCTGCCGGCCGCGTAGAACCAGTTGGACGGCCTGCTGAAGGCCGTGATTTTGAGGAACACCCGCCCCGCGGCGTCGATCTCCACTTCGAAGGCTTCCTCGCCCCGCACGGGATGACCCGGCAGCGTGCCGTACCCGAACCCGGCACGTTGGGGCCCGTCGCCGGGCACCGGCCGGCGCACCCACACCACCTCGCAGGGCGCGTTGATCCGGAAGGGCCCGACGCCGAATCCGCTCACCACGCGCGCACCGGGCACGACGGCGTCGGAGTCGGTGCGGATCCGCAGCCCGGAGCGTTTCTGCAGCTGCCAGGAAAGAATCCCCTGCGCCACCCTCCGGTACAGTGCCAGGCCATCGCCCAGGTAGGTCTGGGACACCAGGCAGGGAAAGCCTTCCGGAGCCTGCCCGTGCTCGGTGGAGCCAATGCCCGGATAGTTCAGCCCGGCCCCCGCGATGCCGCCGGCGTCAGGGCCGCCGCTCATGTGCCTTGGCCCCGGGCGAGCCCTGCCCAGCCCAGCTGCTCCCGCTGTTTTCGGCTGAGCGATGCGACCACCAGGTCATAGGAATCCTCCACCATGTCCCGGATCATGTCGTCCGGCAGCGATCCGTCCAGCCGGACCCCGTTCCAGTGCGTCTTGTTCATATGCCAGGCGCCGGTGATTTCCGGATGGATGGCCCGCAGCTGTTCGGCCAGGGCCGGCTCGCATTTGAGGCTCACGGACCAGTCCGCCGGGTCCATGGCGGATAACGCGAACATCTTGGCGTCCTGCCGCGCGCCACCCGCCACGGCAGAGCGCACTTTGAACACGGATGTCTCCGGGCCGAACGGAAAGTCCTCAAAGGCGCCCGGGAAGCTCAGGCAGATCTCGCGGAGGGTGGCAACGTCCATGACACGAGCCTATCCGGCTGCGGTCTACCCGGCAGTGCGGGCATCGCCGATGCTGTGCAGCCCTTCGGGAGTGGTGCCGTTGACTTCGTAATCGCCCACGGTGCGGGCCTTGAACACGGCCGGGTTGTGGGTGGCCACGGTCCGGGCGTTGCGCCAGTGCCGGTCCAGCGACTTGGACTTCGACGTGGCGGATGCCCCGGTCACGTCGAAGAGCTGCTGGGCCGCGGACTGGACGAGCTCGGGCACCAGCAGCTGGGCCTTTTCCACCGCGATCTCGCCGCGGATGTAGCGCTGCTCCGGCGTGAGTTCCAGGTCCTGATCCGCACCGGCGTCGAGCTCCCGGGCCGCGGCCAGCACCACCGACTCCGCTAGAGGCCCACGCGCCACCCTTCGCGGGCGGGGCACTCGTTCACGACGACGTCCAGCCCGGCGGCCTTGGCACGCTCCGCAGCGGCGTCGTCGAAGACGCCCAGTTGCAGCCAGACGGCCTTGGCGCCTACGGCAATGGCCTCGTCTATGACGGCCCCCACCTTGTGGGAGTTGACGAAGCAGTCCACGACGTCGATCGGGTGTTTCGCCGCGGGAATCTCCGTCAGGGAGCGGTACCCCTTCTCGCCATGGACGTCGTCTCCGGGCAAGTTGACCGGAATGATTTCCATACCCATCCGGTCACGGATATACAGGGAGACGTCGTACGCCGAGCGCCATTCGTTGGTGGTCAGGCCGACCACCGCCCACGTGCCTTTGGTTCGCATGAGGCGGTCAATGACTGCCGGATCGTTAACGTGGGCCATGCATTAACCTTACTCCTGCGACTTTTTTGGACAATCGTCGAATAAATGAACGATTTCGCGCCGCCGGGCGCCGCCGTGAACGAATATTACAACGCGTGAGACGCGGATTTTGTGGAATCGTGCATCTCGGTTCTAGTAGGTAGTGACCATCCCGAGCGGCCGAGAGACCTGGATCGATGAAGCCGCAGCAACCCCGGTGCCGTGAGACGACCATTCCCACGGAACTGTTCCGCTCACTTTCGATTGAATTCGAGGGAACCAGAGGAACCAAGGGTGCTACTGCCAGGACCGATGGAGTGCTGCCATGACCCCTGAGAATTCTTCCGCCCTGCCCACCTTTGCCCGGACTGCGTCCGAGGCAACCCCACAAACCACTTCGGACGCGACGGCGAACGAAGCAGGGCTGCGTGACGCGCCCGGTTCCTCTCGCGGCTCGTCGGGATGGTCCCTGACCGAGCCCACGGACGGCGCAGTGCACGGCGCCCCCACCGACGGACCGGCGCGTCACCGCAGCACCACCCCCAGGCACCACACCGCCGCGACGGCAGTGGCCGACACGGTTTCCTTCTGGGAAGAACAGGCCCTGCGCCTCGACTGGGCGGCACCGGCCGACGGTGCCCTCAGTAACGACATCGGCGGCAAGCCCTGGCACACCGCGCACCGCCGCATCCCGGCCGACGTCGAGGCCGGCACCGGCCCGCAGATCACCTGGTTCGAGGGCGGCAGGCTCAATGTCGCCTACAACTGCGTCGACCGCCATGTAGCGGCTGGGCGGGGAGACAAGGTGGCCCTGCACTTCGAGGGCGAGCCCGGTGACCGCCGTGCCGTCACCTACGCCGGCCTCCAGCGCGAGGTGTCCAAGGCCGCCAATGCCCTCCTGGACCTCGGCATCACCAAGGGCGACCGCGTGGTCATCTACCTCCCGGTCATCCCCGAAACCGTGATCATCACCCTCGCCGTGGCCCGCATCGGCGCCATCCACTCCCTGGTCTTCGGCGGCTTCTCCGCCGAGGCCTTGAAGTTCCGTGTGGAGGACACCGGCGCCAAACTCCTGGTCACCACCGACGGACAGTTCCGCCGCGGCGCCGCGGTGCCGGTCAAGGACAACGCGGATGCCGCCGTCTCCGGCGACAACGCCATCGAGCACGTCCTGGTGGTCAACAGGACCACTCCGGCGGACGAACTCGGGACCGTCCCGATGACCGCGGGCCGCGATGTGTGGTGGCACGACGCCGTCGGGACAGCTTCCGACGTCCACGTAGCCGAACCGTTCGACGCCGAGACGCCGCTGTTCATCATGTACACCTCCGGCACTACCGGGAAGCCCAAGGGCCTGGTCCACACCTCCGGTGGCTACCTCGCGCAGGCGTCGTGGAGCTTCGAGCACCTGTTCAGCAACCCGGACCCCGCGCTGCGGGAGAAGGACGTGCACTGGTGCACGGCCGACCTCGCCTGGGTCACCGCGCACACCTACGAGCTCTACGGCCCGCTCTCCAACGGCGCCACGCAGGTCATTTTCGAGGGAACACCCAACACCCCGCACCCAGGCCGGCACTTTGAGATCATCGAACGCTACGGCGTCACGCAGTACTACACCGCGCCCACCCTGGTGCGCTCCCTGATGGGCTGGTTCCCGGACGGCGTCCCCGACGCGTACGATCTCTCCTCCATCCGTCTCCTCGGCACGGTGGGCGAGGCCATCAACCCCGAGGCCTGGCGCTGGTTCCGGGCCAACATCGGCGCCGGCACCGCCCCGGTGGTGGACACCTGGTGGCAGTCCGAAACCGGCGCCACCATCCTCTCCCCCGCACCGACGGACACCGCGTTCAAGCCCGGCTGCGCGGCCCGTCCGCTGCCCGGGGTCAGCACGCGCATCGTGGACGACGCCGGCAATGCGGTTCCGCCGGGCGTCCAGGGTTTCATCGTGGTGGACTCCCCCGGCCCCGCGATCGCGCGGACAGTCTGGGGGAACCCGCGCCGCTACTTCGATTCGTACTGGCGTCAATACGCCGAACAGGGCTGGTTCCTCGCCGGTGATGGCGCCAAGTATGACGACGACGGAGACATCTGGATCCTCGGGCGGGTAGATGACACCCTCAACGTCTCAGGGCACCTGCTCTCCACGATCGAGATCGAGTCGGCGCTCGTCTCCCACCCGGACGTGGTGGAAGCGGGCGTCTGCCCGGTCGCGGACCCAAAGACCGGGCATGCCATCGTGGCGTTTGTCGTGCTGAAGGATTCGGCGGCTACCGAGGACATCGCGTCCGAATTGAAGGCGCACGTCGCTAAGCAGATCGGGCCGATCGCCAAGCCGCGCGACGTCGTCGTCGTTCCCGATGTGCCCAAGACCCGCAGCGGCAAGATCATGCGCCGGCTGCTGACCCAGCTGTTCGAAGGAACCGCGCTCGGGGACACCACGTCGCTCCAGAACGAACCATCCATCGCGGGCATCCAGGATGTGCTGCGCGAACGCAACAACACCCCAGAAGTAAGGAACACCCATGACTGACATCAGCAGCGTCGCCCGTCTTTCCGAACCGCTCAAGTTCGCCTACTGGGTTCCCAACGTTTCCGGCGGCCTGGTGGTTTCCACCATCGAACAGCGCACCGGCTGGGACTTCGAGTACAACAAGAAGCTGGCCAGGATCGCGGAAAACTCCGGCTTCGAATACGCCCTCACCCAAACCCGGTACGCCGCCTCCTACGGCGCGGACAAGCAGCACGAGGCCACCTCGTTCAGCCTGGCGCTGCTGGCCGCCACCGAGCGCCTCAAGGTGATCTCCGCCGTCCATCCGGGCATGTGGCACCCCGGCGTGCTGGCGAAGTACATCATCACCGCGGACCACATCTCCAACGGCCGCGCCGCAGTGAACATCGTCTCCGGCTGGCTCAAGGACGAATTCACCAACTTTGGGCTCGAATGGCTCGAGCACGACGAGCGCTATGTCCGCACCGAGGAATTCATCAAGGTCCTCCGCGGGCTGTGGACCGAGCAGGAATACAGCCAGTCCGGCAAGTACTACAACATCACCGATTTCACCCTGAACCCGGCCCCGGTGGACGTGCCGGGCCGGGCACACCCGGAGATCTTCTTTGGCGGCAACTCCACAGCCGCGCAGGCCACTGCCGGCCGCGTGGCCGACTGGTACTTCTCCAACGGCAAGGACCTCGAAGGGTTCAAGGAGAACATCGCCGGCGTCGTGGCCTCCGCAGGAGAAGTCGGGCGTGCTGCCGGGCGCGGGAGCGGCGCCGGGCTGCCCTCCCGGAGCTCCTCCCACCTCCCCGCCCTCCCCTCTCCTAGGTTTGGCCTCAACGGCTTCGTCATTGCCCGTGATTCCGAGAAGGAAGCCCGCGACACCCTCCGCGAGATCGTCGAGAAGGCGCACAAGCCCGCCGTCGAAGGGTTCCGCGCCGCCGTGCAGGAAGCCGGAGCGTCCACCACGGATGGCAAGGGCATGTGGGCCGACTCCAGCTTCGAGGATCTGGTCCAGTACAACGACGGCTTCAAGACGCAGCTGATTGGCACACCGGAGCAGATCGCCGAGCGGATCGTGGAGTACAAGAAGATCGGCGTGAACCTGTTCCTCACCGGCTACCTGCATTTCCAGGAGGAAGTCGCCGTGTTCGGTCAGGACGTCCTGCCGATCGTGCGCGAACTCGAGGCGGACCTGGCACGCAAGAACGGCATCGAGCTGGACCTGTCCCAGACCCCGGTGGCAAACGTTGAGGTAGCTGCGTAATGGCTGAGCGCAAGTTCGGTTTCCGCACCCGCGCGCTGCACGCCGGCGGCACCCCCGACGCCGAGCACGGCGCCCGTGCCGTGCCGATCTACCAGACCACCTCCTTCGTGTTCAAGGACACGCAGGAGGCCGCGAGCCTCTTCGCGCTGCAGAAATACGGCAACATCTACTCCCGGATCGGCAACCCCACCGTGGCCGCGTTCGAGGAGCGCATCGCCTCCCTGGAGGGCGGCATCGGCGCCGTGGCCACGTCTTCGGGCATGGCGGCGGAGTTCATCACTTTCGCCGCGCTCACCCAGGCCGGGGACCACATCGTCGCCGCCTCCCAGCTCTACGGCGGTACGGTGACCCAGCTGGACGTCACGCTGCGCCGCTTCGGCGTGGACACAACGTTCGTCCCCGGCACCGACCCGGCGGACTACGCCGCCGCAGTCCGGGAAAACACCAAGGCGATCTTCGTCGAGGTGGTGGCCAACCCGTCCTCGGAGGTCCAGGACCTTGCGGCCCTCGCGAAGGTGGCGCACGACGCCGGCGTCCCGCTCGTCGTCGACGCCACCTTGAGCACGCCGTACCTCGTGCGGCCGATCGAGCACGGCGCGGACATCGTGATCCACTCCGCCACGAAGTTCCTCGGCGGCCACGGCACCACCCTGGGCGGCGTGATCGTCGAAAGCGGCCGCTTCGATTGGGGCAACGGCAACTTCCCCACGATGACGGAGCCGGTGGCCTCCTACGGAAATGTGTCCTGGTGGGGCAACTTCGGCGAGTACGGCTTCCTGACAAAGCTGCGTTGCGAACAGTTGCGCGACATCGGCCCGGCACTGTCCCCGCAGTCGGCCTTCCAGCTCCTGCAGGGCGTCGAAACGCTCCCCCAGCGCCTCGACGAGCACCTGAAGAACGCGCAGGCCGTGGCTGAATGGCTCGAGGCGGACGAGCGCGTGGCCTACGTGAACTTCTCCGGCCTGCCTTCGCACCCGCACTTCGAGCGGGCCAAGAAGTACCTGCCGCTGGGTCCTGGCTCGGTCTTCTCCTTCGGCGTCAAGGGCGGCCGTGCCGCGGGCCAGAAGTTCATCGAGTCCCTGCAGTTGGCCTCGCACCTGGCCAATGTGGGCGACTCCCGGACCCTGGTCATCCACCCCGGGTCCACCACCCACCAGCAGCTCAACCCCGAACAGCTCGAATCCGCCGGCGTCCCCGAGGACCTGGTCCGCATCTCGATCGGGTTGGAAGACATCGACGACATCCTCTGGGACCTTGATCAGGCCCTGGACGCGGCGTCCCGGGAGGCAGCCTCGGATGCATCCGCCCGCGGCTTGGACACAGCAGAGGCTGAAGCCTGCACGATCGGAGCGAACTGATGACTGTTGAAGAACGGACCTGGACCGGGCCCTCGGCGCCGGAGCGCCTGAACCTGCTGCGGCAGGCGAAGTCGATCGCGATCGTGGGCGCTTCGGACAAGCCGTCGCGCGCGAGCTATTTCGTGGCCACCTACCTGCAGTCCTCCACCCGGTACAAGGTCTACTTCGTGAACCCGGTGGTGAAGGAAATCCTGGGTCAGCCGACGTACGCGTCGCTGGCGGATCTGCCGGAAAGCCCGGACATTGTGGACGTGTTCCGCAAGCACGGTGACCTGCCGGGCGTCCTGGACGAGGCCATCGCCGCCGGCGCCAAGACCCTCTGGCTGCAACTGGGCTCCTGGCATGAGGACGTGGCCAAAGAGGCCGAAGCCGCCGGGCTCGACGTCGTGATGGACCGCTGCGTGAAGATTGAGCATGCCCGGTTCCACGGCGGCCTGCACCTGGCCGGCTTCGACACCGGCGTCATCTCCTCCAAGCGGCAGGTCCTGGCCTAAAAGCGGCAGGCCCAACAGCACCCGTCACCCGCCAACCCACCTGTTGCGCTATCACTTAGGGTCGTTCCCAGCGCGGCAAAGAACAGCCCTAAGTGATAGCGCAACTGGGTTAGAAGGCGGTCTAGGGCTGGCCGGGGGGCGTGGGAAGCAAACCGGGAAAGGTCGGCGCCGGCACCGGATCCGAGGGAAGACCCCGGTCCGCGCCCCGGCCCGGGAGCTCGGGCCTTCCCGGCGCGACCGGACGATTTGGCGGCGTCGGCAGGATACCGTCACGCCCGACGGCGGGCGGCGTGGTGCGCGGCTTGCGTCCGGCCTTCTTGTCCGAGTCCTCGTCGCCGTCCGATCCCGCGCCAGTGGGTGCAGTGCTGGATGGGGCAGCCCCGGGAGTTCCTGCCGGCGACGTCGCGGCAGGTGCAGGGAAGACCGGGACCGAGGACGGCGACGGCTGGACATGCTCGGGGGCCGGAGTGCCGTGCCCCGGGGACTGGAAGATGACGCCGACGCTCTGGCTGACACTGTGCCGGAAGTCCTCGCTGGATGCCGCCACGGCGCCGGCACCAAGGGTCATGGCACCCACGACGGCGCCACCGACGATTGCCAGCCGACGCTTCCGGYCGCGGCGCTCGGCGAGGCTAGTGACCCCGGTCGGCAGCGATTCATCGGCGGCATCCTTGGCGGACGCGACCGCGGGCAGCGCCGTCGTCGCGGCTGAGACAGGGGCGGCTGAACGGGCTACTCCGGCGGCAAGCAGTGCCGCGAGATCGGCGCGGGGCGCCGGAGCCGCATCCGGGATCACGGCGCGGAGCTGTTCGAGCGCGCTCCGGAGCTCGGCCGCGGCTTCGAGGCCGGAGTCGCTCAGCATGGTCTGGATGCTGCCATCCTGCTGGGGGTCGCGGGTGCCGGTCATGATGCTGCGTGGTCCTTTTCGGTTACGAGTTCGCGCAGGGCACTGAGCCCGCGGCGCTGAAGCTGTTTGATGGCACCCGGCGTCTTGTCCATGATGCCGGCCACCTGTTCGATGGAAAGGTCTGCGACGATCCGCAGGACCAGAACTTCCCGTTGCTCCTCATTGAGCCTCGCGAGAGTGTCCGAGATACCGCCCAGGGATCCGAGCACCTCGTCCTCGGCTGATGCCGAGTACCGCGCGTCGGTCAGGGGGTCGTACTCGGCTAGGTGCGGCGTGCGTTCTGCCCGCCGCCTGTAGTCGACCAGCCGGGCGTGGGCGACGGAGAAAATGAACGTCCGCAGGCCCTTGTGGCCGCCGCTGACGCCGGCCAGTTTCGGCAGGACGTCCACGAACACGTCTTGGGTCAGGGCCTCGGCGTCGTCCACGCCCCGGGCCCGGAAGTAGCCCAGCACGGCAGGGGAAATGACAGCGTACACCGCGCTGAAACCTGATGGGTCACCAGCTAAAGCGGCTGACAATTCGTCGTCGCTTAGCTGCTGTGCCAAGAAGCTGTCCTTCCGTTACTGCTGGGGTGCGGCCCCCCCGTAAGTCTAGCGGCCGCACCCCGGAGCCCTTCAAAATGAGGGCTCCCTCCTTGCTTTCAGACCCGTGACGGGTCCAGGCTAAACAGCCGGATATTACTTGTCGTGCTGGGGCAGCTCGACGGACGGCTGGGCCGGAACGGCCTGGGTGGCCGGGGTGGCCGGGACGCCATTGGCGCCGGGAACCGCGGGGATAGCCCGGGTCGCCGGAACTGCGGCGTTGACGTTGGCGTTGGCGCGTGCCTCACCGGCAGCACCCTTGACGCTGGCGTCGCCCTTAACGGTGGCGCCCTTCTTTGAATCAACGGAGCCTTCGACGGCACCCTCGGTGCCGTCCACATCGGCGTCGCCCTTCGCCTTGCCGTCAGTGGACGGCGCGGCCGGAACTGCGGGGACGGCCGGCGTTGCCGGGAGCGTAGGTGTGGCCGGGACAGCTGGAGTGGCGGGCGTAGCGTGGTTCACTTCAGTCTGCTCGGTGCTGGACATCTGGGCCGCATTGGCCAGTCCGATGCCGGAGAAACCTCCGACTGCCAGGATGGCGGCGCCGACAACAATCTTGGTGGTCTTGCTAACACTCTTCATTACAGACGTACATCCTTTGTTTTTTTGGTGGAAGGCGGGCTGAGGCCTCTTGGGGGGCAGTCGACAGCCCACTCTCGCCAGAAAAGGCTGGCCGGCGCCCATGGGGGCAGGCGCCGGCAAGCGCTTACGGTAAAGAGCCGACCGGAGACCAGATGGGGGGAAGGCGCCGGTCGGCACTTACGGTGGAAGGCCAGCCGGTGCCTGGTGGGGGGTCCAAGGCTCCGGCGGCGCTTACAAAGAGGTAATCGCTGGGCGGGCCCGAAAGGTTACGCACCAATCAGAAATTTCTTGATTTCTTTTTTGGGCCGGTGTTGCCGGGGCTTAACGACGGCGGCGGCGGGTCCCCGTCAGGGAACCCGCCGCCGCCGTGCGCCGCGTCAGGACCGGAAGAGTCCGCTGTAGGCATTGAGGGCGATCTGGCCACCCAGGTGTGCGTAAAGAACGTTGCTCCCGGCCGGAATCTCCCGGCTTGTCACGAGGTCGATCAGCCCGGCCAGGGACTTGCCCTCGTAGACGGGGTCGGTGATCATGGCCTCGAGCGAGGCGCCCAGACGGATGGCTTCCAGGGTGGAGTCGACGGGAATTCCATAGCGGTCCCCGGCCCAGCCCCCCATGACGTTGATTTCGTCGTCACGGAGTTCCCGGCCCAGGCCGATCAGCTCGGCGGTGTTCCGGGCAATCCGTTCAACCTGGTCGCGGGTCTTCGTCAGGGTCGCCGAAGCATCGATGCCGATCACGCGGCGTGGTTTGTCCTGGCCGGCAAAACCCGCGATCATGCCGGCATGGGTGGAGCCCGTGACGGTGCAGACGATGATCGTGTCGAAGAAGATGCCGAGCTCGCGCTCCTGCTCCTCCACCTCGTAGGCCCAGTTGGCAAAGCCCAGCCCGCCCAGCCTGTGGTCGGACGCGCCGGCCGGGATCGCGTACGGCTTGCCGCCAGCAGCCTTGACCTCCTCGATCGCGTTCTCCCAACTGCTGCGGATACCGATGTCAAAGCCCGCACTCTCCAGCCGGACATCGGCGCCCATGATGCGCGAGAGCAGGATGTTGCCCACGCGGTCGGACAGCGGATCCGGCCAGTCGACCCAGTTTTCCTGTACCAGGCGGGCCTTGAGGCCGAGCTTCGCGGCCACCGCCGCGACCTGGCGGGTGTGGTTGGACTGGTAGCCGCCAATTGAGACCAGGGTGTCCGCGCCCTGCGCCAGGGCATCCGGGACAAAGTACTCCAGCTTGCGGGTCTTGTTGCCGCCGAACGCGAGGCCGCTGTTGACGTCCTCCCGCTTCGCCCAGATCGTGGCCCCGCCCAAGTGCGCGCTGAGCCGCGGCAGCGGGTGGACGGGACTCGGTCCAAACATCAGGGGGTAGCGCTCAAAATCGGTGATGGCCATCGTCGGTCCTTCGCTCGCGGTGGGAAACGGCTGGGTGAACAACAAATATGCAATACATTGCATTGTCGGATACCAGCTCCGGGAGGCATAGCGCTGCCGGACAAGGCGACTTAACTGCGACGGCGGGCCGCCCTTTCCAGGGTGGCCCGCCGCCGTCGTTCGCCAGTTAGAGCGTCAGCCGGTGCTAGTCGTTAATGAGATCGTTGACCACGATCGTCTGGTCGCGGTCCGGGCCGACGCCGATCGCGGAGAACCGCGTGCCGGAGAGCTTTTCCAGGGCAAGGACGTAGTTCCGGGCGTTTTCCGGCAGGTCCTCCAGGGTGCGGGCGCCCGTGATGTCCTCGGTCCAGCCTTCGAAGTATTCGAAGATCGGCTTGGCGTGGTGGAACTCAGTCTGGGTCATGGGCATTTCGTCGTGCCGCACGCCGTCGACGTCGTACGCCACGCAGACCGGGATCTGCTCGATGCCCGTCAGGACGTCCAGCTTGGTGACGAAGTAGTCCGTGAAGCCGTTGACGCGGGAGGCGTGGCGCGCCAGCACGGCGTCGTACCAACCGCAGCGGCGGGGACGGCCGGTGTTGACGCCGAACTCGCCGCCGGTCTTCTGCAGGTACATGCCCATCTCATCGAACAGTTCCGTGGGGAACGGACCTGCGCCCACGCGGGTGGTGTAAGCCTTGATGATGCCGATGGAACGCGAGATCCGCGTGGGGCCGATGCCCGAGCCCACGGAGGCGCCGCCCGCGGTGGGGTTCGAGGACGTCACGAAGGGGTACGTGCCGTGGTCAACGTCCAGGAACGTGGCCTGGCCGCCCTCCATGAGGACCACCTTGCCCTCGTCCAGGGCGGTGTTCAGGACGTAGGTGCTGTCGATGACCAGCGGGCGCAGACGCTCGGCGAAGGACAGGAAGTACTCCACGATCTCGTCCACCTCGATGTCGCGGCGGTTGTAGACCTTGACCAGGAGTTCGTTCTTCTGGCGCAGCGAGCCCTCCACCTTCTGGCGCAGGATCGAGGCGTCAAAGACGTCCTGGACGCGGATGCCGAGGCGGGCCACCTTGTCCATGTAGGCGGGGCCGATGCCGCGGCCGGTGGTGCCGATGGCGCGGCCGCCGAGGAAACGCTCGGTGACCTTGTCCAGGACCTGGTGATAGGGCGCCACGAGGTGCGCGTTGGCGGAGACACGCAGTTTGGAGGTGTCCGCGCCGCGGGCCTCCAGTCCGTCGATCTCCTGGAACAGGGCTTCCAGGTTCACCACACAGCCGTTGCCGATGATCGGAATCGCGTTCGGGCTCAGGATGCCGGCCGGAAGGAGCTTGAGCTCATACTTCTCACCGCCCACGACGACGGTGTGCCCGGCGTTGTTACCGCCGTTGGGCTTGACGACATAGTCGACGCGGCCGCCAAGCAGGTCAGTGGCCTTACCTTTGCCTTCGTCGCCCCATTGGGCTCCGACGATCACGATTGCTGGCATGGGATCCTCCCCCATTCGTTCGGGCCGAACTCCGTGTGATCCACCAGGTGGTCGCCACAGCTCAGCGCCGTTCATGAGAATGCCCCGAATCTACCGCTGTGCTCTTACCCAACGCTAGAGTTCCGGGGCTCTTACCACCCAAGTTTAGCCGAAAACGGTCACCGGCATGGCTTTGGGTCCTTGTTTGGACGTGTCAGCAAGCTTGTGGGGAACGCCAGGGCGGCTTCCGCGAGTGAGGGCCACGCCTCCGCGGAGGCCGCAGGCACTTCCACCCAGTCCTTGAACGGGCGCCCCATCCCGGACGGATCAAAGAGCTGCCCGCCGGGGAGTTCGAGGGAGCGGATAGCTGCATCTTTCACCAAGTGGCCCGACACATAGCGGGCACCACTTGCGGGAGCGCCCGTAGTGGAATTGAGTGGGAGTGAGGATCCCGAGCGCCGAAAGGAAACGTGCCATGTCCCGGAACAGCGGGTCCCAGAACAGCGACCACATCCGCGTGACCCATGCCGGCTCGTTGCCCCGCACGCCCGAGCTGATCGCCGCGAACGAGGCCAGGGAAACCGACGGCATCACGCCCGAATTCCTGGACCTGCTCGAAACCTCGGTGGCCGACGTCGTCCAGCGCCAAAAGGATCTGGGCATCGACATCCCCAATGACGGCGAGTACGGGCACACGATGTCCAGCTCCGTGGACTACGGCGCCTGGTGGAATTACTCCTTCTCCCGGCTGGGCGGACTGGTGCCGACCGACGTGGACCGCTGGGCCGACGCCAAGGTGCACCGTTCCTCGCCGGGCCACATCGTCCTGACCTCCTTCCCCGACCGCCGGGACCGGCTGAAGTTCGACGACGCCTACAACGACCCCTCCTCCGGAATCCTGGCCCACCGCAAGGCCGTCACGCAGCCGAAGATCGCGGGGCCGCTGACGTACACCGGCCAAAAACTCGTGGCCTCGGACATTGCCAACCTCAAGACCGGCCTGGCCGCGGCCGGGCTGACCGAGGGATTCGTCGCCTCCCTCTCCCCCGGCTCATGCGCCCGCGTGGCCAACGAGTACTACCGGAGCGACGAGGAACTCCTCTACGCCTGTGCCGACGCGATGCGTGAGGAATACAAAGCCATCATCGACGCCGGCCTGACGGTCCAGCTCGACGACCCCTCCCTGGCCGAGAGCTGGGACCAGATCAACCCCGAGCCGAGCCTGGCTGACTACCTGAAGTTCATCCAGCTCCGGGTCGAAGCAACAAACTGGGCGCTGCGCGATCTTCCCCAGGAGCAGATCCGGCTGCATGTCTGCTGGGGTTCCTGGCACGGCCCGCACACCACGGACATCCCCTTCGCGAACATCGTCGACTCAGTCCTGCAGATCAATGCCGGCGGCTACTCGTTCGAGGCGGCCAACGTCCGGCACGAGCACGAATGGCGCGTCTGGGAGGGCGCGTTGCTGCCCGAGGGGAAGGTCATCATCCCGGGCGTCGTCTCGCACGCCACCAATGTCGTGGAGCACCCGGACCTCGTGGCCGACCGGATCGTGCGCTTCGCGGACCTCGTGGGGCGTCAAAATGTGATTGCTTCCACAGATTGCGGGCTGGGCGGCAGGGTGCATCCGCAAATTGCGTACGCCAAGCTGGAGGCCCTCAGCGAAGGGGCACGCCGCGCCACCAAGCGGCTCTGGTAGCCCAGGCCGGGGCCGGCGCCGCATTTCGCAGGGCTTGATAGACTGATAAGGATCGACCAGGAATCGGTCCACACCACATTTTCAAACCACACCATTGCTCCGCATGCCCGGTATTCGGCGTGTTCGCATCCGGTGTGGCTGCTTTGCCAATCCCGCAGGAGACCCAGCAACATATGACAGCCCTGGCCACCGAAAATTTCCGCGAAGAGCTCCTGAGCCGCCGGTACGAACCTAGCATTGCCCCCGTCAACGAGCTCCTTGACGCTCTCCAGGCAACCAAGGCTGGCACCACTGTCCCCTACGTGGACCCCATGCACGACGTCGATGAGTGCCGCATCATCAGCCTGTACTCCAACATCGGCACCGCGGATGCGTCAGGCTTCATCACCGCCGGCGAAGACGAGGCGGCCACCCGCATGCTGGGAATCCAGTGGAAGCTGGGCCTGCGCCCCGAATTCGTCATGCCGTGGAACGTCCACCCGTGGTACGTCCCCGGCGAGCCCAACGGCAAATTCACGCCGGACCAGATTTCCGCAGGCCTCAAGCCGCTGCTGAAGTTCCTGGCCCTCGTGCCCCGCGCCTCCGTGATCGTGGCCCACGGCACCGAGGCCAACCGCCTGGCCAACCTGCTGCTCAAGACCGAAGTGCCCATGATCTGGCGCCGCGGCCTGAAGACCTACAAGGTCCGCTCACTCAGCGGCCGGGCATTCGCCGGCACTCCGGCCCGGCAGGAAGAGTACCTGGCGGAGATGCACACCGCGTACGCGGATGCCATGGCCCGCACAGGCCTGGCCAAGGCCTGATCCCCACCCACCCGCACGCATTAACGACGGCGGGCTCCCACCTTGAGGTGGGAGCCCGCCTTCGTCGGTTAACCGCGCGTCAGCCCTCGGACTCGATGGCGGCCCTTGCGCCGGGATCGGAATCCTTGAGGAACTTTTCGATCCGCTCCGGTTCCTCGGCCTCGCCGATCGCCGCGGACGCCCGGCCCAGCGAGTAGAGGGAGCGCAGGAAGCCGCGGTTGGGTTCGTGCTCCCACGGGATCGGCCCGACGCCGCGCCAGCCGTTGCGGCGCAGCGAATCCAGGCCGCGGTGGTAGCCCACCCGCGAGTACGCGTAGGAATCGATGGTGCGGCCCTCGTCCCACGCTTCCTCGGCCAGGATGGCCCACAGGAGCGAGGACGTGGGGTGCTTGGCTACAAGGTCCACGGCTTCCTGGCCGAGCGCGAGGTGCTGGTAGATCTCAGTCTCGGCAGGCAGGAGCGTGGGCTCGGGGCCCATCAGGTTCTTGCGGAACTCGTCGGACATGGCTAGAAGGTCTTGCCGGTGGAGCCCAGCTGCTGGGCGGCCTCGACCACACGGGCGGCCAGACCGGCCTCGGCGGAAGCGCCCCAGACGCGGGGATCGTAAAGCTTCTTGCTGCCGACCTCGCCGTCGACCTTCAGCACGCCGTCGTAATTGCGGAACATGTGGTCCACCACCGGGCGGGTGTACGCGTACTGGGTGTCGGTGTCGATGTTCATCTTGATGACACCGTAGGAGACGGCGTCCGCGATTTCCTTGTCCGAGGAGCCGGAGCCGCCGTGGAACACGAGGTCGAACGGGTTGGACTTGCCGATCTTGGCGCCCACCTGCTCCTGGATGTCCTTGAGGATCTCCGGGCGGAGCTTGACGCCGCCCGGCTTGTATACGCCGTGCACGTTGCCGAAGGTCAGCGCCGTGATGTAGCGGCCGTTTTCGCCGGAACCGAGAGCGTCGATGGTGGCCAGGGCGTCCTCGACCGTGGTGTAAAGCTTGTCGTTGATGGCGTTCTCGACGCCGTCCTCCTCGCCGCCAACGGTGCCGATCTCAACTTCGAGGATCATCTTGGCGGCAGCCGTGCGCTCGAGCAGTTCCCGGGCGATCCGCAGGTTTTCCTGCAGGGTCTCGGCGGAGCCGTCCCACATGTGCGAGTTGAAGAAGGGGTTGCGGCCGGCCTTGACCTCTGCCTCGGAAGCGGCGAGCAGCGGGAGCACGAAGCCGTCCAGCTTGTCCTTGGGGCAGTGGTCCGTGTGCAGGGCGATGTTGACGCCGTAGTTCTTGGCGACCTCGCGGGCGAAGGCCGCGAAGCCCAGGGAGCCGGCAACCATGTCCTTGGTGGAGGCACCGGACCAGTAGGCCGCGCCGCCGGTGGAGACCTGGACGATGCCATCGGATTCCGCCTCGGCGAAGCCGCGCATGGCGGCGTTTAGGGTCTGGGAGGACGTGACGTTGACAGCCGGGAAGGCGAAGCCACCCGTCTTTGCACGGTCGATCATCTCGGAGTAGATCTCTGGGGTTGCAATGGGCATGCTGACTCCTAAAGTGAATTTCGTCTACGGGCTGGTGCTCCTGGAGGGAACCTCGTCGGCTAGGAACCATCCTAGTCATTCCTGCGCCGGGGCAGTGTCTCCGGTCACTGTGCCTGTGTAACACTCGCTCCCCCGGCGGTCCCGCCTGCCGCTCACCGCCCGAGCTTCCCGCCCAGACGGCAGTTCGCGGCAGTGTTGGGCGAAAGCATTGCCGTGAAGTGCCATCTCGGCGGCAGTTAGAGGTGCTGGCCGAACACGTGGCGGCGGATCCAGGCGTGCATCGCGATCGCGGCGGCAGAGGCCGCGTTGATGGAGCGGGTGGAGCCGAACTGCTCGATCGACAAGGTGTCCAGCGCCGCGTCGTGGACCTCAGGGGTCAGGCCCGGGCCCTCCTGGCCGAAGACCAGGACGCAGTCCCTGGGCAGTTCGTAGGTTTCCAGCGGGACGGAGTCCGGGAAGATGTCGATCCCGATGATCGCCAGCCCCTCCCCCTGCGCCCAGGTCACGAAGTCCTCAACGGTGGGGTGGTGGCGGACGTGCTGGTAGCGGTCGGTAACCATGGCCCCGCGGCGGTTCCACCGGCGTCGTCCGATGATGTGGACTTCCTTGGCGAGGAACGCGTTGGCGGTCCGGACCACGGTGCCGATGTTGAGGTCGTGCTGCCAGTTCTCGATCGCGATGTGGAAATTGTGGCGCTTGGAGTCCAGGTCCGCCACGATCGCCTCGTGCTTCCAGTAGCGGTATTTGTCCACCACGTTGCGCCGGTCGCCGTCCGCCAGGAGGTCCGGGTCCCAGTGCTCGCCCTGTGGAAGTTCGCCTTCCCAGGGGCCGACGCCGACCTCCGCCTTCGGTTCCGCCACTGCCGCCGGGTCCGCTGACGTCTCTGGCACAGGCTCTACGCCGGCGTCGCCGGGGATCTCGGGTTCAGTCACGCCTCAACATTAGACTGGGAGGCAGGTAGCGGCACACTTACGGCGGAGGACACCATGGCAGATCAGCGCGAAGAGCAGGGGACCGACTCAGACGGGGCACGTTCATATGCCTCGATGTACCGCAGTGGCCAGGAAATCGAATGCTGGCTCACGGACATGGACGGCGTGCTGGTCCACGAGAACCAGCCCATCCCGGGCGCCTCGGAGCTGATCCAGCGCTGGGTGGACACCTCCAAACGGTTCCTCGTGCTGACCAACAACTCGATCTTCACGCCCCGGGACCTCGCGGCCCGGCTCAGTTCTTCCGGACTGGAAATCCCGGAGGAGAACATCTGGACGTCGGCCCTGGCAACTGCCCAGTTCCTCAAGGACCAGGTCCGCGGCTCCGAATCGGGGAACCGCGCCTACACGATCGGCGAAGCAGGACTCACGACGGCGCTCCACGAGGCAGGCTTCATCCTCACCGACCAGAACCCCGACTTCGTGGTGCTCGGCGAGACCCGCACCTACTCGTTTGAAGCCATCACCATGGCCATCCGCCTGATCCTGGCCGGCGCGCGTTTCATCGCCACCAACCCGGACGCCACCGGGCCCTCGAAGGACGGCCCCATGCCTGCCACCGGGGCCATCGCCGCCCTCATCACCAAGGCCACGGGCCGCGAACCGTACATTGTGGGCAAGCCCAACCCGATGATGTTCCGCTCGGCGATGAACCAGATCGACGCGCATTCGGAAACCACAGCCATGATCGGCGACCGCATGGACACCGACATCATCGCCGGCATGGAAGCGGGCCTGCACACGGTGCTGGTGCTCAGCGGCATCACCCACCGGGACGACATCGCCGCGTACCCGTTCCGGCCGAACCAGATCCTGAATTCCGTGGCGGACCTCAAGAACCAGATCTGAGGAAACCCCTAGAACGCGGTCTTCTTCCCGCCGCCGCCCGGCAGCGGAAAGAGGTCGTCCTGGAGTTTGTCGATGATGGGCCGGTAGACGAACGGGCTCCAGCCCGGGCTCGCGTGCTCCGGCCTCGCCCCGTCGGTGCGCAGGTCATCCGAGGCCATGTTGGCTTTGAAGGTCAGCGACCACGTATCCCGGGCGGTCTCGTAGTCCACGGTCTTGTCCCGGGGGTTGCCGATGAACGCCATCTTTGTTTCGCCGAGTTTCCCGACGAAACGGCTTGCCTCAAAGTGGTAGATGTAGGCGGATTCGGACTGGATCAGCACGCTGGACGGCGCGAGCGGAGACAGCTGTTCCAGGGTCTGGTCCACTACTTGGCCCCAACTGCGCTCATTCTTGTGCAGCATCCTCTCGCCGAGCTCGTAGCCACCGCGCAGCACCGTAGGGAAGCGGAACCCGCTTTCGTAGAGCAGCACCACGCCCTCAAACCAGCTCTGGTCCAGCACGTCGTGCCGGCTCGCCGGGCTGGAATCCAGGAGGATGAACGCCACTTCGACGCCGTGCAGCTCGCGCAGCCGGGCAGCCACCTGAGTTGCCACCATGCCGCCGAAACTATGGCCGTAGAAGTAGAGGGTGGTGAGATTGTGGGCGCGGACGTACTCGATCACGGCAATGACCACCTCGTCGATGTCCAGCCCCTCGTTGGAATACCCGACGGCGCCGAGCCGGCCCCTCTTGTTCAAGGATCCGCGCAAGGCGTTCAGGATCCACAGGGCTTCTTCCCAGCCCGTCTTGTAGCCGGGGAACAGGATCCAGCTGGCGTGGGGATAGTACAGTTCGGCGACGTCATCCGGCACTTCGAGGATCCGGGTGACACGCCGATCGGTCTGCACGCGCCGCGTGAACAGCATGTCCGCCGCCAGCAGTGAAGCGGACCCGGCGCCGATCAGGAATGTCCGCCGGGAAACCCGTTTAAGCTCGACGGCGCGGCGGAGCATGCGGGCCTCGGCAGCACCGGGGCCTCGCGGATGGTTCGGTTCCATCTCGGCCGGCACATTACTACCGTATCCACGGTCCGGCGGGGATGAGAAACCCGACCAATCCGGAAGACAGAAGGGCAGCCTGGAGCGGCGTTGCCGCCGCTGGCCGGCTAGACAGGCTCGGGCTCGCGGCCGACCTCGCGACGGCTGATCTCCATGCCGATCTCGTCATACGTTGCCAGCAGTTCCGAGCGGGCCATGTCAGCGGGGTCATCGAGCAGGCCGAACACACAGTCGCTCGCGGCGAAAAGTTCGTCGTCGGAGAACCGGGTCAGCCGCCGGGTGCCGGAGGGATCGATGGAGGACAGGAATTCCCCGGACATGTCCAGGGCGGGCAATGCGGCGGAATCGTCGCGGTGCGCGGTCAGCTCCAGGGAAACGCCGCCGGGGGCGGGCATGCCGGCGATGTCCGAGCCGGCGCTCCCGCCGTCGATCGCGTTGAGGTCGTTGCGCAGGCCGGCCAGCGCCGATGATTCCACAAATGCGGCCAGGCCGAGGTCGACGCGGATGTGCGAGATGATCCCCATGCGGCGAACGCGCTGGACAATGTGCGTCAGGGAGGGGCGGGAGGCTTGCGTGAGGCTCCCCCGGACACTAATCCGGACGACGTCGGAAACGACATCGAGTTTGACGTGGGCTTGCAGTGTCTGGTCCATAGGTACTCCAAAGAAGGATGTCTATGGCCGACGGCTCAACCTCATTCAGCGTATCCGCGCTTGTGGTTGCACACAAGTCATAGGCGACTGCCGGTTCAGCCCGCCTGTCGCCGGTCCGGCTCTTCGTAGTGCGTCCGGGTTGCCGTTCCGCCCACAGACTGCACCAGGGAGGTGGCGATATCGCGGAGTTTGACGTTGCCGTTACTGGACGCATCGGTGAGGATCCGGACCGCGGTTTCCTGGTCGCAGCGGTTCTGCGCCATGACGATCCCGATCGCCATGTCGATGACGGTCCGGGATTCAAGGGTGGCGCGCAGGTTGGTGGCGCTGTCCGTGTGCAGCGAGAAGCGGACTGCCAGCCGCAGCGCCTGGGAGATTTCACGGGTGTAGCCGCGGGCCCGGACAGCGACGTCGCCGTCGAACTTGTGCGGGACATCGGAGTAGAGGTTCAGCGCCGCCTGGGCTTCGCCCTGGAGGTGGAAAGGCACCGACAACACCGAGCGCAGGCCGTGCGAGGCGACGGCGGAGGCATAGTCAGGGCCCCAGCGGTCCTCGTCGAAGAGGTCAGGGACGTAGACTTCCCGTTCCTCCTTGGCAGCGGTCAGGCATGGGCCCTGGGACAGTGAGTACTGGATCTCGTCCACTTCACGGGCGGAGTCACTGCTCCACCCGATCGTGGCGGCCTTACGGTCCCGGAGCAGGGTAATTCCGCACAGCGCGTCGTCGCCGGAGCCCGCCACCTGGTGCGCGGAAAAACGCGCGAGTTCGTTCAGGAACACTTCGAAGTCCGCGCTGTCCAGGATCAGGTTCTGGATCTGGTCGACAGTGCCGACGGAGTCAGCCCTCAAGTCTTCGGGGTGCGGGAGCATGGCGCGTTTCTCCAGATGCGGGTACGGACGGGGGTATTTAAGAAATGATAAGTCACCCCCTGTACCCCGTCCATCCCCGTCAGCCGAGGGCGGAGCGCTAGTTGAGGCCCAGTTCGTCCTTGCCGAAGGCGAAGAGATACGGAACACCGGCTTCGGCCTCGATCTTTTCCTTGGCTCCCGTGTCGCGGTCCACGATCACGGCGACGGCCACCACGTTGCCGCCGGCCTTACGGACGCCTTCGACGGCGGTCAGCGCGGAACCGCCGGTGGTTGAGGTGTCCTCCAGGACCAGGACCTTGCGACCCTCGACCGAGGGACCTTCCACCTGGCGGCCCATGCCGTAGGACTTCTGCGCCTTGCGGACAACGAACGCGTCCACCGGGCGGCCGGCGTCGACGGCGGCATGCATGACGGCGGTGCCCACCGGATCTGCCCCCATGGTGAGCCCGCCGGCGCACTCGAAATCGATCCCGGCGTCCTCCATCAGGGAGAGCATGACCTGTCCCACCAGCTTGGACGCCTCGTGGTGCAGCGTGATGCGGCGCAGGTCAATGTAGTAGTCGGCTTCCGCTCCGCTGGAGAGAATGACCTTGCCGCGGACGACGGCCAGTTCCTTGATCAGTTCCAGGAGTCGGGCACGGGCAGAGGCAGCGTCAGCTGCGAAGTCACGGGTGGCAGTCATGGGTCCCAGTTTAGTGGCTGGTCCGGGGCCGACGGCCCGGGACCTTTTACTCTTGGCGGCACCGGCACACGGGAGTCGGATGGAACCATGACGGCAGGAACCGAACCATCCATGCGTTGGCCTGCGATCACCAAAGACATCGGCAGTTTCCGGGTCCGGCCGAACCTGGTGGACTATGACGCGGCGCGCGCGGCGTTCACCTGGGATGAGGGCCGACGCGCCCTGTCCGGGCTCCCCGGTGGCCGCGGCCTCAACATTGCCTACGAGGCAGTGGACCGGCACGCGGCCGGCAGCGGCGCCGGCCGGGAGGCTCTGCGGTTCGTCCGGGCCGATGGCAGCACGCACTCGCTGAACTACGCCGAACTCGCGGAACAGACCAACCGCTTCGCCGGGGTCCTGCGCAGTCTGGGCATCCGCCGCGGGGAACGGGTTTTCTCCCTCACCGGCCGCGGCCCGGACCTGTACGTCGCGGTGCTCGGCACGTTCAAGAACGCGAGCGTGTTCTGCCCGTTGTTCTCCGCGTTCGGCCCCGAGCCCGTGCGGCAGCGCCTCTTGCTCGGCTCCGGCCGGGCGCTGGTGACCACGCGGGCGCTATACCGCCGGAAGATCGCCCAGCTCCGCGAGCAGCTCCCGGAACTGCGCCACGTCCTGCTCATCGACGCCGAAGGCGATCCGGAGCCCGGAACCCTGGACCTGACAGCCCTCATGCGGGAAGCCCCGCCGGACGGGGAGATCGCGGCAACCCAACCCGAAGACATGGCCCTGCTGCACTTCACCTCCGGCACCACCGGCACCCCGAAAGGCGCCATCCACGTGCACGACGCCGTGACCGCCCACCACGCGACCGGCACCTTTGCCCTGGACCTGCACCCCGGGGACGTCTACTGGTGCACGGCGGACCCCGGCTGGGTCACCGGAACCTCGTACGGCGTGATCGCACCCCTGAGCCACGGGGTGACGGCCATCGTGGACGAGGAGGAAATGGACGCAGACCGGTGGTACCGGATCCTCGCCGAACAGGGAGTCACGGTCTGGTACACGGCCCCGACGGCCTTGCGCATGCTCATGAAAGCCGGGACCGGCCGGACCGCGGGACACGACCTCTCCGCCCTGCGTTTCGTCGCCAGCGTCGGCGAGCCGCTCAACCCCGAGGTGGTGGTGTGGGGGCAGGAGGCGTTCGGGCAGCCGGTGCATGACAACTGGTGGCAGACCGAAACCGGCGGCATCATGATTTCCAACTACGCCGCCACTGAGATCCGGCCCGGTTCCATGGGCCGGCCGCTCCCCGGCGTCGAGGCAGCCCTCGTGGCCCGGGACCCGGACGGCAAGCCCGTCATCCGCGACGGCGAAGCGGCGCTGGTCACGGCCCCCGACGCCATGGGGGAACTGGCTCTCCGGCCCGGCTGGCCCTCCATGTTCCGCGGCTACCTGCACGAGGAGGAGCGCTACCGCCGCTGCTTCGCCGGCGGCTGGTACCTGACCGGGGATCTGGCCAGACGCGACGCCGACGGCTACTACTGGTTTGTCGGCCGGGGCGACGACGTCATCAAGTCCTCGGGGCACCTGATCGGCCCGTTCGAGGTGGAGAGTTCCCTCATGGAGCACCCGGCCGTGGCCGAAGCCGGTGTGATCGGAGTTCCGGACCCGGTGGCCGGCGAGGTAGTCAAGGCCTTCGTTGAGCTCCGGACCGGCTGGGACCCGTCCGGGGAGCTGGCACTGGAGATCATCGGATTCGCCCGCAAGCGGCTGGGCCCCGCCGTCGCACCGCGGCTGCTCGACTTCACCACCGCGCTGCCCAAGACCCGCAGCGGGAAGATCCTCCGGCGCCTGCTCAAGGCCCGGGAGCTCGGTCTGCCAGAGGGCGATACCTCCACCATCGAAACGCCCCCGGCCCCGGCGAGCGCCCCACACCCCAAGCAGCCGGCCCCGACAAAGCAGGCGCCGAAATGACGGGCACGGCGGGCCCGCGCGGAGGCCCCGTGGACGCGGCCCACGGCCGGGAACTGCTGCTGCAGATGCTTCGTGTCCGCCAGCTCGAAGAGAAATGTGTCGAGCTCTACAGTGCCGCCAAAATCCGCGGCTTCCTGCATGTCTACATTGGCGAGGAGGCCGTCGCCGCCGGCGTCCTGTCGTCCCTGGAACCGGAAGACGCCGTGGTCGCGACCTACCGGGAGCACGGCCACGCGCTGTTGCGCGGCGTCTCGGCCGGGGCGATCCTCGCCGAAATGTACGGCTACGTTGAAGGGTGCTGCCGCGGGCGCGGCGGGTCAATGCACCTCTTCGACGCCGGCACCCGATTCTTCGGCGGCAACGCGATCGTCGCCGGGGGCCTGCCGCTCGCCGTCGGCCTGGCGCTCGCCGACAAGATGGCCGAACGCACCAACGTCACGGTGTGTTTCTTCGGCGAAGGCGCCGTGGCCGAAGGCGAATTCCACGAAAGCCTCAACCTGGCGGCCCTCTGGCAGCTGCCCGTGCTGTTCTGCTGCGAGAACAATCTCTACGCCATGGGAACCGCGCTGGCCCGCTCCGAATCGCAGACGGACATCGCCCTCAAGGCCGCCGTGTACGAGATCCCCGCATGGGCCGTGGACGGAATGGACGTCCTGGCCGTCGAGGAGGGTGCGCGCCGCGCAGTGGACGCCGTCCGCTCCGGCGGCGGACCGCACTTCCTGGAGCTGAGGACCTACCGCTTCCGGGCCCATTCCATGTTTGATCCCGAACGTTACCGCACGAAGGACGAGGTGGCGCGCTGGATGGAACGGGACCCGATCACGCTGCTGCGGACCGCTCTGGAGTCCGCGGGCCAGCTCACGGCCGCCGGGTGGGAGCAACTGCAGGCGGACGCCCAGGCGGAAATCGCGGCCGCCGTGGCCTTCGCCGAGGCCGGAACCCCGGAACCGGTGGAGGAACTGACCCGCTTTGTCTACAGCGAGCGTGTCGCCGGAGAAGGCACGGACACTGGCGCAGGCACGCAGTCAGCCGGAAAGCGTGCCGGAGAGGAAACCGGCGCGCCATGAAGTCCAGCTACCGTGAGGCGCTCCGTGCGGCCATCCGCGACGCCATGATCCGCGATGAGCGGGTGTTCCTGATGGGCGAGGACGTGGGCGCTTATGGCGGCTCGTTCGCGGTCAGTCTGGGCCTGCTGGAGGAGTTCGGCCCGAACCGGATCCGGGATACCCCGCTGTCGGAATCCGGGTTCGTCGGTGCCGGGATCGGGGCGGCCCTTGGCGGCATGCGCCCGATCGTGGAAATCATGACCGTCAACTTCAGCCTCCTGGCCCTCGACCAGATCGTGAATAACGCCGCCACCTTGCTGCACATGTCCGGCGGCCAGTTCCACGTGCCGCTCGTGATCCGGATGACCACCGGTGCGGGCCGCCAGCTCGGTGCCCAGCACTCGCACAGCCTCGAGGGCTGGTACGCGCATATCCCGGGTTTGCGGATTCTCGCCCCGGCTACCCTCGAAGACGCCCGCGGCATGCTGTGGACGGCGCTTCAGGACCCGGACCCCGTACTCATCTTCGAGCACGGCTCGCTGTACAACGTCCCCGGGGAACTTGCCGACGGCGCCGGCCCCGTGGACATCAGCACTGCCGCCATCCGGCGCCCCGGCAACGACATCTCGCTGATCACCTACGGCGGGACCCTCCCCGCGGTGCTCAGCGCCGCGGAACAGCTCGCGGCTGACGGGATCGACGCCGAGGTCCTGGACCTGCGCACGCTCCGACCGCTCGACGACGCCGCCATCCTGGCCTCCGTGACCCGTACGCACCGAGCCGTGGTGGTCGATGAAGGCTGGCGCAGCGGCAGCCTTTCGGCCGAGGTGAGCGCACGGATCACCGAACAGGCGTTTTTCGACCTCGATGCGCCGGTGGCCCGAGTCTGCAGCGCCGAGGTACCGATCCCCTATGCCAAGCACCTGGAACTGGCGGCACTCCCGTCCGAGGCGAAAATCGTGGCCGCGGCCAAAATGACGGTGGATACCAGTGGGTGACTTCCTGATGCCGTCACTCGGCGCTGACATGGAGCACGGCAAGATTGTCGAATGGCTGGTCAAGCCCGGTGACTATGTGCGCCGCGGGGACCTCGTGGCGGTCGTGGATACAGACAAGACCGTCATGGACGTGGAATCCTTCCAGGAGGGGGTGGTCGCCGAACTGCTGGTGGACCTCGGCGAGACTGTTCCGGTGGGAACCCCGCTGGCCCGGATCACCCAGACCCCGGCCGAGGTCGGGGTTCCGGAAGCGGTCCCGCCGCGGACGCCGTCGCCAGCCAGTGCGGCCAAGTCCCAGGTTCCGGAAGCGCCCGGCCCTGCGCCGGGTCCGCCGATCGCGCCACCGGTGCGGCACCTGGCGCACCAGCTGGGCGTGGACACCGGCAGGATCCAGGGCACCGGCAAAGACGGCACCATCACCCGGGCGGACGTGGAACACGCGATGGCGGCCAGGCCCGGCGATGCGGGCAGGGTGCGTGCCTCGCCGCGGGCCCGGCGCCTCGCGGCGGAGCTCGGGATCGGGCTGTCAACCGTGACCGGTACCGGGAGGAACGGCGCCGTGACGGTGGCCGACGTGCAGGGCGCCGCCAGCGCTGCGCGTCCGGGACTTCCGGAGACCGCCCTGCCCGTCGCCGGGCCGGAACTCGCAGGGCCGGAGCCAGGGGTGCCGGACCGCGGCATACCGGCACTGGCGACGCCGGAAGCGCCGGCGGCGCCTACGGCGCCAATAAAAGGGAGGCCGCCGTCGGAGCGCGTGGCCACCCTGCGCCGCGCCATCGGCGCCCTGATGACGCGCTCGAAGCAGACCATCCCGCACTACTACCTAAGCACCACGCTGGATCTGCGGGCCGCCGTCGAATGGATGCAGTCCGTCAACGCGCACCGGCCCGTCTCCGCCCGGCTGGTCTCCTCGGCGCTCCTGCTCAAGGCCGCGGCGCTGGCGGCACGGGACGTACCGGAGGTCAACGGATTTTACGACGCCGGCGAGTTCCGGCCCAGCGCCTCGGTCCACCTGGGCATAGCGGTGGCCCTGCGCCAGGGCGGCCTCGTGGCCCCGGCAATCCACGACGCCGACACCCTGCCCCTGGACGTGCTGATGGAGCAGTTGCGGGATCTTGTCAGCCGGGCCAGGGCCGGGCGGCTGCAGCGAGCGGAAATGGCCGATCCGACCCTGACCGTGACCAATCTCGGGGACCTCGGCGTGGACAGTGTCTACGGCGTGATCTACCCGCCCCAGGTCGCCATGGTGGGATTCGGGCGCGTAATGGAACAGCCTTGGGCCCAGAACGGGCTCCTCGGGGTCCGGCACGCTGTCATTGCCACGCTCTCGGCGGACCACCGGGTCAGCGACGGACTGCGCGGCGGCCGCTACCTGGCCCGGATCGACGAACTGCTGCAAGAACCGGAGCACCTGTGAAACCGGAGGAACCATGAACGAACAAGACGCCCGGGCGGCGGTGCAGTCCGCGATAGGCAAGGTGGCACCGGACGTGGACCTGGCCGAGGTGGACGAGGACGCCCGGCTGCGGCAGGACCTCGAGCTTGACTCGCTGGATTTCCTTCGGCTGGTGGAAACGATCGACACGGACACCGGCGTGGACATCCCGGAGCGTGACTACCCGGCAGTGTCCACGGTCAAGGGGCTCATCGGGTACCTCGCGGCGCACGGCTGACCCATCGGCTGCTCCGTAACCGCCGTTTTGAGAGCTCTAAAGGGCGGCTACGGAGCAATCGACGGTGGCGGACAGGCCGCGGCTAGGGCTGCGGCTGGGGTTCGGCCCGGCGTGCGAAGGCCGGTGCGTGCTCCGGGCGCGGACCGAAAGCGATAAAGCGGGGAATGATGGTGCGGAACACCGGAACGTGCCGGGCAAGGAAGAGTGCCGCGGACGGCGCCTTTGACCGCTTACCGGTCATGATCGGGACGAAGACCGCCCGCTGCATGACACGTTGCACGGTCTGCACGATGACGGTGGGCAGCCGCCGGCGTCGTTCGACTTTCTTGAGGTCTTCCGTGCTCACGCGGCCGCGGAGCAGTGCGGGGGCAAGGTACTCGGCGGTGGCCACCGCGTCCTGGATGGCGAGGTTGATTCCGACGCCGCCAGCCGGCGACATCGCATGGGCGGCGTCGCCAATGCACAGAAGCCCGTTGATGTGCCACGAGCGCAGCCGGTTCAGGCGCACGTCCAGCCAGTGGAGGTCATCGAGGGAACGGATGGCGTCAACGCGGTCGGCGAGGTCCGGGCGGAGCGCCGCGACCCGCCGCCGGAACCCTTCGACGCCCTCCGCGCGAATCCGGGCGTCGGTGCCCTTGGCCGCCAGGTAGCCCATTTGGTAGTAGTCGTTGCGGAACAGCGCCAGCAGCGCCTCGCCGGGGCCGAAGGCCGGCACGATGCCCGCCACCTCGCCAGTTTCGGAGGCATACCGCGGCAACCGGAACCACCAGGTATCGAACGGCACGGGAAACTCTTTCGGCGCCAGCCCGGCCGCGGCGCGGAGCACGGAATGACGGCCGTCCGTTGCGATCACGACGTCCGCCAGGAGTTCGTCCTGCGTGCCGTCCGGGGTCCGGAAGCGGACTCCGCGGACACGGCCCCCGTTGCGGACCAGCCCGGTGGCCGTACGGCTCATGAGCAGGGTGAATCCCGGCTCTTCGGCTGCGGCGGCGGCGAGGAAGTTCAGGAAATCCCATTGCGGCATCATGGCGACGTAGTTGTACGGCGGCGGCAGGGCGTTAAAGTCGCCCATGGTCACGGGCGGCCCGCCCGGGACGGGGAAAGCGACATTCTTCAGGCGGCTCTGCGGCAGCTGCCTGAAGTCCTGCCCGAGCCCGAGTTCGTCAATCAGCCGGATCGTGGAGGGGTGCACCGTGTCGCCACGAAAATCCCGCAGGAAGTCAGCGTGCTTCTCAAGGACTGTCACCTGCACCCCGGCCCGGGCCAGCAGCAGTCCAAGCATCATCCCCGCAGGTCCACCGCCCACCACCGCGCATCCGGTCTTCTCCATGGCCCCACGCTACGCCTGCACGGGGTGGCGCGGGAGGGGTTTTCGCGCAGGTTTTGGACCTGCGCTGCGGCTTCGGACCGGCGCGGCGGGGATCCGCGTAGCGCCGGCCCGAAACCCTGGCGCCAGCCCGAGAACGTAGCGGCGAGCCGAAACCTGGGCGCCGCGCAGCCCGGCGTCGCCGGCTTAGAGCCTGGTGTCGAAGGAGTCGCAGAAGACGTTCTCGTTGAACGTGCCCTGGAACTCCGACTTGCCCTGGATCTTCTCGATGGTCGCCCGAATGGCCTCGGGCGACCCGGCGTGGGCGTGGATGGCCGTCTTCACCATCGGCACGTCAATCAGGTGGTTGGGCTGGTTGAGCGAGACGAACACGGTGGGGACTTCGGTGGCGTACCAGGGAATCTCGGCCGCCATGGGTGTTGACCACTTGATCCGGATGGCTGCTTCCTGGGCGAAGCCTTTCACGTTGGCGAACACAAACGCGGCGTCGTACTTCTGCGCGTAATCCGCCGTGGCTTCCTCGGAGATGACCGACATGAAATTCACGCCCTCCTCCCCTACCGCCTTGCGCTGCGCCGCCGTCTTGAACAGATGGACTTCAAACCCGGCATTCTCGAGCTCGTCCCGGACGGTGTCCAGGTAGGCCAGAGGATCCGCCATGGTGAAATCCGCACCGCCGGAGATGCCGTACAGCCGGATCCGCTTGTGCGTCTCCGGGGTGATGGGCAGGTTCTGCGCAGTATCCTTCACCAACGTGACGGTCTTGTCCGCAACTTCGGCAGCGATGGCCAAATGGGCTGCGCTCCCGATCAGCTGCAGCGCTTCGACCGGCGGGACGAGGGATTCCCGTGCGGCCTTGTGCAGTCCGAGCGAGGCTTTCAGGCCCAGGATCCGGCGCAGGGCGTCCTGCAGCCGCACTTCCGTGATGACCCCGGACTTGAAGCCGTCCATCATGTACCGGAAATCTTCCGCGGGGTTGCGGAAGAACAGGAACATGTCACAGCCCGCCGCAATGGTGGCCGGCACAAGCTCGCTGCGCTTCATGGCCTGGGTGAGGCCGATCATCTGGGACGCGTCGGTGAGGATCAGCCCGTTGAAGCCGAGCTCGCCGCGGAGCAGGTCCTGGAGGAGTTCCGGCGCCAGGGTCGCGGGCAGGATGTCCTCCGCCGCCAGGCCGGGACGGAAATGCCGTGACAAGTCCGGCGCGCCGATGTGCCCGACCATGATGGACTGCACGCCGTGCCCGATCATCTCCCGGTACACATGCCCGTAGGTCCTGGTCCATTCCTCGTAGCCGAACGTGTTGTAGGACGTGACCACGTGCTGGTCGCGTTCGTCCAGGCCGTCCCCCGGGAAGTGCTTCATGGCGCACACGGTTGGCGATTCGCTGATGCCGTCGAAGTACTCCTTGGCCCGTTCCACCACGATTTCCGGGGTGTTGCCGAAGGCCCGGGTGGAGATGACGGTGTTGCGCCAGTTGTAGTGGATGTCCACGATCGGCGCGAAGGCCCAGTTGCAGCCCAGCGCGGCTGTCTCCACACCGGCAACGCGCCCCATCTGGCGGGCGATGTCCTTGTCCGGGTGCGAACCCGCCTGCAGGTGGGTCGAGACGAACGTCCCGTCGTCGCAGCTGCCGGCGCCGCCCATTTCGGGGTTCGACGCGATCAGCAGCGGTACCCGTGTCTTGGACTGCGCGTAGCGGATGTGTTCCTGCACGTCGGCTGACGGCCCCGGCCGGTACCGCATGCCGCCCACGTGGTACTGCTCCAGGACACCGTCGAGGTATTCCGGGGAGTAGTCGTTGTTGTGGTTGATGAACAGCTGCCCGATCTTTTCCTCATCCGTCATGGAGTCGATGGTGGACTCCACCCAGGCGATGGCGGATTCGTCGAGGTTGAACGGCGCGGCCTTCAGGTCCACCAGGAACCGGGTTGCATCGCCCTGCGGCCCGGCGAGGGCCGCAACAGCGTCATCTACGATCTGCTTCACCGGCGTGGCGATATCCACTACAACACTTGCTTCGTCGGACTGGAGTTCTTCCAGGGTTTCCAGCTGCGAATCCAGCAGTGAGAGCGGCATGAAGTGTCCCGGGCGTGCGGCCATGCGCTTGTGCAGCAGTTCCCGGGTGCCGTGCAGGTGCACGAACACTACGGATGAGTCCCCGCTGCGGATGATGTCGCGGTAGGAGCGCTTGAGCGCGCTGCACGCGATGACCAGACCGGAGTCCGACGCCGAGAAGCGCCTGCCGATTTCGGCCAGCCAGGGTGCCCGGTCGTCGTCGTCCAGCGGGATGCCGGAGGCCATCTTGTCGATGTTGGCCTGCGGGTGCAGCGAGTCGCCGTCGAGGAATTCCGCGCCGAGGCGGTCGGCGATAGCGGCGCCTACGGTGCTTTTGCCGCAACTCGTCACGCCCATCACCACGATGTGGGCGGGACCGGCGGTCTTCAGTTCACTTGTCATGGCCGGTTCACCAGTCATGGACGGTTCACCAGTCATGGACGGTGCCGTCGACGAGGCGGTTGTAAGGCAGGTAGGCCTGCTGGTAGGGGTAGGCGGCGGCGGCTTCGGCGTTGAATTCGACGCCGATGCCGGGCTTGTCTCCCGGGTGCAGGTAGCCGTCCACGAAGGTCATGGACTGTTCGAAGACCTCGTTGGTCGCATCCGAGTGCTGCATGTATTCCTGGATGCCGTAGTTGTGGATCGCCAGGCCGACGTGCAGCTGCGCGGCGAACCCGACCGGGGAGATGTCGGTGGGGCCGTGGAAGCCGGACTTGATCTGGTAC